>NZ_WTVM01000053.1 GCF_012910885.1 Azoarcus taiwanensis | reverse complement strand
GGCGAATTCCATCAGGGCCAGCAGACATCGGGTCTGCCAAACAGGCCGGATATAAGACTGCAGCCAGACTCTGGAACGTCAAAAATGCAAACTTCACTTGCCAAACCGGGAGGCGTCCATATAAGCGCCGTAAGGCGCGAATGCGGCGGTAATGGACGCGCTGCCGGCACATCATCGCTTACACCCTCAAACGCAGCCAGACGGACAATTCGCTTAAGATGAGGTTCCCATCCACCTCAGCCGGAAAACTCGTCAGATGCCGTCCAGTATGACCCGAATCGCCATGTCCCTGATGCTCGTCGCAGGGATGTCCTCGGCCAGTGCCGACGCCGATTTCCAGCGCTGCCTCAACGACCTGCGCGGCGAAGCCCGCACACGTGGCGTGCCGGCGGCGAGCTTCGACCGCTTCACCGCCGGCCTCGAGCCGGACATGGGGGTCATCGAACTGCTCAATCACCAGCCCGAGTTCCGTACCCCGATCTGGGACTACCTCGCCGGGCTGGTCGATGACGAACGTGTCGCCGACGGCCAGGCGAAGCTCGCCGAATGGCGCGAGTTGCTCGACCGTGTCGAAGCGCAGTATGGCGTCGAGCGCGAGACCGTGGTCGCAATCTGGGGTGTGGAGTCCAACTTCGGGCGCACCTTCGGGCGCCGCGAGGTGGTGCAGTCGCTTGCCACCCTGGCCTGCATCGGGCGGCGGCAGGACTTCTTCCGCGGCGAATTCCTGACCACACTGCGCATTCTCGAGGATGGTCACATCGACCCGGAGGGCTTCGTAGGCTCCTGGGCCGGGGCCTTCGGCCACACTCAGTTCATGCCCTCGACCTTCAGCCGGATCGCAGTGGACTTCGATGGCGACGGCCGGCGCGACCTGATGGGCAGCGTGCCGGACGCGCTCGCTTCCACCGCCAACTACCTGCGCCAGTCCAACTGGCGCACCGGCGAGCCATGGGGCTTCGAGGTACGGTTGCCGGCAGGCATGGATACCAGTCAGGCTGGGCGTCGCAACAAGCAGGCGATGTCCGCCTGGGCTGCTGCCGGCGTACGCAAGGTGGACGGCTCACCGCTTCCGGGCGGCGCGCCCCAGGCTGGGCTGTTGCTGCCAGCCGGCCCGCAAGGACCGGCTTTCCTGGTGATGCGCAACTTCGACGCGCTGTTCTCCTATAACGCGGCGGAAAGCTACGCACTGGCCATCGCGCACCTGTCCGATCGTCTGCGCGGCGAAGCTGTCTTTGTCACGCCATGGCCGACCGACGACCCGGGCCTGTCGCGCGCCGAGCGACGCGAGGTGCAGGAACGGCTGCTTGCGCTCGGCTACGAGATCGGCGAGGTGGATGGCATCATCGGCAGCAACTCCCGTGCTGCGATCCGCGAGCTGCAACCACAGCTGGGCCTGGAAGCCGACGGCCGTGCCGGTCAGCGCCTGCTGCAGGCGATGCGGCAACACACGCCATGAAGGCGCGCCGCAAGCCGTAAACGACCAGGGCGGCCCAAGGGCCGCCCCGTTTCCGACTCAATTCTTGTTTCCTGAATTCAGGTTCTCGTCCCCTGCGAACTCGTCTGCGTCGAATCCAGCGTGCCGTCGAGTATTTTGCCCTTCTCTCCAGGGCAGGCCATCACGGAGGCTGATCCTACGGCAAGCATCACGACCAGAAGAGCTGCGAAATAACGCGCCATTCAGTACCCTCCATGTGTCAGGACAATTCCTGTAGTTCCAAGATAGTAGACGGTGATGCGCGATTCAAGGCCGATTGCCCGCGAGCGAGCAATATGTCACGAACGCGAATCGGACCGTCTCAGCTCTCGCGATCCCGGAAGGGGGCGAGAATGCTCGCCACCCGGCTCGGCTGGCAATTCACGTAGGCTGAATCGGCAAGCCACGCCTGATCCGGATAGTAGGCGAACAGGAATTGGCCGTTCTTCAGGATGTCGACCACCTGATCGCCCACCTCCGGGCGTACTGCCGGGCAGCCCTGACTGCGCCCGATGCGACCCTGGCGCTCGACCCAGCTCGGATCGACGTAGTCAGCACGATGGATGACGATCGCGCGCTCACGGGCGCGGTCGTTGATCCCCGGCTCCAGACCGTCCATGCGCAGCGAGTAGCCGTGGCGGCCGAAATAACTCTCCTGGGTGCGGAACAGGCCGAGGCTGGACTGATAGCTGCCGACCACGTTGGAGAAGCTGGTGGCGTAGTTGTCGCCGGAATTCTGGCCGTGTGCGACCAACTCTTCCAGGATCAGCTTGCGTTCGGTGAGATCGAAGATCCACAGACGCGGCGTCGACGACGGGAGCGAAAAATCGATTACCGCGAGCCGCTCGGAAGAGCGCACGCCACCACTGACCGCACACTGCATGGCGGCAACCGCCTTGCCGAGCACATCCCGGTTCAGCGCCGGCGCCTCGCGAGACAGGGTTTCGATCAGCAGGTTGTCTGAAGCCTGGTCGGCCAACACCTGTCCGGAAAATGCAAAAATGCTTGCCATTGCGAGCAGTGCCCGGCGGAATGTCTTAGGCATGCGGTATCCTTCCCCTTGTCTTCGAGAACAAGCCCCTGTGCGGGGTTGCGAAGCACACCCTGACGGATGGACCGCGTGACGATGGAACGACAATCGTCGCAATGCGGTCTATTGGTCAGGGCAGCAAAGCTGCAGCGCCACGGAATCGTCAGACGGCGATCCTCCCCCGAAGCGCATTCAGCCCGCAGCATGTTACCAGCGCGGGCAATGGAGAATAACAGTTTGTCCCCATATAGATACATTTGCTTACCGCTTGTCTGGCTCGCGCTGTCGCTGACGAAGGCTGCACTGGCAGCAGCCGGCCCCACACCTGATGCGATTCGCGCGGCGCTCGAAACCACGCAACCGGTCGCGCACACGTCCGAACAGGGTCGCCGCGTCATCACGCGCGACGAGCTTGCGTGGTTCTACGCTGCCCGCGGTCACGCGCCGATCTGGTCCGAGCAGCCCCGGCTCGACCGACTTCAGGAAGCGATTCTCGAGCTTGCCGACGACGGGCTCGACCCCGCTGCATACGCCCTGGACGAGATTCGCGCACTGGGCATGCGTCTGGCCGGTGGCGGCACGCTCGCAGTCTGCGACGAACTCGCCACCAGCCAGGTGTATCTCACCGCTCTGCTCCATCTCTCTCAGGGCGCACTCGACCCGGCGGTGTTCGAACCCCTCTGGCGCTCCAACGGCCGTCCGGCACCGCTGATCGACCGCGAACGTCTGCTGATGCTCGCCGCGGACAGCCTGGATGACATCGTCGCCGGTTTCGAAGCAGCTCGGCCCAACGTGTTGCACTATCGCGCGCTCCGTCAGGCCCACGCAACGCTCAGGTCCAGCCTTGCCGACGTCCATTGGCCCGAGGTGCCGCCGGGCGCAACCCTGCGCGAAGGCATGCGCAGCCCACGGGTACCCGCGCTACGGGAACGCCTGCAGGCCGAGGGTTACGACACGGGAACCGGCGAGCCCGACTCACAGGCGTACGACACCGCACTGATCGCGGCAGTCACCGCCTTCCAGCAAGCCAACCGACTGGCAGCCGACGGCGTCGTCGGTCCGGCCACGCTGGCGGTCCTCAACCTGCCACCCGGCGCCAGGCTCGACCGGCTGAGCGTGAATCTCGAGCGCATGCGCTGGCTGGCCGCCGAGCATCGCTCCAACTATGTGCTGGTGAACATTGCCGGCGCCCGGGTCAGCTACTTCCGCCATGGCGAGGCGATCTGGGACATGCGCACCCAGGTGGGCCGCGCCACGCGCCGCACGCCACTGCTTGCGTCTGACATCACCCACCTCACCCTCAACCCTACCTGGACGGTGCCACCCACCATCCTGCGCAACGACAAGCTGCCCGAGATCCGTCAGGACATCGACTACCTCGCACGCAACAACATGCGGGTACTCGACGCCGGCGGACGACCGCTCGACCCCTACAGCATCGACTGGGAGCGCCCGGGCAACATCCTCCTGCGCCAGGACGCAGGACCGAGCAATGCGCTAGGCCAGGTCGCGATCCGTTTTCCCAATCCTTTCCATGTCTATCTGCACGACACACCGAGCCAGCGTCTGTTCGACCGCGACCAGCGCGCCTTCAGCTCGGGCTGTGTGCGGGTCGAGCGGGCGCTCGAACTGGTCGACCTGCTGGTCGAAGACGGTAGCGACGCGAGTCCTGAGCTGGTCGCCGAGCGGATCGCCAGCGGCCGCACCAGCAACTTCAATCTCGATCGCCCGATTCCGATCGTCATGGCGTACTGGACGGCCGATGTCGGCGAGGACGGCAGCCCGGTCTTCTACCCGGACATCTACCGCCACGACGACCGCATCCTGGCCGCACTCCGGGCCCCGGCCAAGGCCTATGCGATAATGAGCCCCTGCGCCAGCGCACACAGCTGACCCCGGCGAGGGGTCCGCATCGCTCGGGGGCCATCGCAACCTCCAGCAGATTCTGCGCTCTGCCGCCCCGCCGGACTGCCCCGGTAGCGGGCGGCGGCTGATCTCATTCACGCAACAGGAGATTTCATGGACCCGGTTTCCACGTTTCAGATCGAGAATCTCGCCGCGCTCTACCAGCCAGGCTTCGTCGACGCCTACCTCATCCCTTGGACGATCCGCATTCTCACCGCTGCCGCCATCTGGTTCGTCGGCAAATGGGTGGCCGACAAGCTGACCGGCCTGATCCGCCAGGTGATGACCCGCGCCAAGCTGGACACGATGCTTGTGGCCTTCGCCGGCAACATCATCAACACCGCGCTGCTGGTTGTCGTCATCATCGCCGCGCTGGACCACCTCGGCATCCCGACGACCTCGATGCTGGCGGTGTTCGGTGCTGCCGGCCTGGCAGTCGCGCTGGCGCTCAAGGATTCGCTGGGCAACTTCGCCTCGGGCGTGATGCTGATCATGTTCCGGCCGTTCAAGGTCGGCGACTTCATCGAGGCCGGGGGCATCAGCGGCGTTCCCGAAGAGATCCGCATCTTCCATACCGTGATGCGTACCCCGGACAACCGCCAGATCACGGTGCCCAACGGGCAGATTACCGCGGGCGCGATCATCAACTTCAGCGCCAAGCCAACGCGACGCATCGACCTCGTCTTCGGCATCAGCTACGGCGACGACATCCGCAAGGCCAAGGCCATCATCGAGGGCATCGTCACCGCCGACGAGCGAGTACTGACGGACCCTGCCCCGCTGATCGCACTCGGAGAGCTCGCCGACAGCAGCGTGAACATCAATGTCCGCCCATGGGTCAAGACCGAGGATTTCTGGCCGGTGCGGGCGGATCTGCTCGAGCGGGTCAAGCTCGCGTTCGACGAGCAAGGCATCACCATCCCGTTCCCGCAACGCGACCTGCACCTGCACGAAGTGCCCCGGACGCTCAAGAGCGCGGCCTGAAAGCTCAGCGCACAAGGCGCAACTGGCTCCCCCTGTTGCCACCGCTGACCTCGATGCGCACGTCGATGCGCTCGCGCAGTTCGGCCACGTGCGAGATCACGCCCACGGTGCGCCCGGACTGTTGCAGGTCGATCAGGGTGCGCAGGGCGAGATCCAGGCTCTCGGGGTCGAGGGTGCCGAAGCCCTCGTCGATGAACAGGGTCTCGATCTGCACCCCGCCTGCCCGCGACTGAACCACGTCGGCCAGACCCAGCGCCAGCGACAGCGCCGCCAGAAAACCCTCGCCGCCGGAAAGCGTGTTGGCCGGTCGGGTGGTGCCGGTGTACTGATCGAACACCTCCAGTTCCAGGCCGCCGGCGCTGCGCTGGTCGGTGACCCCGCGGACCCGACGCAGCTCGAAGCGGTTCCGGCTCATGTGCGAAAGCCTGTGCGAGGCGGTTTCCAGCACCTCGTCGAGCAAGGTCGCCAGCACGAAACGCTGGAAGGTCATGCGCAGGGGGTTGTTGCCCCCGGCCACTTCGGCGAGGCGGCCGAGTACCGCGTATTGTTTTTCGATCTCGGCGCCATCGCTCGCGAGCTTCGCGAGCGCGGCCAGCACTTCGTCCAGCCGCGCAATGCGTGAGCCCAGCGCCTGAGTCGCCGACAGCGCCGCCTCGAGCTGCCGGCCACGTTCGGCAGCGGCCTGCTCGAGCGCCTCGATGTCGGGACGCAGCTTTCCTTCGGCCTGGGTGCATGCCCGCGCGAATCGGTCACGCGCGGCGGCCAAGGCCTCATCGAATGCCGCGAGATCGCGCTCCAGCGCGGCGACACGTCCCGGGGGGCGACGCGCTTCGCGAAACGCGGCTTCGCCGGCAAACGCCTGCTCAGTGAGACACGCCTGAAACTCCTCCGCTGCACTGGCGAGCGCAGACTCGGCCCGGGCGAGCCGCTCAAGTGCGGCATCCCGGCTCGCCTCGGCACGCTCCGCCGCCGCCACGGCGTCCCGCTCGGCGCGCTGCGCCTTCTCCAGTGCCGACACCAGGCTTGCGAGTCTCGACGACACGGCATCCCGTTCGGCCTCGAGCGCGACCGGTTCCGGCATCGGCTCCGGCACCGTCTCACCCAGAGTCTGCACGGTTGCATCGACTGCGGCGATCTCACGTTCCAAAGCATCACGATCGTGCCGCGCCCGCTCCTGAGTCTTTCGCGCGTTGGCCAGATCGCCCTCGAGCGCGCCAAGCGCAGCCTGGCGTGCCTGTAGCGCGGTGGCAGCGGCTTTGCTGTCGGCGAGTGATTGGGTGAGCTCGGCGCGTCGCGCGACCAGCGCCCCGGGGTCGAGATCCCCGATCGACTTCGCCGAGGCTTCGACACGCTCGCGCAGTTCGGCTGCTCTCGCGGACCGGGTCGCGTGTGCGGTGAACGCCTCGTCACGCTGGCGCTCGGCAGCGGCAAGCACCTTGCGCTCTGCATCGGGCTCGGCGGTCACATCGGTTTCGCCGCCTCGCTCCGCGGCGTTCGCGGGCGAAGGATGCTCGGTCGCACCGCATACCGGGCAGGGTTCGCCCTGGTGCAGATGGGCTGCAAGCGCGGCGGCGTGGCTGAGGCGCAGTGCCAGTTCGCGTTCGGCGAGCGCGTTCCTCGCTGCGCCCAGACTGGCATCGGCCTGCGCCAGTGCGCGCGCCGCTTGCGCCGAATCCGCTTCGGCGCGGCTCAAGGTCTGCAAGGCCTGGGCATGCTGCTCCAGCCTGGCAAGGGCTTGCTCGGCTTCCTTCAACTGCATGGCGAGCAATTCGCCGCGGGCGGCATCGGCCTTCAGGGCCTCGCAAGCAGCGCGGATTTCGCTCAATTGCCGTTCGAGTTCGGCATGTCGTGTCGCAGAGGCTTCGATCGCCACCGCTGCGGCATCGCGTCGCTTGTGCAGATCGGCGAGCTTGTCACGCTCGGTGCGCAGTCGAGCGCAACGCTTGACGAGCTCGCCCAAACGCTCGACCTCTCGCGCGAGTTGCTGACGTACCGGCTCCTGGGCCTGCTCGGTCTGCAGCAGGGCCGTGGCGTTTCTCCGCGCTTCATCTGCGACCAGATGCGCCTTGTTCGCGTTGGCCGCCGCCTCACCGGCCTGGGCATGCTCGCGCTGCGCGAGTTCGGCAGCTCTGGCCGCCACCTCGACTGCCGCCGCCCGTCTGGCGGCGTCGCGCTCGCCGCGCAGCAGCGCGGTTTCCGGCAGGCGCGCCTCGAGTGCCGTCACTGCACGTTGCGCCTGTTCCAGTTCGTCAAGTCTCGCCACCGCATCCCGGCCAGCCGCAAGCTCCGCTCGGGCGGCTGCGTCCGACTGGCGGGCCACCTGCTCGGCGGCAAGCGCATGCTCCAGCTCACCCGCACTGTCGCTCCGCCGCGCCTGCAACTGAGCCTCGTCCGCGGCGTCGGCCTGCTGCAACAGGGTGTCCCGGCGAACCCTCAGATCCCTCGCGGCCGCCTCGACATCGCGCGCCTCGCGCTTCAAGGCCTCGCCGATCTCGCGGTAGCGCTCGGTGCGGAACAGCGTCTGCAGAATGGCTTCACGCGCGTCCGAGCGCGCGGTAAGCAGGTCGCGAAACCGCCCCTGAGGCAACACCACAACCTGACGGAACTGCTCGCTGTCGAAACCGAGCAAGTCGACCACTGCTGCAGTGACCTTGCCGGGTTGCGTGGCAAGGCTCTTCCATGCAGCACCATCCCAGCGATCCAGTTGTGCGGTGGCCGGCACCTCGCGTTCGCCGCTGCCGCGCTGCTTGGGCCGACGCTGAGCTGGCTCGCGCACTACCTTGAAACGCTCGGTGCCAAGGGCGAACTCAAGCGTCACCGCAGTGGGCAGATCGGCCGGAGCATGATCGCTGCGCATTGCACGTGCATCGCGCTCGCCCCCAGAGGTGTCGCCGTAGAGCGCGAAGCACAAGGCATCGAGCAGTGTCGTCTTCCCGGCACCGGTTGCGCCATGGATGAGAAACAGGGCGCGCTCGCCGAGTGCGGTGAAATCCACCGTCTGCACGCTGGCAAACGGCCCGAAAGCCTGCATCGTCAGTTCGAGCGGCTTCACGCGCCGGCCTCCCGGTCGTCGCGGGCGAGGTGCTCGAGAGTGGCGTCCAGCGCCGCCGCCTGAGCCTCGCTCAGCGCGTCTCCGGTGACCTCCCGAAAGAAATCAGCGAACAGATGCCGGACATCCAGCTCCCGATGTCGACTCGCTGCCCCGCCCTCGCCCGCGCGCTGCAGCACTTCGCGCTCGCAACCCAGCGCATTGGGATATGCCTCGCGCAGGCGCGCCATCGAGTCGAGCAACGCGCCGCTGTCGGTCAGGGTGGCGAACACATAGTCCTCATTCTCCGGGTCGTCGCGACCCGCCTCGATCAGCGCCGCCAGCTCGCCGCGAATACGCCTCAGGTCGCGGCGTGGGGCGAGCTGCACCCGCTCGACGCTCGCCGCACCATCCGCACCGATCTCGACCACGCTCACGCTCTTGTCGTGGTCTGCCTCGGAAAGCGAATACTTCATCAGCGACCCCGCGTAGTGCAGACGACCGGCCAGCGTCTGCGGCCGGTGCAGGTGACCAAGCGCGACGAAATCGAAACCCTCGAAGCGGCGCGCATCGACCGCTCCACTGCCGCCCACCGACAGCGGACGTTCGGATTCGGACTCCGCGCCGCCGGCAACGAAGGCATGCGCCACCAGCAGCGAGCGCACCCCGGTCGGATGCCCGGCACGCACCTGTTCGAGCACCGCGGCCATCGCCGCGTCGTGGTCGGCCACCTCGATGCCGAGGGCGTCGCGCACGACGGCCGGTTCGCAATAGGGCAGCGGATAGATACGGAGCGGTCCGTGCGCATCGTCAAGCTCGAGTGCCGGCACCTCGCCCTGATAGCGCCCGACCACCGTCAATCCTCCGCTCGCGAGCAGTCTCGCGCCGAAACCGAGCCTGTCCGGGCTGTCGTGATTGCCGGCAATCATCACCACCGGCACACCTTCCCCGACCACGATGCGGGACAACACGTCGTCCAACAGCGTGACCGCCTCGGCCGGCGGCACGGCACGATCGTAGATGTCGCCGGCCAGCAACACCGCGTCCGGTCGGCGCTCGCGCACCAGTTCGACGAACTGGTCGAGCACGTACGCCTGGTCCTCGACCAGCGAGCGGGCATGAAAGAGTCTGCCGAGGTGCCAGTCCCCGCTATGAATGAAACGCATCAGTCCGATTCGCGGCTTACGCCGCTCCAGCCCCCGGCACAGGTGCTTCCACGACCTGTGGGAGCGGCGTGAGCCGCGAACCGGGGTGTGGCTTGCGTGCGGGGCTGGATCTCGCGCGCGAGGCTCGCTGGATCAATCCGCATACAAGCGATCGTAGGCCGTTGCGTCGACCTGCGACATGCCCATGGACTCGAACTGGCGCCACATCGCGCGCCAACGCTCGGCGTCGCGCACCACCGGCGCGACCAGCCGCGGGCAGGTGTCGCGGATGATCTCGTCCATGAGCGGCTCCGGTGTGTCGCCGCTGAAGGCGTACCACAGGCGAGCCGCCTCCTCCGGATCATTGCGGCACAGCTCGGCGCCGCGCGAAACCAGCGCAAGCACGGTATCGACGACATTCCGGTGTTCGGCGAGGAAGCGCTCACCGGTGAACAACTCCAGCGCCGAGAAGTTTTCCAGACCCACCTCGCCTGTCGCGACGAACTCGGCCTCGACCCCGAGCATGCGCGCCTCGACCCCCTCGAAGTTGGCGAAACAAAGCCATGCCGCGTCGTAACCAGCCTGCAGGTTCTTCAGATGTTCGAAACCGGCCGCCTCGATCACCACCTGGTCTCGCTCGAAGCTCGCGCCGCGCAAATGACACCAGCGGGCGAGAATCTCGATCGCGATCTCATCGGTGATCTCGCCGGCTACCGGAGACGCGACGCGAATGCCCTCACCCGCAAGCAGGCGCTCGGCACCGGACGGCTGCAGCAGAATGCCGCCATCGGTTTCGAAGAAGCAGCCCAGCGCCTTCAGGCCCGGCCGGTGGGCGTCAATCATGTGCAGCGGCTCGTTGCAGGCGAAAGCGATCTCGCCGGAGACCACTGCGGCAAGACCGTCGTAGTGATCCTCGGGCACCTTGAGGCTGACTACCAGCCCTGCCTCGGCGAACCAGCCAAGCTCGATGCCGGCGATGAAGGGAAGATGGTCCGGGTTGAGAAACCACTCGAGGGCGATGTCGATTTTCATGGCGGATGCGCAAGGCGCCAGAGTTCGCTATCGCACAATTAAAGCACGATTGGCCGCCAGAAACGCCCGCATGTCGTCGGCAGGCATTGGTCTCGCAAGCAGGTAGCCCTGCGCCTCGTCGCAGCCTTCGGCCTTGAGAAAGGCGAGCTGCTCCTCGGTTTCGACACCCTCGGCAACGGTGTGCATGCCCAGGCTTTGCGCCAATCGGATGATGGCCCTGACGATCGCCCTGTCGTCCTCGTCCTCGCCAATATCCCGCACGAAACTCTGATCGATCTTGAGCCTGTGCGCGGTGAAGCGCTTGAGGTAACTGAGCGAAGAATAGCCGGTGCCGAAATCATCTATCGCAATCCTGACGCCGGACGCCGCCAGTTGCCGCATCATGTGCAGGGCCTTTTCCGGGTCGTCCATCGCCACGGCCTCCGTCAACTCGAGCTCGAGCCGCTCAGGCTGGATGCCGGCCTCATCGAGCTCACGGCGTATGCACTCGGGGAGATCGGGGCGGCGGAACTGCACCGCCGACAGATTCACCGCAAGCATTGGCGGTGCCACCCCCTCGTCCTGCCAGCGTCGCAATTCGCGGGCTGCCTCGCGAAGAACCCAGGCGCCAAGCTCGTTGATCAGCCCGGTGCTCTCGGCCACCGGGATGAATTCTGCCGGCGACAGCACACCCAGGCTCGGGTGACTCCAGCGCACCAGCGCCTCCGCCCCGGTCACTTGGCGGGTCGACACGTCGAACTGCGGTTGATAGTGCAGATGCAGCTGGCCACCAGCCACCGCGTGCCGCAGCGCGCTCGCGAGAAGCAAGGCACGCTCGGTGTGAGCCTGCATCTCACTGGTATAGAAGCGAAAATCACCCCGGTTTTCGTGCTTGACCCGGTACATCGCGACGTCCGCCTTGCGCAACAGGGTCTCGAGATCCTCACCGTCGTCCGGGTACATCGCAATCCCGATCGACGGCGTCGTCACCAGTTCATGCGCACCAACCGTGCAGGGCTCGGACACCAGCTCGATCAGCTTGCGCACGACTGCCGCAGCGCCGTCGGCATCGCATTCGCCGAGCAACATGATGTATTCATCGCCGCCAAGCCGGCAGACCGTATCTCCGGCGCGCAACGCGGTCTCGAGGCGCCGCGCGATCACGACCAGAAGCTGGTCTCCGGCATCATGACCGAGGGTATCGTTGATGTTCTTGAAATGGTCCAGATCCAGAAACAGCAGGGCAAACTGCTGACCATGCCTTTGCGCGAGGGCCTGCAACTGGGCGAAGCGGTCTCGCAGCAGGACGCGGTTCGGCAGACCGGTCAACTGATCGTAGTGCGCAAGTTGCTGAATGCGGGCCTCGTTGCTTCGGCGTTCGGTGATGTCGCGCGTCACCCCCCTGACCTCGAGGCGTCCGGTGATTGGATTGCGGGCAATATTGCCGACGACTTCGGTCCACACCATGCTGCCGTCGCGTCGAGGCTGCTCCACCTCGAGCATCACGGCATCGCTGGTTGAACGCTCGCCGGCAATGTACTCCGCCATGCTGCGTGCAATCACTTCCTGCACGCGACCCAGTTGCCCCGGCGCGAGCGTGGCCTCGAGCGGCATGTTCATGACCTCTTCGGGCGTATAACCTCGCAGCCGCTCCACCGATGGACTGACATAGGTGAATCGCAGCGTCTCGGGATCCAGCGTCCAGATTACGTCGTAAATGCTTTCCGCGAGATCGCGATAGCGTTGCTCGCTCTCCATGACTTCGATCGCAAGACGCTCACGCTCGCGGGTTCTGGCCCGCACCTGCGACCGAAGCACGATGACAACCACACCGAGCACCACACCGATTGCCAGCAAGGTGAACATCAGCTTGCGCAGCATCGTCGGCACGACGAACTCCGGAGCCGGTGCCGCCCATCGTTCCAGTATGCGGAAATACTGCGATGACTGGTCGGCCTTCAATGGCTGCAACTGGCGGTCAATCCCGGCAAGCAGATCGAGGTTGCGCCCCCGCGTCGTGGCAAAGAACAGCCCGGAGGGCTGAAATACGACCGGCGCAGTGACCAATGCATACTGCGGCGCACGTCTGACACCGAACAGATGATTTGCCACAGCCGCATCTGCGTCGCCGCGGGCGACGAGGGCGAAGGTCTCGTCGAACGAATCCGCGGGCACAAGCTCGAACTCCACATCGAAGCCCGCGAGCATTGCCCGCAGCGCAACCTCCTGCACACTGCCGGCCAGCATCGCGATCCGCTTGCCGTCCAGATCGAGTATCGATTCGATCCCGGAATCGGTCGGCTTGAACACCTGCGACCAGCTGTGCAGCGCAACCACGTCGTGAAAGGAGAAGCGTTCGAGCCGCTCCGACGAAAACGCCACATCGGGCATCAGGTCAATCTCGCCGGCGTCCAGCAGCCCGAGGCAAACCGACCATTCACAACGCTCATAGCGAAGCTGCCAGCCCTCCCTCGCCGCTATCTCACGCAGGATTTCCGGGAAGATCCCGGCTGCTCGACCGTCCGAGCCGGTGAAGATCTTCGGCTCGTTTTCGTAGAGCCCGACTACGACCTCACGCGCCGAGGCCGCACTCGAGAGACCGGCCACCAATAGCAGCGCGCCGAACAGGACGGCGACCACTTGCGTGGCAGCAGCTCGAAGACCGTGGGAAATGATGAAGCGCTGAAACATCCTGATGTATCCGGAACCCGCTGAACTGGCATATAACCGCCATGCAACTTCGGCGACCCAACAACAAGCTTACTCCTGTTAATGCGAGTGGAATCCGCACAATCACACAATATCGTGGAATTCGACACAAACGCTGACATCAGCTGAGCTCGCGCGTTCCGAAACGCACACGCTTCCCCCAGCTGCAACCCAAGCGCAGCCGCGAGACGCAGCCGGCCGGGGTCGACGACACTCCGGGGCGAAACCGGTCAGAACTTGAGCAAGACCGAAAACGCCCCGAACACGTCACTTTCGCTCTGAGTCCGGAACTCCTTGGACCGCGCGACATGGGTGTAGCTCACGCGCAAGTCCTTCCAGTCGGCAACCAGCCCGAACTGCAGATCGCCCACCAGCCTGCGTTTGTCTACGCTCGCGCTGTCGCGAAAAGTGCTGCCATCGAGAAAGACATTGCGCGCTACTGCACGTCCTTCGACACCCGCAAACAGATACCAGCGAAAACCGGTGGCGGCGTAGAAGTCCGACGCGCCAGGCAGCGCGGGCTCGATGCGTGGGGGGCCATAGTCGTTGGGCAGATCCGGGCCGAAGCGGAACATGAAACCAGCCTTCCCATCGGTGAAGACATTGCCCAACGCCGCGCCCAGGTGCGTGCCAAAGTCCAGATGGTTGCCGAGCATTCGCGTGGTGTAGAGACCACGCCAGCTTCGCTTCCAGCTCAGGATCAGGCCCGGCTCGTTGCGCAGTTGATGGTCCCAGCCCTCCGGTCGGTCCGAGTCGATGACCCGATGCACGAACTTCTGCGTCTCCTCGGCAAGCGAAGCCGGCCCCACCACGCCAATCGTGAGACCAAACTGGTCGACCACCCGGCCGGTCTCCACGCCGAGGCCCACTGAACCGTACAACCACCCGGCGTACGGGCGTTCGCCATCCGGCGGATTCACGATGGTGATGTCGCGTGGGGTGTACATGCTTTGGCCGAACGCGTAGCCATGCCTGATCGTCGCATCGCGGGGGAACCACGGCATGATCTCGGCCACCTCACGAACCAGCCCCGGCACCGGGCGCCTGCGGTCCGGCACCCACGCAAAGCGAACACCGTTGGTGTAGTGGCGATCCGCGTTGTAGAACACGTCGTTCTCCAGCACGAAGCTGAGCGTGCCGTTACGCGGCTCCTCCTGCGCGGAAGCGGGCGTCAGCGCGAACGCGATGAGGACGAAGGAAACGACGCGAACCGGGTTCATTGAGCACCTGAGAAACTGCAAAGGCACGGATTCTAAGTCTGATCGAGACCACAATAGTCACGAAATCGCGTGCCGCCCGCTATCCTGAACAGAATATCGACAAGGCAATCAAGTGCAGGGGGTGAGATCGCACACACCGTGCTCGCCTCAAAGGAAAGGGTGCGAGCACGCGCGCCGCGCGAGATTGCCTGATTGTTGCCATTTCGATGATGCACCGACAATGACCTCGTCCTCACCGGGTGAGTTCAGCCGGCCCCTGCAATAAGAACGACCGGGACCAAGCATGCGACTATTCAGCTGCGGTCATTGCGGCCAGCGACTGTACTTCGAGAACGTATCCTGCACCCGCTGCGGCGCGTCACTCGGGTTTCTGCCGAGCGAGCTGACGCTCGTCTCGCTGGACGCAACTGGTGACGGCCTCTGGCGGCCGCACGGCCGCGAGACCACCTACCGTATGTGTGCGAACTACGAACAGCATGCGGTGTGCAACTGGATGGTGCGAGCCGACGACAGTCACGCATTCTGCGAGGCTTGCCGCCTCAATCGCACCATTCCGGATTTAAGCGTATGCGGCAATCTCGACCTCTGGCGGGCACTCGAAGCCGAGAAGCGCCGCCTTGTCTATTCGCTGCTGCGCCTCGGGCTGCCTGTCGGGCCGCTCTCCGAGGTTGCGGGCGGCCTTGCGTTCGACTTTCTCGCCGACAACGACGAACCCTTCAGCGAGCGCGGCAAGGTCTTCACCGGATACACCGAGGGGCTGATCACGATCAACCTCAAGGAAGCGGACCCTGCCGAGCGCGAGCGCATGCGCGGACGTCTGGACGAACCCTACCGAACCCTGCTCGGCCACTTCCGGCACGAGTCCGGACACTACTACTGGGGCCGGCTGATCGGCAGCACGCCGAGGCTCTACGATTTCCGCCAGCTTTTCGGCGACGACACGCGAGACTACGGCGCTGCCCTCGAGCACCACTACCAATATGGTCCGCCCGCCGACTGGCGGCAGCAATTCATCAGCGGCTACGCGACCATGCACCCGTGGGAAGACTGGGCCGAAACCTGGGCGCATTACCTGCACCTCGTCGACACGCTGGAAACCGCCTGGCAGTTCGGCATCGGCAGCCGGCCCAGAGTCGGCGACGACTCGTACGCAACCACGCAGCACGACTTCGACCCCTACCGCTCGGAGAGCATCGACCCGCTCATCGAGCACTGGCTGCCGCTGTGCTTCGCGCTGAACAGCCTCAACCGAAGCATGGGGCATGAGCACGCCTACCCCTTCGTGCTCTCGCCCGGCGCCATCGAAAAGCTCGGTTTCGTTCATCGGGTCATTCGCGAAGCTTCGTGAAACAGAGCTGTCCAGCGTTTCCTGACAACTTCGGTTGAACCTTCCTCGCCCGTCTGCGCGAAGACGCGAAGACCATGCCGATCAGCCAGGTCGTCCAGGTGCTCGAAACCCACTGGACGAGGCCGCCAATCAGAAACCGTATGGCGTTCATGCAATCGCGCTGCGGCACGATCTTGCCAAAGTTTGTCAAAAGACCTAATGTGCGCCTATGAGCACGATGAATATTTCCTTGCCCGAGAGTCTGAAATCTTTCGTGGATGAGCAGGTGGGCGAACGGGGCTACAGCACCAGTAGCGAGTACGTGCGCGAACTGATCCGTAAGGATCAGGATCGCCAGCGCTTGCGTGGAGTGCTGCTGGCGGGCGCGGCCACTGCGCCAGCAGCGCCAGTTGATTCCGCTTACTTCGAAGGTCTGCGTGAACGGGTACGAAGGGCTCCCAAGTCGGCTTCTCAGGGGTGAAGGTCAAGCCCGTCGTTCCGCGTGAGCAGGCCAACCAGGACGTCGACGACGCGATAGCCTACTACCTCGAGGAGGCTTCCTCATCAGTTGCGCTCGGCTTCATCGATGCACTGGAACAGAGCTATACCCACATCGCCCGCCAGCCTGGAACGGGTTCGCCGCGGTATGGGCATGAGTTGGACCTTCCTGGTCTACGCTCCTGGACGCTGTCGCCCTACCCCTACATCGTCTTCTACGTCGAACGTCCGGACCACATCGATGTCTGGCGCGTACTGCACGGCCAGCGCGATATTCCCGCCTGGATGCAGGCCCCTGACGCCTTCGCCTGACAGCAATCACCCGGCACGCCAAGGACTAGCCCGCATTTCTCACACCGTCACGGCTGCGGCCACCGCTGCGCTCGCTGTGACGCGCAGCTCACCCCAACGGCGAACGCGCCTGCCAGAACCCGTCCCACGCCGACTGCGCCGAGACCCGCACGCGTTCGGGCAGGCTCAGCTTGCGCTGATAGCTCACCCGCAGCACCCTGCCCCGTTGGCAGGCACTGCGGATAATGTCGTCGCTGGTGGCGAGTTCGTCGACCAGCCCCAGCTCCAGCGCCTCGCTGCCAAGCCAGGCTTCGCCGGTAGCTGCTTTCTCCATGTCGAGTTCGGTGCGACGCTCCTGTACGAAGTCGCGGAAGCGCACGTGGATTTCCTCCAGTTCCTCGCGCAGTTTGGCGCGACCGGCTTCGGTGTTTTCGCCGAACACGGTCACGGTCCGCTTGAACTGGCCGGCGGTGAACTGCTCCCAGTCGATGTCGCGTGCCTGCAGCCAGCGGTGAAAGTTGGGCATCTGCGCGATGACGCCGATGGAGCCGACCAGCGCAAACGGCGAGGCGACGATGCGGTCGGCCGCAGCGGCCATGAGGTAGCCGCCGCTGGCGGCGACGGTATCGACCATGGCGGTGAGCGGCAGCTTGGCGTCGCGCAGTCTCAGAAGCTGGGCGGCGGCGAGGCCGTAACGGTTGACCATGCCGCCCGCACTTTCCAGCCGCAGCAGCACCGCGTCGCCCGGCCTGGCTGCCTGCAGGATGGCGCTGATCTCCTCGCGTAGCGTCTCCACGGCCGAGGCGCGGATGTCACCCTTGAAGTCGATAAGGTAGGTGCAGGGCTCGGCCTCCGCCTGCTGCTGCCGCGCCTTGCGTTCGGCCTTGCGCTGCTTGAGCAGCGCCTTGTGCGCCTCCTTCGGCAGGCGCACGGCATCGATGGCGTCGCCGCCGGCTTCGAGCTGGCGATTGACCTCAGTCACTGCGACATGGCCGGCATTCCTGGTCTTGCGGCGCGACAGCAAGGCCACCCCCGCGACGATGGCGAGGATCGCCACCACGACGGTGACGGCCTGGGCGAGAAACAGCGCGTAGAGGGAAACGTAATCGTTGGTCATGGCGTGAGTACCGTATTTGCGTGGGTGCCAGGCGTGGTCTGCTGACAGCCTGCCGAGCGTGAGCGCACATCGCGTGCACCGGACTGCTAGCTTAAACCCAGGCCTCCCCGATCACCTCGGCCTGCTGCAGCACCAGCTCCACCGCGCTGTCCTGCTGGTCGGGTGGGTATTTGTGCTTGCGCAGGATGCGCTTGACCATCAGCCGGAGGCGCGCACGCACGCTCTCGCGCTGGGACCAGTCCACGGTGATGCTCTTGCGCAGGTTTTCGGTGAGTTCGTGGGCGATCTTCTTCAGGGTCTCGTCGGTGAGTTCGCGCGCCGCGGATTCGTTGTCCACCAGCGCATCGTAAAAGCGCACCTCGTCTTCGGTCAGGCCGAGCGTTTCGCCGCGCTGCGCAGCGGTGCGGAACTGGCGCGCCATGTCGACCAGGGTTTCCATGACCTGCGCGGCTTCGATGCTGCGGTTCTGGTAGCGGGTCATCACGCCGGCCAGCAATTCGGAGAACTTGCGCTGCTGCACCACGTTGCTCGCGAAACGGCTGTGGATCTCGCCTTCGAGCAGGCGCTCGAGCAGTTCCACCGCGAGGTTGCGCTCGGGCAGCTGCCGGACCTGGGCGAGAAAATCCTCGTCGAGCAGACCGATGTCGGGCTTGTCCAGGCCGACCGCGTCGAAGATGTCGACCACCGACTCGCTCACCACCGCCTGGCCGATGATCTGGCGGATCGCGGTCTCGCGCTGTTCGTCGGTGCGCTTCTTCGCGCTCAGCTCCCGCTTCGTCAGCAACACCCTCACCGCCTGCATGAAGGCGACCTCGTCCCGCACCTCGCGTGCCTCGTCCAGCGTGCAGCTCAGGCTGAAGGCCTTGCTCAATGCCAGCGAGGCATCGGCGAAACGCCGCTTGCCGTCGCGCTCGCCACCAGGCGTCAGCGACGGAAGCTTCAGCACTTTCTCGGCCGCCCCCGCCAGCACCCGCTGGCCACCCGTGCGAAAGCCCGAGTAGTCGAAGCCGTGCAACATCGCGCGCAGCACGTCGAGCTTTTCCAGCACGATGGAGAAGGCTTCGCGCGAGTCGGTTGCCGGCCGGCCGCGCCCCTTGCTGGCGGTGTATTCCTTCATCGCCGCCTTCAGCTCGTTGCCAATGCCGATGTAATCGACCACCAACCCGCCCTGCTTGTCGCGGAACACCCGGTTGACCCGCGCGATGGCCTGCATCAGGTTGTGGCCCTGCATCGGCTTGTCGATGTACATGGTGTGCACGCACGGCGCGTCGAAGCCGGTGAGCCACATGTCGCGCACGATCACCATCTTCAGCGGGTCGTCCGGCTCCTTGAAGCGCTTGGCGAGCCGCTTCTTGGTCTGCGCGCTGTGGATGTGCGGCCGGAGCAGCGCCTTGTCGCTGGCACTGCCGGTCATCACGATCTTGAGCGCGCCCTTCTCCGGGTCCGGGTCGTGCCAGTCCGGGCGCAGCTTCACGATCGCGTCGTAAAGGTGCACGCAGATCTCGCGGCTCATGGTCACCACCATCGCCTTGCCATCCTGCGCCTGGTTGCGCAGCTCGAAGTGCGACACCAGATCCGCCGCCAGGCTGGCGATGCGCGGCTCGGCGCCGACCAGCTTTTCCAGCGCGGCCCATTTCGACTTCAACCGGGCCTGAACACTCTCTTCCTCGTCCTCGGCGAGCTCGTCGACCTCGTCGTCGATCTCCGACAATACCGCCTCGTTCAGTTTCAGCTTGGCCAGCCGGCTCTCGTAGTAGATGGCCACCGTCGCGCCATCTTCCTTCGCCTGCTGCATGTCGTAGATGTGGATGTAATCGCCGAACACCGCGCGGGTGTCGCGGTCCGCGCCACTCACCGGGGTGCCGGTGAAGGCGACGAAGGTCGCGTTGGGCAGCGCGTCGCGCAGGTGCTGCGCATACCCCACCTCATAGCTCACCCGGTATTCGGCCGGCGCCAGTTCGGCCCGCTGCACATTCGACTCGCGGCTGTCGTCACCGGTCACCAGCGCACCCCGGCCACCCAAGGGTTTCTTCTTCATCCGCGCTTCGAAACCGTATTGGGTGCGATGCGCTTCGTCCGCGATCACCACGATGTTGCGCCGGTCGGACAATAGCGGAAAGCTGTCCTCGTCCTCGCCCGGCATGAACTTCTGGATGGTCGCGAACACGATGCCCCCCGAAGGGCGCATCGCCAGCAGCTCGCGCAGCTTCTGGCGGCTGTTCGCCTGCACCGGCTGCTCGCGCAGCAGGTCGTGCGCCAGACTGAACACGCCGAACAACTGGCCATCGAGGTCGTTGCGGTCGGTGATCACGACGATGGTCGGGTTCTCCATCGCCGGCTCCTGCATCACCCGCGCCGCAAAGCAGGTCATCGGGATGCCCTTTCCGCTGCCCTGCGTGTGCCACACCACGCCGCCCTTTTGCGAACCCCCTGGGCGCGAGGCCGCCACCACCTGCCCGATGGCTGCCCGCACCGCGTGAAACTGGTGGTAGCCGGCGATCTTCTTGATCAGCACCCCGTCGTCCTCGAAGAGCACGAAAAAGCGCAGGTAATCGAGCAACACCGCTGGCGCCAGCGCGCCGCGCACCAGGGTTTCCAGTTCGTTGAATTCGCCGAGCGGGTCGAGGGTGTCGCCATCGATGGTGCGCCAACGCATGAAGCGCTCGGCATCGGCCGACAAGGAACCGAGGCGCGCATCGGAGCCATCGGACACCACCAGCAAGCCGTTGTAGTGAAACAGCTCCGGAATCTGCGCCTTGTAGGTCTGGATCTGCTCGAACGCACGCCAGATGTCGGCATTCGCATCGGCAGGGTTCTTCAGCTCGATCAGCACCAGCGGCAGGCCATTGACGAAGAGCACGATGTCCGGCCGGCGGGTGTGCTGTGCACCCCTTACCGTGAACTGATTGATCGCCAGCCATTCGTTGGCGGCAGGGTTTTGCCAGTCGATCAGCCGCGCGAAGTCACCCCGGGTTTCACCATCGCGGCCCACATCCACCGGCACCCCGCTCACCAGCAGACCGTGAAAGCGCCGGTTCGCAGCCAGCAAGGCCGGCACCCCCAGATCCAGCACCTGGCGCAAGGCATCCTCGCGCGCGGCATGCGGCAACTCCGGGTTCAGCCGCGCAATCGCCGCCCGCAAGCGCGCCACGAGCACCACCTGTTGATAGCTCTGCCGCTCGGCACTCGCACCATCGGGCGCGAGGTCCGGGCCGTACAGTCGCGTGTAACCGACCTCTTCCAGCCAGCCCAGGGCTTCGCGTTCGAGGCGGTCTTCGCTCATCGGGCCACGATCCTGTTCAGGCTCACTTCCGCTCCCCACCTGGTCGAATCGGCCTCAGAAAGCGTCCAGTCTCCGCCCCTTTCCACTGCTCGGTCGAGGTCGCCGGGATGTCGCGGTAGTCGATGTCACGCTCTGGCAGTGCGCGCAATACCTTCACTTCCTTACGCTGCGTCGGGGTGAGCGTCTTGATCTTTTCGTTCATCTCTTCTCCCTTCTCCTTCAGCGCGCGAGCAACGCGATGTAGCGCTGGTAGCCGTAGCTGCGGTTCTTCTTCTGGCCGGTGAGCTCGGTCACGATGCCCAAGGCCTCCAGCGCCTTCACCGCCGCATTGGCGGTCGGAAAACTCGTGTCGAGCGCCTGGCGGACGTGCTCGACGGTAAAGCGCGGCATCACCGGCAGCATCTCGAACAAGCGGTGGCTTGCGAGGCTGCTCCGGTCCGCGGCAAGCAGGCGGCGGCGGTCAGTCGTCACCAGCGTGGCGATCTCGATGATGTTGCGCTCGGCCTCTGCAGCGGCATCGGCGACGCCTTCGAGAAAGAAGGCCACCCACCCCTCCCAGTCGCCATCGGTACGGATCGCGGACAGACGACGGTAATACTCCGCCTGATGTTGCTTGAGATAGCCGCTGAGATAAAGCAGGGGTTCGGGCAGCAGTTGCCACTGCTCCATCAGCGCCGCGATCAGCAGGCGGCCGATACGACCGTTGCCATCGAGAAACGGATGGATGGTTTCGAACTGCGCGTGCACCAGCGCGATCCGCGTCAGTGGCGGCAGACCGGGAGACTGCGACTGGTGAATGAAGCGCTCCAGGTCGGCGAGCAGGTTGGCCACCGACTCCGGCGGCGGCGGCACGAATACCGCATTGCCCGGCCGTGTGCCGCCAATCCAGTTCTGCGAGCGGCGCAACTCGCCGGGCTGTCGGCCGCTGCCGCGCGCCCCGTCGAGCAAGAGCCGATGCGCGTCGCACAGCAGCCGCACGCTGATGGGGAGGCCGGACGGGTCACGGAGATTGTCCTGCACCAGACGAAAGGCACGCAGGTAGTTGGCCACCTCCTCCACGTCGTCCGCATTGCGCACCGCAAAGCCGGCCTCGTCGTCGAACAGATCGACCAGCGTGGCCTGCGTGCCTTCGATCTGCGAAGTGAGCAAGGCCTCCTTGCGCACCGCCCCGTAGAGCAGCCAGTCCACCGAGGGCACCAGGCCGGACACCCCGGCCAGTCGCGCCAGCGCGAGTTCGGCGGCGCGATTGGCCGTCTCGAAACGCGCCGCTTCGAGCGCCGGCGACGCCGGCGGCAGCGCGTCGGGCACAAAGGCTCGCACGGTTTCGCCCAGCGTCGTCGATGTAATGTAGCGACCGGTCACACGCATGATTTGAAAGAAGGCTTTAACTGCATCCACTGCAATTAAAGCACACTTTAATACAATGTCACGCGACGAAAGTCCGCTTGCCACATCACGCGACCGGAAGGGGCAGCGGACATCGTTCAGGTTGCCGAGTGTCAGCCCTGGTATTGTCGATCGCCGGCGGGCCGCAACTAGGTCACCTTGCCGTACGCCATCCTCGAGTCCACACAAGGCATGTGCGCATACGCGAGAGAAACGCCCCGATTACGCAGCGCCGCATCGATCACACCGAAGATCTCGTTTCGGCAGATCGGCTCGCGGTCATGCTGTGGCACCCAGTATTTCACCCGATAGACAACTCCCTGGGGGGCGTAGTGCACCACGTGCACCTCGGGGGGTTTGCCATCGACGATGCTTTCAGTCCCGGACAACGCCTGTTCGATCACCTCCTTGGCTTGCGCCACGGGCAGATCGACCGGCAGCATCAGTTCGACATGATCACGGTACTCCTTGCGCGGCGCACTGAAGTTGGTGATTTGCTGGCGCGAGATCTGACTATTGGGCAGGATCACGTAGGTACTGTCCCCGGTAACGAGCCTCGTCGTGCGCCACCCGATCTCCTGCACCCGCCCTTGGGCCAGTGTCTCGATTCGTACCCAGTCACCGATGCGAAATGGCGCCTCGATTCCGAGTGCGATGCCGGAGAGCGTATCGGCCACCACGTTTCGGATCGCGAATCCGAGCACTGCAAGCACCAGGCCCGACCCGGTCAGTATTCCCGGCAGCCCCTGGCGAAAGAGCAGCGACAGAGCGACGAGTGTCGCCAGCAGGTAAAGGAAGATCCGGAGCAGGTCCACCAGAACCTTTGGCACGGGTCTTTGCCCCTTGCTTCGCCGAGAAAGTCGCGCGGCAATGAGCACATGCGCGAGATGGGCTCCGATGAATGAGGCCAACGCGAGCGCCCCGGTACGAAACGGCCCAAACCAAGCCTGCAGGGCGTGATCCGGTGGCAGCAGCCGCAGCAACAGCGGCTCTGCAAAGGCGGCTGCAAGCAGGAGGGCGAGGCTCGTCGCAGCCAGCATCCAGGACCGCGAGGGGGTGATTCGATCGGGAGTCTTCATTTCATCCTTTTTGACGTATCAAACTCGGCGATGGCGCAGCTCTTGAAACATGCCACTTTGGTCGCCACGAAAAGCCATGTCAGTACGAACGACAGCTCATATCCCCAGCCCGGTCGGCCCGCTCGTGGCACGAATGCAGCAGGCCCCGAGACCGAAGTCCTGCGACACTAAAGCCGCGCCCGAGCAGCAGCATACGGGTGTCGAGTTCCGCGGCGCTCGCGGGCGCCACGTCGGAGCCCAGGTCATGCATACGCTTGCCACGCAAGGCGATCCAGCGAAGCGGGTGACGGCGTGCAAGCGAGCGCCACAGCGCATGGGCGCCCTCGGACTGGCGCGCCCCGCTGACCAGACAGAAACCACGCCCGAGCGCCCAGTCGTAGATCGCGCTCGCAATGCCTCGACCCTGGTAGACAGTTGCATACTTGGAGTGCGGTGAACGTACATACCGATCGGTACGACGGTCGACCTCGATCAGGCGGTTGAACACCGTATAACCCGCAAGACGTCGGCGCGCGACATCCTCGACATAGACGTAGTGCTCGCCGTCCGCCTCGCGATGGTGAAACAGCAGACCAGGCCGCAGAGCGGACAGGCGAGTACAGTGGTTCATCGCGTTGCCGGGCGTCTTGAGCCGGCCGTAGAGCAGATCGAGTTCGGCCTCGATGCTATCGCCGGATTGATCCACGTCGATACGCAATTCCGACCGCGACGGTCGAATCAACTGTTGAATACTGCCAAAAGGCCACTGCACCCTGACAAATTCCAGAGCCATCATCACTCGCATCACCTTCGTGCGTTGCACCGCCACGCGTATGGCGTGGCGCTTGGGATGCAGCCTTCGGCGAGGGCAAAATGACGGATATGGTCCGGGTGGACCGGAGCCTGACCGCGAGCGCGGTCAGTAAATCGGCATCTGGGAAGCGTCCCCGTCGGCTGCACGTTGAACGGGATGCGCGAAGCGCGCTTCCCGGGCAATGTGCCGTGCGGGGTGGGGGTTCAGCCCCTGACGTATCCCCGCACGGCCTGGAAAAGCACGGCGGGAGATCCTGTGACCTTGAATGCGACCTGAATCGCAAGGTCGCGCAACGGGGAGATAATGCCGCGCATGCACGCACTGCCACTCCTGCGCGATGAAGCGCAACAGGAGCTCAAGCGGCGGCGGGCAAGTACGGACATAAGTCGTTTGGATGTGGCGCAAAGACCAGCAATTATAGGCCAAATCGCCAAAGAGAGTTTCGCGCGCCCTCCACGCACGCCCTCCACGCACGCCCTCCAAAAGACAGGGCGATTGCATGAATGCCAAACGGTTGCTGATTGGTGGCTTCGTTGGCAGAGGCACATAGCTCCTCCCCTTCAAGGGGAGGGTGCAGAACACCGCGCCCCAGAATCACGCGGCAAGCGCCATCGATTCCGAACAACGAGCCACACCGGGTGCCACACGGCCCTGTCGGGCTCCGGTATGACAGCGCGGTCTGGCAAGGTCATGCAATGACCTCAAGAGATTCCACCTCCGCTTCCGGCAACCGAAGCTGGCCGGAGATCAGGCGAGGGAGCAGCGTGTCGCGGAGAGTGGCGAGGGTTTGGGCTTGGCGGTTGTTCGCGGCGACCCGCTGCCACAACGCGTCAACGATCGAGGCAAAAGCCTCTGCCACATTCGTGCTCGGCACAGCAATCGGATAGCGACCGAGGATGTCATTCTGGACACGCTGCCTCCCGCTGGTGCCGGACATGCTCTGGATTGCGAAGTCACGGAATGGGGCATGTCTGCAAAGCAGGTAGGCGTGGAAAGCGGGCAGCGGAGCTTTCGGACGCAGAACTATGAACTCGGTCGAGCCCCAGCCGACCTCGTCGTCCGCGAGGAAATCGACGAATGCGGTCTTGCCGTTTTCCAGGCAAGGCGTAATTCGTGCAAGCAACGTATCGCCGTTGATGAAGCGGGAACCTGATCCAGCCTCACGCACCACATGTCCGGAAATGCCGTGCCCAGATGTCGGCGCACTGGCCATGTCTGCATAGGGTGCGCTCGCGCCTTTTTTCAGTTGCCGCTTGGGGTTGATGTCGTACGCTGATGCCAGCGGCCGCAAGGACCACCCCCTCGGCACCAACCCCAGCTCCGATTCCTCGAACCCGTCCGGAAACAACGCGGCGGTGGCTTCATCCATGCCGTTCGGGCTGCGGCCTTCGGCCTTGGCGCGCACGGGGTCGAAATCGACGAACCAGGACTTGAACAGGGCCTGGGCGATGGCTTCGAGGGTGGCGTTGGTTTCGCGCAGGAGAGTGATGCGGTCGTCGAGGGCACCAAGTATGTCCGCGATTTGAGACTGCACCTCCAAGGGAGGCAAACGGAGCATAAATCGGAAGCAGTCTCCGACTCGGATATGACTCACTACCGATCCAGACCCTTCATGACTGCCAAACTGGTGCTGAAGCTCGGGAGACAAGAACGAATAGAGAAGAAAGCGAGGTTCGAGGACTCTCCTGTCCGCACGATACTGCATGAGCCTTTGCCCCAGAAAGACGCCCATGGCATCCTGAACTAGCCCCACTTCGCCGATTGGCGCCTCACGAGTCAACACCACGTCGCCGACTTCAAGGCGTGCTCGCCTTGTCCACTTCTCGTAGGTCGTCTGGTCGACATACCTGCATTCGGAGAGATCGATCCGTCCACTGCGTACATTGGTCGTGCGAATCATCCGGTACGGTGTAGCTTCAGAAACAACGGGGGCGGTCTTATTGACACAATCAACAATCAGTTCACAGACATCTTCGACCGGAACGCTGGGCCACTCAGAACTCATACCCCAACCCCCCCAGCTTCTTCCGAATCACCGCATCCAGCTCCGCCCCCTTCGCCATCTGCTCGCCAAGCTGTTCGGTGAGCCGCTGCATCTTGTCGACGAAGGCTTCGTCGTCGTCCTCGACCGCTTCGGCGCCGACGTAGCGGCCGGGGGTGAGGACGTGGCCGTGGTCGGCGATCTCGGCCAGCGGCACG
>NZ_WTVM01000052.1 GCF_012910885.1 Azoarcus taiwanensis | reverse complement strand
ACCATCGGTTACGGACTGCCGGACTTCGCAGAGGAACTCAACTACGGAGTCGATCTATCAACCATCTGAGGGTGGTATCAGATTGATGGGGTGAAGGTGCCCCATCAACCATTAAATCCGTATACCCGATTTTTTCAAGAACTACAATGACCTTTATGGACATCTGGTGGGCGACAAATGCCTCAGGTCTGTAGCGTCCGCGCTGGCGGCCCATGTCGGACGTGCGGGCGAGATGGTGGCCCGTTACGGTGGCGAGGAATTCGCCGTGTTGCTGCCTCTGCAGGGTGACATCGAGGCGCTGGCGCTGGCAGAGCGCATGTGTCGCGCGGTCAGGGACCTGAAGATCGAGCATGGAGCGTCGGAGGTTGCGCCTGTCGTGACGGTGAGTGTGGGCGTGGCCTGTCTGAGAACGGTGCAGATTAATGTGGATCGTGCCCGTGAACACGGGGATGCCGACGATGCGTCCGACTGGCCGCTCATGCATCAGTTGTTTGTCGAGGCGGATACCGCCCTCTACCAGGCCAAACGACTGGGAAGAAATCGCGTGGTGCTGCATGGCTACCCGACCACACGCCGATATGGGTGAACGATGCTGATCGGTCAATGGTTAGAGTGACCAACGAACAACCCCCGGTGCACGGTCCAGGCGGCTTTCGTCCAACCGAGCCAAACGAAACCGGAAGCCCGACCGTCAAATGAATCGTATCGATCTGCTTGAGGCTGCAGTCGCGCACTCGTACAACGCGATCGTGATTACGGACGCGAACCTCGAGGACGACGGGCCGCACATCGAGTACTGCAATCCCGCATTCTGCGAGATGACCGGCTATGCGCTGGCGGAGTTGATCGGTCGGTCGCCAAGGATTCTGCAGGGGCCGGACACCGATCCTCAGGTGCTGGCGCGCCTGAGAGCATGCCTGCGCTCAAATACGCCCTTCCAGGGCAGCGCGATCAACTACCGAAAGGATGGCACGCCCTACCATGTTGAATGGAACATCTCTCCGGTGCGGGGAGCGGATGGCGTCGTTACGCATTTCGTGTCCGTGCAGCAGGACATCAGTACCCGCCTCGAGGCCGAACGCGACAGACGTCTGCTCGCAAATGCATTGAACGTTGCGAACGACCCGATCTTGATTACCGATCGTGCGGCCCGAATCGTGTTCGTCAACCAGGCGTTCGAGCGCCTGACCGGTTACGACGCCGCTGACGCACTCGGACAGACACCGGCGATTCTGCGCTCGGGCGAGCATGACAGTGGGTTCTACGAAGGACTCTGGAGCGCGCTGGAACGTGGCGAGGGGTTCCGGGCGACGTTCACCAACCGCCGCAAGAACGGTGAGCTGTTCCATGTCGAACAGAGCATTGCGGCGGTCCGCGACGATCAGCAGCGGATCACGCATTACGTCAGCATTGCCACTGACATCAGCGAATACGTCCAGCGTCAGCGCCGACTGCATGAACTGGCCCACCGCGACAAGCTCACCGGCCTGCTCAATCGTCGGGCCGGCGAGGCAGAGCTTCAGCTTCGGTATGCCGAGGCGTGTGTCGACGGTACGGTATTCGCGCTGATCATCGGTGACATCGATCATTTCAAGCAGATCAACGACCGGCACGGGCATCCGGTCGGAGACCGGGTGCTGGTGCGCACGGCGCGACTGCTAAGCGAGCGCTTTCGTCGCGATGATGCAGTGATTCGCTGGGGTGGCGAGGAGTTCATGGTGATCCTGCCGAACACGCGGATCGCGGTCGCCCGGCAACTTGCGGATCGTATTCGAGAGGGCATGCGAACGCTCGGTGACGATGATGCCGGTGCCGTCAGCATGTCGCTCGGCGTGGGACAGTGGCAGCAGGACGAGTCGATCGCGGGGCTGATCCATCGGGTGGACAAGGCACTCTACTCGGCGAAGGCCCTGGGGCGAGACCGCGTCGTGGTGGCCGATGGCGATGACGAGGATGAGAACAGAGCGCGAGCCGACGAAGTGTAGTCGGAGGAGTCTGGTGGTCGTGTCTGGTCTCTAAGGCTCATCGGAAGGTTTGACTGGGGCCACCGGCGAGTGCATCACGGCGAATGGCCGGATTTCAGCGTTCACAACTGCTTCGCCGGGAGGGAACAATGACAAGCCCTGAGATGCTGGAACTGCTGGTGACCCGCGAGATGCCGTTTGGCAAGTACAAGGGAAGGCCGATCGCCGATCTGCCGGGGCATTATCTTGCATGGTTCGCACGTCAGGGCTTTCCGAAGGGCGAGATCGGGCGCCTGCTCGCGTTGATGCATGAACTCGATCACAATGGACTGAGGGATCTACTCGAACCACTGAGGATGCGCTAGCTGGCCGCACTCATCGGCATCCGGTTTTGGCGAAGAGACGAAGATGAACAGCGCTGTCTCCCGACAACACGCGACGCGCAATCTGCTGCAGAGTTTTTTGCTGGTTGTGGTGTTGCTGGCGATCTGCGGGCTGGGCGGTTATCTGATTTTCGGCCCCGCTGGGTTCGGGATGGCCGTGGTGGCGGGCTTGTTGGCACTGTTGCTGCAGCCTGCCGCCGCGACGCGGATGACGCTGCGGCTTTATCGTGCGAGGGCGCTGCGTCCCGACGAGGCGCCAGGTCTGTGGCGGATGCTTGCGCTGCTTGCGGAGCGCGCGGGTTTGCCGTCGATTCCGGTACCGCATCACGTGCCGAGTCCGATGGTGAATGCGTTTGCGGTGGGTAGCCGTCGGGCTTCGGCGATCGCGCTGACCGACGGTTTGCTGCGACGTCTCGATGTGGCCGAACTGAACGGCGTGCTGGCGCACGAGGTGGCGCACATCGCGCACGGCGACCTGCGGGTGATGGGGCTGGCCGACTATGTGAGCCGGATCACCGCTTTCTTTGCCCTCGCAGCGCAGCTGTATCTGTTGTTGTCCCTGCCTGCCTTGCTGGCCGGTTCGGTGCAGTTGAATTGGCTCGCAATGGCCGTGTTGCTGCTGTCGCCGCAACTGGCGTTGCTCGCGCAGCTCGGTCTGTCGCGGGTGCGCGAGTTCGAGGCCGATCGGGCTGCGGCCGAACTGACTGGGGATCCGGACGCTCTGGCGCGCGCATTGATGCGGATCGAACGCGTAACCCGTTCGTGGCGAGCCTGGTTGATGCCGGGGTGGGGCAACCCGGAACCGTCCTGGTTGCGGACTCACCCGCTTACCGAGGAACGGGTCGATCGCCTTCGCCAGATGCTTCCGCCGCAAAGACCGCTCGACGCCTTCATGATTGACCGGTTTCCGGAACGCCCGGAGCGCCACAGGCCACGCTGGTTTCCCGGCGGCTACTGGTATTGATCGTCACGCTGTCAGTCGCCGCAGACGGTCATTCTGTGTAATGTTTCCTTGTCCATGGCCTGTTTTCAGATCATTATGAAATCGAAGTATCCGTGTGAGGTAGGCGGCGGGGCGTGATTCCGCCGCGTGTGTCAAGTTTTCAACGGGGAGACCGGGCTTGACCGATATCGAGGTGGTCGCAGGGCGCCGGATCAGTGCCTGGCAGGTAGTGCTGCTGTATGCGCTGTTCGGTGTGCTCTGGATACTTGGCTCTGACCAGTTGCTGCTGAGGCTGGTGGGGGGCGACTTTGCCACGCTCGCGCGCCTTCAGACCTACAAGGGTTGGTTCTTTATCGGGGTGACAGCGCTCGCGCTCTACTGGCTGGTGAACCGCGCTGTGGCCGAGGCACGCGAAGCCGAACGCCTGCTTCAGCAAACCGAGTACAGTTTCCGTGCAATGCTCGAGGGCATGCGGGATCCGGTATTCATCCACGAGCCCGAAAGCGGCCGGATTCTATATGTCAATGGCGCGACTACCGAGCTCTACGGATATTCGCGCGAGCATTTGTGCTCGGCCGAGGTGGGCGACCTGAGTGCCGGAGAGGAGCCTTTCACTCAGGCGAGGGCGCTCGAATGGATCCACCGGGCGCAACCTGGCAAAGGATTGTTGTTCGAGTGGCGGGGAAGACACCGCGACGGGCACTTGATGTGGCTGGAGATCAACCTTTCGCGGGTACAGGTTGGTGCTGAGGAGTATGTGCTCGCGGCGGTCCGCAATATCGACGAACGCAAACGCATCGAGGCTGAGTTGCGCCGTAGCGAGGATAACTACCGGCAGGCTCAGTCGGTGGCGAAGATCGGTAGCTGGCGGGTCGACATTCCGAGTGGATTGCTGGAATGGTCCGATGAGACCTATCGCATATTCGGTCGCAGCCCTGACCAGCCACTGAGCCTGGATGTTTTCTACGAGGCGGTTCATCCCGACGATCGCGACCGCGTGAGGGCGGCGAGCGAGGCTGCACTTGAGGGAGTGCCATATGACATTGAGCATCGCATAGTCACGGGAGACGAGGTCAAGTGGGTCCGCGAAGTGGCCGAGATCGTTAGCGATGAGCAGGGGCAGGCAGTCGGCCGCATCGGTACCGTGCAGGACATCACCGAGCGCCGTGTGCTTGAAGACGCGCAACGGCAGCTGCTGGCGCATCTCGACAGTGTGGCGAATGCCTCACCGGCGCTGCTTTGGACTTCTGCACCCGATGGTGGGCTCGACTGGGTGAACCGACGCTGGCTGGAGTTCTGCGGCGGTTCGTTCGAAGAACAGCTCGGCGATGCATGGATCGATCGCATCCATCCGCTCGACAGCGAATTCAGCGTGCGAACGTACCAGGAGGCGATGGCGTTACGAAGGCCTTATTCGATGGAATACCGGCTCAAGCGGGCCGATGGAACTTATCGCTGGCTGCTCGAACGCGGCATGCCGAGGCTGAACGCAGACGGTGCGTTTCTGGGCTTTATTGGCTCCAGTCTCGACATAACCCGTGAGCGAGAGGTCCAGGAGGCCTTGTGGACGTCAGAGGAGCGCCTGCGGTTGGCTCTCGATGCAGCCCATCAGGGTCTCTACGATACGGACATGACGACTGGCGCGGTAACGGTCAGTCCGCAGTATGCCTCCATGCTCGGCTATGACCCGCTTGGTTTCGAGGAGACACATGAGTCCTGGCTGTCACGAGTGCATTCGGACGACCGGGCGCGGGTCATCGATACGCACCGGCGATATCTGAGCGGCGAACTCGGCGATTACCGCGTGGAGTACCGCATGGCCACCCGCGACGGCGGCTGGAAATGGATTATGTCGGTCGGCGGTATCGTCGAGCGCGATGCCGAAGGATGTGCGACACGCATGATCGGCACCCATACCGACATCGACGCGCTCAAGCGTACCGAGGCGGAGTTGGAGCGCTTCCGTTTCATCATCGAAAACGCCGGACAGGAGATGTATCTTGTTCGACCCGATGGCTCGTTTTTCTACGTGAATCAGGCTGTGGCGAACAATCTCGGTTACTCGCAGGGCGAACTGATGACCATGAGCGTGCCCGACATTGACCCGATGATCGACAGTGGCGCCTTCCGAGCGCATTTCGAGGCGCTGAAGGCGGGCGATCTCCCTCGTTTTGAGACGGTGCATGTCTCCCGCAGCGGGCGGCAGGTGCCGAAGGAGGTCAAATCGGTTTACCTGCGGATGGGGGACGAGGAGTACGTATGCGGTTTTGCGCAGGACATCACTGAGCGCAAGCAGGCTGATGAAGCGCTGTTTGCGCTCAATGCCGACCTGGAACGAAGAGTCATCGAGCGTACGGCTCAGTTGGAGGCCGCAAACAAGGAACTCGAGGCATTCTCCTACTCGGTGTCGCATGACCTGAAGGCGCCGCTAAGAGGGATTGCCGGCTACAGTCAGTTGCTGCAGGAGTCCTGTGGCGAACGTCTCAACGAGGATGAGCGGGCATTTGTTGCCCATATTCGTCGCGGGGCGGGTCAGATGCACGAACTCATCGAGGATCTGCTTGCATACTCGCGTGAGGATCGTCGGCATACCGAGCGGCATGACGTTGAGTTGCGGCCGCTGATCGAGTCGGTGATCGGGTTGCTTTCCGATGAGGACCGCAGGCGCTGCCGTTTCGAATACGACCTCGCGGTGACCAACGTGCGCACCGACCGTGATGGTCTTGGCCTGATTCTGCGCAATCTCTGCGAGAACGCGATCAAGTTCTCGAAGGATGCAGGTGACCCGCGGATCGTTATCGGGTCGTGCAGGCGTGATGACAAAGTGCTGATCTGGGTCGAGGACAACGGAATCGGATTTGACATGAAGTACCATGACAAGATATTCGACATTTTCCAGCGTTTGCACCACGCCGAGACCTATGCGGGGACCGGTGTTGGCCTCGCGCTTGTATCGAAGGCGGCGCAACGGCTGGGTGGCCGGGTATGGGCCGAGAGCGCACCTGGCGATGGTGCCCGCTTCTTTGTGGAGCTTCCCCAATGACGCAGCAGGAATTTCCGCCTCCCATCTTGCTTGTCGAGGACAATCCGGTTGACCTTGACCTGACCATGCGGGCGTTCTCGCGCAAACGTCTCGGCAACCCGATCGAGGTCGCGCGCGATGGTGAAGAGGCGCTTGGTTATCTCGATCGATGGGAAGCGGGCGAACCCCTGCCTGCCGTCATCTTGCTCGACATCAAGCTCCCACGGGTCGATGGGCTTCAGGTGCTCGAAAGGCTGAAAGCGCACGAGCGATTCGCAAAGATACCGGTGGTAATGCTCACTTCGTCGGATGACAACTCCGATCTTTGCCGCGCCTACGATCTCGGGGTGAATTCCTACATCGTCAAGCCGGTGGATTTCGGCAAGTTCATGGCGGTGGCCGAACAGATCGAGCTGTATTGGTGCGTGCTCAATCGCACCCCTCGCTAGGAATCGGGATGCGTCTGCTGCACGTCGAAGATGACTCGAACGACCTCGAGATTGTCGCCCGAACGCTGAAAAAGCGCCTGCAGGTGGGCGAGCTGGTGGCTGCACCGACGCTCGCGGCCGCGCGCGCCGCGCTCAGCAACGGCGCTTTCGACGTCTTGCTGCTCGATCTTCACCTGCCCGATGGTGAAGGATTCGAACTTCTCGAACAACTGCGCGAACGTGGAAATGCCATCGCTACCGTGGTGCTTACCGGAGATGGCGAGGAAGCCGCGGTGCGCGGCGCACTCAAGGCGGGTGCCGACGAGTTCCTGGTCAAGGATCCCGGCTATTTCGATCATCTTCCCGAGGCGATTCGCACCGCACAACGCAAGGCGGCGAACAAACTCGTCGAGAGCGAGCGCCGCTTCCGGGCGTTGTTCGAGCGGACCCCCTCGATTGCGGTGCAGGGTTACGATCGCGAGCGCCGCGTCATTTACTGGAATCGCGCGAGCGAGGAGATGTACGGTTTCAGCGCAGAGGAGGCGGTTGGCCGGCGACTGGAAGATCTCATCATTCCCGCCCCAATGCGCGAAGGGGTTGTCAGTGCGATCGAAGCCTGGTTGGGTGACCGAAGTCGGCCGGTGGAGGCGGGCGAGCTGACGTTGAAACGCAAGGACGGCAGTCCGACACACGTTTTCTCCAGCCATGTGTTGCTCGATGGTCCCGGCGGTGAGCCGGAGCTCTACTGCATCGACGTCGACCTGAACCGGCAGAAGCAGGCCGCCAGCGAGCTCGAGCGATCCGAAGCACAGCTTCAGCAACTCGCACATTACGACCCTCTGACCGGTCTCCCGAACCGCACGCTTGCGCTGATACTGCTTGAGCAGGCGTTGAATCATGCCCGGCGGCATGGTCATGGTGTGGGCGTGCTCTTCGTTGATCTCGACCGGTTCAAGAACATCAACGACAGCTTCGGCCATCCGGTCGGCGACGAGTTGCTGAAGCAGATTGCGAAAAGACTCGCCACGAGGGTGCGGGCAGAGGATACGCTCGCTCGCCTCGGTGGCGACGAGTTCCTGCACGTTCTGGAAAGACTCGAGGATCCGAGCGAGGCCGGTCTTGTCGCCGAGTCACTCATTGCTCTGCTCGACATGCCCTTCACGCTGTCCGGAGGGCAGGAGGTCTACGTCGGCACGAGTGTGGGCATCAGCATTTTTCCGCGTGACAGCGATACCCCTGTGGGGTTGATCCAGCATGCCGACGCCGCGCTTTACAAAGCGAAGGAAGATGGGCGCAAGACCTTCAGCTATTTCACCGCAGAGCTTGGTGTGGCAGCCCAGAAACGCATTGAGCTGGAAACGCGTCTGCGACGAGCGGTCGAGCGTGAGGAGTTCATCCTGCACTATCAACCCAAGCTTGCCGTTGACGGTGGTCGCATCATCGGTTGCGAGGCGCTGCTCCGCTGGCTCAGTCCGGATCTCGGCCTTGTGCAGCCATCGGATTTCATACCGGTTGCCGAGGAGACCGGGCTGATCGAAGCGATCGGTGAATGGGTGTTGCGCAAGGCTTGCCGACAGGCGGTACAGTGGAGCAGACACGGTCTCCCCGAGCTCGATGTTGCCGTGAATCTGTCCGCACGCCAGCTCTGGCAGGCTGAGTTGCCGGTGCGTATTGCCGGAATTCTGCACGAGACGGGTCTCGATCCGAACCGTCTGGAGCTCGAGTTGACCGAGAGCGTCATCATGGGGCAGGAGACGCTTGCTGCAGAACGGTTTGGACAACTCAAGTCACTTGGTGTAAAACTCGCCATCGACGACTTTGGTACCGGCTACTCGTCGCTGGCCTATCTGAAGCGATTTCCGATCGACGTGCTCAAGATCGATAGAAGCTTCGTTCGGGATATTCCCGATGACGCCAACGACATGGCGATTGCCGCCGCGATTGTGGCAATGGCGCGCGCGCTGCGACTGACGGTGGTCGCGGAAGGGGTCGAAACCCTCGCGCAGTTGGCGTTTTTGGCCGAAAAGGCGTGTTACGCGTATCAGGGCTATTTGTTCAGCCCGCCAGTGCCTGCCGAAGACTTTGAGCGTTTGCTTGCTGCTGATTCAGCGCGAAAACCTTGAGCGGAGCGCCAGATGTGCGCGCGTTTGCGTCTCGGTGCGCTCTCTGGTGCGATGCCTTTACCGCTCAAAGAGCGGTGCCAGCGATTTCTTGCGATAACGTGAAGACTTAATGATGAACGATCAGGAACCAATCTCCCCGCGCAGGCGGCTGCAAATGCTGCTCGCCATTCCCGATGGCGAGCGCACCGATGCGGAATGGGACGAGCTGAATGAGCTTGAGATTTCCCTCTCGCCGGTCAATCGTGTCGGCGCCCCGGAACCGGTTTCAGCGGGGGCTGGAGCTTCGGCGCGCAAACGTGCAGCCAAAGGTCCGTCTCCGGCGCGAAGCAAACCGCAGAAACCGGCCAACGTCGAAAAGCCGGCGGCCGCAGCGGCCAAGAAGCCCTTTCGTCGCAGTCCGCGCCGTCGGGCCAAGGGAGGCGGCGGGACTGGTGCAGGCGGTGGCGGCGAGGGGCCGAAGGGTGATGCATCTGCTTCCTGATCGGACTGGTCGTCGATGCGTGCCGATGGTGCGCAAAGCATCGTCCTGAGGGGTTGTCTTGCTGCGTCCGGCGTATCTTCCGGAACGCTGACCGCGGCTACCGCGAGTCTCAGAAAGTGTGCGACAGCCGCAGCCCCGCGAACCAGCTGCGGGGCGGGCCAGGCTCGTAGAAGCGCTCACCCGCAGCGCCCACGATGACTGATGCGACATGCCGCCTGTCGGCGAGATTGTCGATTCGGAACGTTTGCCCGAAGGTCCAGGGCCCCACCTTTTGCTCGGCGTTCGCCGACAAATGAAGCAGAGTGTGTGCCGGCGCAGGACGTGCCCGGTTGCGGTCCTCGACCCAAAGGCGCCCGCGATGCTCCGCCTCCAGCCCGACGCGGACCCCCTCTGCCGGTCGCCATGCGATTTCCCCGTAAGCAGTCAGCTTCGCGATACCCGGCATGCGGTTGCCGCGGTCGATGTGATTGTCGCCGGACTCGAACCCACGGGTGTGACGGGCGTCGATGAGAGTAACGGCACCGCTAGCGCTCAAGCCAGCGCCCAGTTCGGTCGCGAATCCGAACTCCAGCCCGTCGCGCCGGGTTCGGGCAGCGTTGGTGTGACTGGTGCGGCCGCCCGCCGAGGCGGAGACCACGATTTCGTTGCGGGTGTCGATCGAGAACAGCACCAGGTCGAAGCGGGTGTTCGCACCGTTGCGATGCTTTAGACCGACTTCCCACTGTCGGCTACGCGAAGGCCCCAGCGCGAAGTTGAAACCCGATTCCGGCGTCGCGTAAGAGAGTTCGTTCAGGGTTGGCGTTTCGAATCCGGTTCCCATGCTCGCGAATACCTGGATGGAGGGGGAGAGTGCATAGGCCAGCCCGACTGCAGAGGTGATGCGGGAGAAGGCGAGCCGGCCACTGTCGTCTGGGTTGCCGGCTGCGATGTAGCGGTCGCGAACCTCGAATCGCACCTGGTTGTAACGGACTCCGCCCGACCAGGTCCACGGCCCGTCGGCCCAGCTTGCGAGCACATAGGGAGCGAGACTGCTGACCGAGTTCGACTCGTCCCGACGCAGCGCACCGCGCACGCCGATCCTGTCGCCGATGAAGTTTTCGAAACCGCGGCGCACGTCCTTCGAACGCTCGAAGTCGACGCCAGCCGAAACATTCGCGAAGGCGGTGCCAAGATCCATGTCGCGCGACCAGCGCAAACCCAATCCCTCGAAGCGCCGGTCGAGGTCGATCACTCCACCGGCATGACGCGGATTGGCTTGCGGTGCCACCGGGATCGACTGGAACTGAACCACCCGCCGGGTGCCGCCATGAAGGTTGAGGGTGAGCTCGTTGTCGCCCACCGTGTGCACCATACGGACACCACCCTGCAGGTGGCGTATCCGCTTGCGGGTGTTGAAGTCCCTCGCGGGCGCTTCGGTGGTGCGGGGCTGGTCTCGCCATGTGTTGTAGCTCAGGCCCTGAGGGTCATCGGTGTAGGGCTGCGTCAAGGAATTGGCGACCAGAGTCAGTCGCAGATCATCGGCCGGGTTTAGGTCGAGCTTGGCAAAGCCGGTGTCACGGCGGGCGGCGCTGTGTCTCTGAAATCCGCTCGTCTCGAAGCGTGACGAATCGAAGAGGTAGCCGACTCCCCCTCGCTCGCCTTCGGCGCGAAGGCCGAAGCGGCGGGTACCCCAGGCGCCGGCCAGAGCCTGGGCCTCCAAGCGGGGTGGTCCGCTTCCGGTCCTGGAGTGGAAGCGTATGACGCCGCCAGCATGGTTGCCCTCGAGTGCGGCAAAGGGTCCGCGGATGACCTCGGCCCGCTCCACTGTGTCGAGGTTGAATAACGCGGCCTGACCCTGACCGTCCGGATTGCTAGCCGGGATACCGTCGCCTATCAGCCGGACGCCGCGCACGCCGAAGGCGGTGCGACTGCCGAAGCCGCGCACCGAGATCTGGAGGTCTTGCGCGTAGTTGTGGCGGTTGCGGGCGATGACTCCCGGCACCCGTGACAGCAACTCGGAGGCATTGACGCCGACGATGCTGCCGCGGAACTCGTCGGCGTCGACAACGTCGATGGCGTAGGGACGTTCGAAGCTTTCATCCACGAGGGGTGTGTCGGTCACGACGATGGTCTCGAGCATGCTCTCTTCCGCCGTGGTGACCACGGTCTCGGATGCCGTGGTCTTGCCGGTGTGGCAAAGCATCGCAAGAAGCACTGCGGCGAATGGCGGGAGGCGTGGTGCTCGGTGCATGGCTTCATCCTAGCAGCCTGTCAGGAGCATGGGTTCGGCCTGCTCTCAAGGCTGTGGCGATTCCCGGATAGGGGTATACCGCAGTCCGCGGTGTGGGTTCTGGCCGGTGGCTTTGGATTGTCCTATAGTGGCCCGGTAGCGCTATGAACAATAAAACATATGGAGGATGGACAAGATGTGGAAGTCCCTCGTAATCGACCCCGCCAAGTGCACTGGATGTCTGCAGTGCGAAATGGCCTGCTCGTATGAGCACACCGGGGTCATGAACCCCGCCAATTCCCTGATCAAGGTTTTCAACTTCGAGCACGAGGGGCGGAAGGTGCCATACACCTGTACCCAGTGCACCGAAGCCTGGTGCCTGAACGCCTGTCCGGTCGATGCGATCCGGATCAACAAGGCGACCGGCGCGAAGGAAGTCTTCGCCGATACCTGTGTCGGCTGCAAGGTGTGCACGATCGCCTGTCCTTTCGGCACCATCAACTACAACCAGGTCAGCGGCAAGGTACAGAAGTGCGACCTGTGCGCTGGTGATCCGGCTTGTGCGAAAGCCTGTCCGACCGAGGCGATCACCTACGTGGACGCCAACTGGACCGGTTACGACCGCATGCAGGCCTGGGCCGCCAAGGCCAACACCCCCGCAACCGCCGCCTGAGGAGACTGACATGGCATGGACACGCAAGATCCTGCGGGTGAACCTCACCGCGGGTACCTGTACCGAAGAGCCGCTCAACATGCAGTGGGCGCAAGACTATCTTGGTTCGCGCGGCCTGGCGAGCAAGTATCTGATCTCCGAGATCGACCCCAAGGTCGATCCCCTGTCGCCGGACAACAAGATGATCATGGCCACCGGTCCGCTGACCGGCACCATGGCCTCGACCGGCGGCCGCTATACCGTGGTCACCAAAGGACCGCTGACCGGTGCGATCGCCTGCTCGAACTCCGGCGGCTTTTTCGGTGCCGAGATGAAGTTCGCCGGCTGGGACATGATCATCTTCGAGGGCAAGTCGCCCAAGCCGGTGTATCTGTTCGTCGAGAACGAAAAGGCCGAACTGCGCGACGCTTCCCACCTGTGGGGCAAGAGCTGCTGGGAAACTGAAGAGATCATCAAGTCCCAGCATCAGGATCCGCAGATCCGTATCTCTTCCATCGGCAAGGCGGGTGAGAACCAGGTGCTCTACGCCTGTGTGGTCAATGATCTGCACCGCGCGGCCGGCCGTTCCGGCGTGGGCGCGGTCATGGGCTCCAAGAACCTGAAGGCGGTCGCGTTGCGCGGCACTCGCGGTGTCGGCAACGTGAAGGACTTCCCGGCCTTCATGAAGGCGACCAACGAGGCCAAGAAGGTCCTGCACGACAATGCGGTGACCGGCCAGGGCCTGCCGAAGTACGGCACTCAGGTGCTGATGAACGTGATCAACGAGATCGGCGCGCTGCCGACGCGCAACCACCGCGACGTGCAGTTCGAGGACGCTTCCAAGATCTCCGCCGAGGCCATGCACGAGAAGCGCGAGTCCGACGGCAAGACCCACCTCGTGACCAATGCCGCGTGCTTCGGCTGCACCATCGCCTGCGGCAGGATCTCCGAAATCGACAAGGGCCACTTCACAGTCAAGAACAGCCCGAAATACTGGGGCGCCTCCGGTGGTCTCGAGTACGAGGCGGCCTGGGCGCTCGGCGCGGCCAACGGCGTGGGTGACCTCGAGGCGCTGCAATACGCCAACCTGATCTGCAACGAGCAGGGCATGGATCCGATCTCCTTCGGTGCGACGGTCGGCGCAGCGATGGAGTTGTACGAGATGGGGGTGCTCACCGCCGAGCAGATCGGCATCGATTCGCCGTTCGGCTCAGCCGAGGCGCTGGCAAAGATGGTCGAGATGACCGCGGTTGGCGAGGGTTTCGGCAAGGAGCTGGGCATGGGCAGCAAGCGCCTGTGCGCCAAGTACGGCCACCCCGAGCTGTCGATGAGTGTCAAGGGTCAGGAATTCCCGGCCTACGATTCGCGCGGCATCCAGGGCATGGGCCTGGCGTATGCGACCTCCAACCGCGGCGCCTGCCACTTGCGCGGTTACACCGTGGCCTCCGAAGTGCTCGGCATCCCGGTCAAGACCGATCCGCTCGCGACCGACGGCAAGCCGGAGCTGGTCAAGGCCTTCCAGGATGCCACTGCGGTGTTCGACTCGGCCGGCATCTGTGTATTCACCTCGTTTGCCTGGACGTTGGCAGACGTGCAGCCGCAGCTGGACGCGGCCTGTGAGGGTGAGTGGACCATGGACAAGCTCAACGAGGTCGGCGAGCGCATCTGGAACATGGAGCGCATGTTCAACAATGCGGCCGGATTCACCGCCAAGGACGACAACCTGCCGCCGCGACTGACCCAGGAGCCGGCCAAGACCGGTCCGGCCAAGGGGCTGGTCAACGGTCTGGCCAAGATGCTGCCTGAGTACTACCAGGTTCGCGGCTGGACGCCGGAGGGCGAGCCCACTGCCGACACCCGTCAGCGACTTGGTCTGTGAGCTTGTGACGCCGGTGGCCCGCGTCGCGGGTCACCGGGCGTCGCCTGACGGACGGTCATCAGGCGTGGCTGTGCGTTCTTGCGTGCGTGCCACGCGTGTCCTACGGATCAGCCCTCAACCACAGAGGAACTCCGCATGAAACACTTGATTCTGGGTAATGGCCCGGCCGGCGTGATTGCGGCCGAGACCCTGCGCAATGCGGCGCCAGACGATGAGATTCTGCTCGTCGGCGCCGAGGATGCGCCACCGTATTCGCGGATGGCGATTCCCTATCTGCTCGAAGAGAACATCGACGAGAGCGGTACCTACCTGCGCAAGGCGCCGGGCCATTTCGAGCAATTGCGCGTGCGTGAGCTGCGCGCGCGGGCGGTGTCGGTGGATACCGGGGCAAGGCGGGTGCTGTTTGCCGACGGCCATTTCGAGGACTACGGCCGGCTGCTGGTCGCCACCGGCTCGCATCCGATCCGTCCGCCGATTCCGGGTATCGACCTGCCCCAGGTCCAGACCTGCTGGACGCTCGAGGATGCGCGCGCGATCGCGCGCTACGCCAAACCCGGCGCGCGGGTCTTGCAGTTGGGCGCCGGCTTCATCGGCTGCATCATCATGGAGTCCTTCATCGAGCGCGGCGTGTCGCTGACCGTGGTCGAAATGGGTGACCGCATGGTGCCGCGAATGATGACGCCCAAGGCCGGCGGCATGATCAAGCAGTGGGTCGAGGACAAGGGCATCCGGGTAATCACCTCGGCGGGTGTCGAGCGCATCGACGCAGCCGCAGGTGGTGATGCGCCCTTGTCGGTGACACTGTCCAACGGCGACAGGATGGCCTGCGATCTGGTCATCGTCTCGGCGGGTGTCGCGCCCAACGTCGGTTTTCTCGAGGGTACCGGTGTGCAGGTCGCCAAGGGAGTGCTGGTGGATGACACGATGCGTACCAGTGTCCCGGAGATCTATGCCGCCGGCGATGTCGCCGAGGCGCCGGACCTGTTCACAGGCGCCCACCTCGTGTCCGCGATCCAGCCGAATGCTGCGGATCAGGCGCGCGTTGCGGCGCTCAACATGGCGGGGCAGGAGACCCACATGAAAGGGGTGTTGGCGATCAACGTGCTCGATACTCTTGGTCTGATCTCGTCCTCGTTCGGCCAGTGGTGGGGAGACAAGGCCGAGAACGGGGGGCGCGGCGTCGAACTCGTCGATGAGCGCGGCTGGCGCTATCTCAGCCTGCAGTTCAGGGACGACGTGCTGATCGGGGCGACCTCCATCGGTCTCACCGAACACGTCGGTGCGTTGCGCGGGCTGATCCAGAGTCAGGTCCGCCTCGGCTCATGGCGCGACCGCCTGCTCGAGTATCCGCTGCAGTTCGTCGATGCCTACATCGCGCGTTGTCACCAACCTCAGGCGCTGGCTCGATAAAGCCACGCGCCCGCTGTTGGGGCGGGCGCGTGAGCAGTTGATTATGGGTTGCTGATGCAGATCACCTTCAAGCTCTTTGCTTCACTTTCCGACTATCTGCCACCTGATCGCAAGGGGAATGTGCTCTCCTTGCAGGTCGCCGAGGGCACCACGGTGCAACAGATGATTCGCGATTACCGCATTCCCGAGATGAGTGCGCATCTGGTACTGGTTAACGGTGTCTACATTCCACCGTCCGCGCGCGCCGATCGTGCGCTCACCGACGGCGACGAGTTGGCCATCTGGCCTCCGATCGCGGGCGGCTGAGCTTGGCCTTCATCAATGGGCCGGTTCCCGAGGCTCTCGATCGCGAAGTGGCTGCGACGCCCGCGGAGTTTGAACGGGATTTGCGCAAGGCCTGGCCGCAAGGCGTGCGAAGCGATGCATCTCTGTCGCTTGAGCTTAACGACGGGGCGTTGCGGCTGACAATTCTGCTCGAACCGCTCGAGCCCCGCCGCATCGGTTTGCTGACCTTGCCGCGCCTGTGTGCGCGCTATCGTTTCGAGGGAGGTGACGAGCGCGCACGAACCGCCTTGCTCACGCGCCTCGACCGCGCCATGCAGCGGGGTGGCGGGTGAGGTGGATTCGCTCAGTGCTTTATCCGTCCCGCGCATCGAGCCCGCGTCTCGCCGTTCCGGTCTCTGCATCGGGGAGGCGGTAGCGTTCGGTTCGGTAAAGCCACGAGCCGAGTTGCACATGGGCGAGTGCGCGGGTCGCGAGCACCTCGCCGTGCGGTGGCGCAGGCGTTTCCTCGAGCCGCTTGTGCGTCGGGTCGAATCGACCGAAGGCGGGCGCGTGTTCCGGCCTGAGTACGACGACATCGTCACCCTCCATCCAGGCATAGAGGTTTTCGTACTGCATCATCGCGCGTCCGGGCAGGGTGCCGGCTTCGGCCGACAGGTCGCGTCCGATCATTGGGTGCTCGGCTTCGATACCCATCAGCGACAGCATCGTGACCGGCAGGTCGATCTGGCTGGCGACGGTCTGGATTCGTCGCGCCTGGACATCAGCACCGAGAATCAGCCCCGGGATGTGGAAGCGTTCGATCGGCACAAGCTCCTCGCCGCGAACGCGAATGTCGTGATCGGCGACTATGAGAAACAGGGTGTCCTGCCAGTAAGCACTCGATCGGGCCTGGTCGATGAAGCGGCCAAGTGCGTAGTCGGCGTATTTCACCGCATTGTTGTCTGTTGCCTTTTCCGGATTGAACAGTTCGATCCGTCCATCTGGAAACTCGAACGGAGAATGGTTTGACGATGTGAACACCAGGGTGAAGAAGGGTGTATCGGTCTGGTGCTGCGCGAGCAGTTCCTGATGGGTTCGGTCGAACAGGTCTTCGTCCGAAACACCCCAGCTTCCCTTGAATACCGGGTTCGGATAGTCATTCTGGTCGATCACGGTCTGGAAGCCGTTTGCCATGAAGAAGCCGCGCATGTTGTCAAAATGCGCTTCGCCCCCATAGATGAAGCTCGTGCGGTAGCCTTCGCGTTCGAGAATGGCCGCGAGCGTAGTGAAGCCGCCCTGGGCCTTCGCAAGCTTGACCACGCTTTGCGCCGGGGTCGGCGGAAATCCGGTCACGACCGCTTCGATGCCTCGTACCGAACGAGTACCGGTTGCGTACAGGCGCTCGAACCACCATCCCTCTTGCTTCAGCCGCTCGAGTTCGGGCGTGACCGGCAAACCGCCGAGGGACTCGACAAAGGTCGCGCCGAGGCTCTCTTCCAGGATGATGACCAGATTCAGAGGACGGGTGCGGTTGGCGGTGGGTGTGAGGCGCGTCATTGTCGGCAACTCGGCAGAGTTGACCACTGCAGTGGGCGCACCGAGCGACTGGCGTGCATCGCGCACGGTCTCGAGCATGGTCTCGGTATCGAGCTTGCCGTAGATCTCGCTCGAAACGTTCTCGTTGCGCAGGCCGTAAAGGGCGTGGGCCACCGACCACGTCGAGTTCAGGATCAGACTGTTGACCAGGGTGTCGGAGCTGAGCGCAAAAGAGGCGGGATTCACCGGGCGGTGATCGAGCGTCGAGCGGATCGCCAGCGCCAGCGCAAGCACGACGAGCGGCCAGCTGAGCCACACGATCCACCACCGCCAGGGTCTGGCCTGCGCAGCGGGGGTGCGCATGAGGCGCCGGGTCAGAACCACGGAGAGCGCAGTCACCGAGATCGCGACCACTACCGGCAGCTTGAAGCCTCGCCAGAGCATGGTCACGACTTCACGCGGGTAGATCAGGTACTCGACGAACAGCCGGTTGGGTCTGACCTCGTACTCCAGGATAAAGGCTGGGGTGACGATCTCGAGGAAGACCAGCAGGGTGAGGCCGCCTATTGCCCAGGCGGTGGTGAAGCGGCGCCAGACTGCCCAGCCGAAGCGGTGGGCGAGCAGGGGAGCGACGAGAATGGGCACGACCGCGAGCAGGGAGACTTGAATCAGGTCGACCCGGACGCCTTGCCACAGGACCTCCCAACCCAGACCACTGGCTTCGACGCGCGGCCATAGCCACATGACCAGCGCAAGCCGTGAGGCCGACAACAGGATCATGCCCGCCAGCATCATCACCGCCAACGGTGCGTAGGGGCCGAGGAGATTCTTGAGACTTCGGTCCGGTCTCAGACCGGCGCGCACCGTCGTCGCAGGTGCGAAGGCGGCACCACTGCTGGATGTGTTCATCTTCAGATCTTGTTCAACACATAGACCCGCCACATCGAGTGCAGTGGCAGGAAGTCGAGACGGGCGGCGACCCTGAAGCCGGCGTCCGCAAACTCGCGCTCCACGAGCCTGGCCGGAAGCACGAAGCGGTTCTGGTAGGACTTGCGGCCGGCGGTGTTGCGCCGCGCCTCGAGTCGCTTGCGCTTCCATGCCATGTAGTTGCCGTCTACCCACAGCGACAGGATGACGCTGTCGCGGCTGACGCGATGGAATTCGCGCAGCATCGCGAGCCGATTCTCGGACTCGCCGATGTGATGGAGCAGACGCATGCAGAAAATGCTGTCCACCGACTCGGCTGGCAGATCTATGGCGAAGGCCGAGGTCTGCATTGTGCGCACTCGGGCGACGATCTCCGGCGCCTGGGTCGCACGGGCGACCTCGAGCATGTCCGCGGAGTTGTCCGCGGCGACGATGACCCGGCCCGGATGCTCCGCGAGTACCGGCCAGAAGCGGCCCGCACCGCAGGGGAGATCGAGAACCAGCGTCGGGTCGCCGGCGATGGACAGCGCCCTGCGTGCGAGCTGCATGTCGCGCCAGTTGGACAGGCGTCGGGCGAGCCCGTCACGGTGCTTGTTGTAGTACTGCTCGGCGTGGCTGCGATCGTACTTCGCGGAGAAGGGCAGTTCGATCGGGTTGTCGGCTTGGTTGTCCATCGTCGCTCGCTTCCATCTTTGTCGATGGCCGCCAGCATGCGGAGACGGACGTCAAACTGAGGTCGGTGATTCGTGAAGATTTCGTGAAGACGCGTTGTCGGTGCCCAGATCGATCCGAAACTCGCATCCCCCACTGGCTGGGCTGCGCAGTTCAATGCGCCAGCCCTGACGTGCGCAGATACGCTGAACCAGCGAAAGGCCGATTCCGACGCCGTCGCCGCGCGTTGCGTCGCCGCGAACGAACGGCGCGAAGACTTTGTCCCGCTCGTGGGCCGGAATGCCCGCGCCGGAGTCGACGATGCTGAATCCTTCGGGTCGCAGTTCAATGGCGACGAAGCCTTGTTCGGTGTAATGCAGGGCGTTGCGCAGCAGGTTGCTCATGACAGTGTGCAGCAGCGCGGCCGGGTAGCGCTGCGCACCCGCCTCGCCGTGCAGCTTGAGATCGAGCTGACGCCGTGCCGCCTCCGGTTGCCAGCGCTCGAACTGTTGCTGGGCCGCCTCGCGCAGCCCGGTAGACTCGACAACCTCGCCCGGTGAGGGCTCCCGGGCCAGACGCAGCAGGGTGTCAGTGAGCTCGCGCATTTCGATCACTGCCCGCTCGATCCGCTCGAGTTGCCGGTCCAGGCCGGGGTCGAGCGTGCCGCGAGCGCGAACCAGTTCGCAACTGCTCGCGATGACCATCAACGGAGTGCGGATCTCATGACTCAGATCGCTGGTGAATAGTCGCTCGCGGTCGAGTGCGCTTCGCAGTCGCGCGAGGGCTTCGTCGAAGGCCGCGGCCAGCCGACCGACCTCGTCGTCAGCATAGTCGGTCGCGAGTGGCGGGGCGAGCGACAGCAGTTGCTCGCGACGTCTGACCTGTCGCGACAAACGGATCACCGGTGCGATGACCCGGTTGGCGATGAGCAGGCCGAGGCCCAGCGCGACCGCGATGCTGGCGAAGAAACCGACCAGCGCGAGGCGTTCCATGATCTCCTCGCGACGTTCGAACTCGTCAAGGGTTGCGAGCAGCGCGTGTCGGCCGTCGGCTCGTGTGTGCAGGAACACGTGGACCTCGTTCCCCTGTTCGTAGGCGTCGTGGAATCCGTCTTGAAAGCCGTTCAACCAGTCGGACCAGGCGGGATCCCGGTCCGAGACGTAGCGTGTGTTCGGTCCGAGCTCGAGCCGGGTGCCGACGTTTTCAAGCTCCAGGACAAACTCGAGCTGCTGCTGCATGAGTTCGGTGGCGAGGTTGCGCTCGGTGAGATCCATGGTGACGATCATGGCGAGCGCGAAGAGTCCCGAGACGACCGCGGACATGAGCACGAAGGCCGCGACAATGCGGCGCTGCAGACTATGTTTTGCGAGCATGGGAGGCCAGCCGGTAGCCGATGCCGTGCACAGTTTCGAGAATCGGACGTTCGAATGGCTTGTCGATTTGCTGGCGAAGTGCGTGAATGTGGCTGCGCAGGCTGTCCGAATCCGGTGGCGAGTCGCCCCACAGCTCGGCTTCGAGCACATCGCGCGGGACGACGGCGGGGCTGCGCTGCATCAGCAAGGTGAGCAGCTTGAGTGCGGCTGGTGTGAGCCGGATGCTGCGGCCGGCACGGCTCACTTCCAGCGTGTCGAGATCGAGCTGCAAATCGTCGACCTCGAGCCGACGCCGACCGCCCCCACGACTGCGTCGCAGAATGGCTTCGATTCGGGCGACCAGCTCGGACAAGGCGAAGGGTTTGGTGAGGTAGTCGTCAGCGCCGCTGGCGAAACCGGTCAGGCGGTCGTCGAGTGCATCGCGCGCGGTGAGCATGACGACCGGGGTGTTCGAGCGCTCGCTCTCGCGCAGGCGCTTGCAGAAAGTGTAGCCGTCTATGCCCGGCAACATCACGTCGAGCACGATGAGATCGAAGTTCCCGGTCGCTGCCAGATGCAACCCGCTCAGCCCGTCGGCGGCACAGTCGACCTCGTAGCCCTTGAGGGCGAGGTAGTCGGCGATGTTCGCGAGAATGTCGCGGCTGTCTTCGACGACGAGGATGCGCATTGTGGACCGGGTGTCAGAGCTTCCAGTGGCCCGATTTTCCGCCGAGCTTCTCGTGGAGCTGGATGTCGTGCATGCGCATGAAACGGTCGACCGCCTTGCACATGTCGTAGATCGTGAGCAGACCGACGTTGACCGCGGTGAGTGCTTCCATCTCGACGCCGGTGCGACCGACCGTCTCGGCGGTCACAGTGAGGTCGATGCGGCTCGCGGCTTCGTCAAGGTGGAACTCCACCGCGACCCGGGTAAGCGGGATCGGGTGGCACAAAGGGATCAGGTCGCTGGTCTTCTTTGAGGCCTGGATCGTGGCGATGCGTGCGATGCCGAGCACGTCGCCTTTCTTTGCGTCGCCGGCCCGGATCATGGCGAAGGTGTCCGGCTGCATCGTAATGCTGCCGCGCGCGACGGCCACCCGACGGGTTTCATCCTTGGCGCCGACATCGACCATGTGCGCCTGGCCCTGGTTGTCGAAATGAGTGAGATTCTGGCTCATGTTTTGGAGGCTATGCCGGTATCGACTACAGACGGAAACAATCCCGATGGAACGGAATCGCGAGCGAGCTATCATAGCACCCGATGATCAAGCGACTTTTTCTCCTGTTGCTGTGCGTTGCGGTTTCGGCAGCGCCGGCGTCTGCGCGGCTCCCCGATTTGGGCGACGTGGCCACTTCCGACCTTTCGCCGATGGCGGAGCGACGAATCGGACAGTCCATCATGCAGGACATCCGCTGGCGCGACCCCGCGTATCTGGGGGATCCGGAGATAGCGGATTATCTCAACCGTCTCGGTGCTCGACTGGTGGCCGCGAGTGATCAGCCGGAGCGGGGCTTCGAGTTCTTCGCAATCAACGACCCCACGCTCAATGCCTTTGCGATGCCGGGCGGCTTCATTGGTCTGCACACCGGCCTGATCCTGGCGGCGGAGACCGAGTCTGAACTGGCGTCGGTGGTCGCACACGAGATCGCCCACGTCACCCAGCGACATATCGCGCAGCTTTTCGGGCGGCAGGGGCAGGCAAGCATGATGGTGCTGGCTTCGGTGCTGGTGGCGATTCTCGCAGCGCGCAGCAATTCCCAGGTCAGCGAGGCGGCGCTCGCGGCCGGCCAGGCCGGCGCAATTCAGCAGCAACTGGGCTATACCCGCGCCTTCGAACGTGAGGCAGACCGTATCGGCCTGCAGATTCTGGAGCGCTCAGGCTTTGACGTCCGTGGCATGCCGGCATTTTTCGAGCGTCTACAGCGCTCGACCCGGGTCTACGAGAACAATGCCCCCGGTTACCTGCGCACCCACCCCTTGACCGAGGAGCGGATGGCCGACCTGGGTAACCGGGTGGCGCAGATGCGCTACCGCCAAGTGCCGGACAGCCCGGATTTTGGCTTCGTACGGACCAAGATTCGCACCCTCAATGGTCCCGCCCCTGATGTGGTGCGCGATTTCGAGTCGCGGGTCGCAGCGGGTAACGACACCATCTTCAATCAGTACGGACTGGCCCGAGCTTTGCTGCGTGCGGGCAGGGTGGAGGAGGCGCGTCGGGCGGTCGCCGCGTTGCGCCAGGAAGCCGAACCTTCGCCCTTCATCGACGGACTGGCCGCCGAGGTGATGTTCGCCGCCCGTGAGCATGGCCAAGCCGTAGGCCTGCTGGAAAAGTCGGTTGGCGCGTTTCCGGATCACATCGCGCTGGACTATCTCTACATCGAGGCCCTGTTGCAGTCCGGCCAGGCGGATGAGGCGGCACGGCGCGCCCGGCATGGGGCGCATCGGAACACGGGCAACGCCCAGTACTGGATGCTGTCGTCGCGCTCCGAGGCGGCGCTCGGTCGCATGAGCGCATACCATCGTGCGCAGGCCGAGGTGCATGTGTTGCGCGGCAGTCTGCCGGCTGCGATAGAGCAACTCGAACTCGCCCGCCGGGCCGGCGATGGCGATTTCCACGAGATGTCGGCAATCGATGCGCGCTTGCGCGCACTCAAGCTGGAAGAAGAGCAGGAGCGGGGGCAGCGTCGTTAAAGGATGCTGGAGCAGAAGCTCGTGCGGATCAGCTTTCGGTTGTGTTCGTACGCTGCTCGATGATTGCCTGCACCTTGGCCTGATCCACTGTCCGACGGCAGGCCTTTTGAATGGCCTCGTAAACCACATGGGGCTGGAAAGGCTTGATCACGTAGCCTTTCGCCCCGGCCTTGAGGGCCTCTAGCACCATTTTCTCCTGCCCGTGTGATGTGACCATCACGATCTTTGCGTCCGGAAATTCGCCGATGATCGCGCGCGTGGCTTCTATGCCGTTCATGTCGGGCATGGTGATGTCCATGGTGACGAGATCGGGACGCTGGCTCCGGTAGGCGGCGATGGCCTCCTTGCCGGTAGCCGCGGTCTGCACAACCCGATAGCCGATCTGTTCCAGCATGACGGTGAGTTTCTGTCTGATGATCGGGGAGTCATCGACGATCATGATGTCAACGGTGCTCATGGTTTTCCTGTGTCGCGTAATCGAGGTGGTTGTCGAAAATCATCCGGGGACCAACGAGGTTGACCGTAACCTGTCCGAACATTGAATCCAGGTTCTGGGTATAGAAACTCGCGTCCTTCATGCGGCGAATTGTCTTGACTCCCTCCAGTATCACGGGAGGCGTCATCGTGATGACGCCGCCTGCATCATCCGCAAGATCGCTGGTGCAATGCCCCAGGATCGTATTCACTGCTTCGCCGGTGGCCGCTTCGCGATACATCGCCACTTCATCTTCGCCGACTTCGAAGCCCTCCGTCATCTTGTCGAAGATGAGGTCGATAAGGCGCTCGTCGAAGCCGAACGCGACAAGCATATTGATATTTCCTCCCAAGGCAATGACGGTTGTCATCCGCGGCAGCGTCAGTTGGTCTGATTCGCTGCAGTGGGCGTTCGCCGCGGTAATGGTCACACCAAACTCGGCGCCGAGATACTCCCTCGTGCGACAAGCGATGGACGACATGATCCTGTCTATCTGCGTCATGGTTGCCTCAGTCGTCATGATCCGAAAAGCGCTCGTCGTACCACTGTCCGTAGGGAAGGGTGAAAACGAACGCGGTCCCCCGGCCGGTTGTCGTCCTGATGTCAATGTCTCCGCCAAGGCGACGGATTTCGCCCATCACCGCCGCCAGCCCGACACCGCGGCCAGCGAGTTCGTCGGCTTCACCGTGCGTGCTCAACTGATCCTTGAATACAAGCTGCGCGATCTCGTCGTCAGCCACCGTATCCACCGCCTCGTCACCGTACAGTCCCTGTTCGACTGCCTTGCGGCGCAACGCAGGCAGATCAAGCCCTCGGCCGTCATCGGTGATGACGAGCCGGATCGCTTCGTTCTCCAGCACGTATTCGCAGCTGATCTGCGCCGCGTCGGGTTTACCGGCATCGCAACGCTCACCGGGGGGCTCCAGTCCGTGAACGACGGCGTTGCGGAAGACATGCCCAAGCGACTGAAGAAAGGGGCGGTAGCGATCGGGTTCGAGCCAGATATCTGCAGCACCCTCGACCGCGAGCCTGCCAACGCGTTTGCCGGTGCGTGCGGCGGTCTGGCGGACGATCTCGTCGAAATCGAGCAGCGCCTGCTTTAGCGACACCTTGCTCAGGCGTGAGATCTCCACGAGGGTGTCGTGTAGCGCCGGCTCGCTCGGATCGAGCGGATCGCCGCGCAACAGTCGTGCTGCCAGGTCGCCGAAGACGACTGCCTTTTCGCGGGCCAGTGCGACACGTGGCCCCTGGCTGAGAAAGTCGTCGCCCAGCGCGTCGGACAGGATCGCCAGGTCTTCTGCAAGACGCGCACGCAGCATTTCGAGCGGGGTGGCTTCTGCGACTCTCCTGACCGTCAGCCCCTGTTCATGCAGCAGATCGGCCAACTGGCTCTCGACGTCGTGCAGCGCAACGGGGCTGGCAGGGAAGCTGAACTGGTTGAGCAGTCCCTTGAATGTATGGATGGCGCGATAGACTTCGTTGGCCACAGCCCGCGATTCGCCGTCCCGCGCGAACAGGCCGGGCAGACCGCTGGTCAGCAGCTCGCGGTAGCTTTCGATCGCATCGAAGAAGTTGGTGCTGTCAGTGACTGCAGACACGATCAGCTCCAGCCGCTTGCGTTCCCTGTCGAGCATGGAGGCCATCGAACGCTCGGCGGTGATGTCAGTGAGCACCATCATGATTCGGCGCTTGTCGAGAATCTTGTATTGCGCGTGAAGCAATCGATCGCCGTGACGGATCTCTGCCGGTAGAAGCGACAGCATCGCCTCCCTGATGAACTCATCGGCTTCATCGAGTGCCGCGGTGATGGTCTCGCGGAACAACGCTTGCTTGAGTTCGTCGTCGCCGAACAGCAATCCGGCCGCATCCATCCCTGCCGGCCAAACGCTGAGCATGGTCTCGCAGCTGCGGCTGCACTCTGGCTCGACCACGAGATCCGCTGCGAAGGAAAGGAAGCCCTGGTCGGCATTGTCCAGCAGGCTGGCCACCTGTTCTCGACGCATCTCCGCTGCAGTCCGGGCATCGCGCAGATCCTCCTCGATCTGCTTGCGCTCGGAGATGTCGGTATTCGTTCCAACGACGCGCGTAGGCTTTCCGGATTCGTCGCGGCCAACCACCATTCCGCGTGCATGGGTCCATCGCCAGACTCCATCCTTGCACAGTGCCCGGTACTCGACCGAGATCGTGGGTGTTTCGCCGCTCAGATGAGCTTTGATGGCTCGGCGCAGTTCATGTCTGTCGTCCGGATGCACGCGCTCGGACCAGTCGATCAGGCCTTCATTGGGTTCGTCGTCAGTGAAACCGAAAATCTCCTTCCAGCGTTTCGAGTAAAGGATTTCGCCGGTCTGCAGATTCCAGTCCCAGACGCCGTCGCGGGCACCTTCGAGTGCGAACTTCCAGCGCTCTTCGTTGGACCGGAGCGCGTGCTCTGCTTGCTTGCGCTCGGTGATGTCGATGTAACTGGTGACGAATCCGCCGCTGGGCACCGGCGTGCCCCGGATCTCGAGCCACCTCCCGTTTGGCCGCTGGCGCTCGATCCGGTGCGGTTGAAAGTTCCGGGCGCGCTCAACGACAGCGTTGAGCTGCTCTTCCGGGTCGCCTGGGCCGTACTCGCCACGAGCGACGTTGAAACGTGCGAGCGTCTCGAACTCCACCGAGCCCGTAGCAAACAGTTCGGGCGGAAACTCGAGAAGTTGCTGGAATTGCTCGTTGTAGGCAGTGAAGCGCAGATCCGTGTCGCAGAATGACACCCCGCCGGGGAAATTGTCGATGATCACCTTCATCACGTCCCGCTGGCGGGCGATCAGCTCGTCGGCGCGCTTGTTTTCGGTAATGTCCGTGTAACAGGTGATGAAGCCGGAGACCGTGCCCCCAAAGGTGAAGGGTAAGCCCTCGACAAGCAGCACACGGCCACCAGCCAGCGTACGCTCGAAGCGGTGCGGCTTGAACTCGCGTGCCCGCGCGACGATCTGCGTGACATGCTCTTCCGGATCCCCCGGACCGTACTCGCCACGTTGCGCGTTATAGCGGATGAAATCCTCGAAGCGAGCATTTCGATAGACGAGTTTCTGAGGAAAATCGAGGATCTCGTGGAAGCGCCGGTTCCACATCATCAGGCGCAAGTTGCTGTCCACTACGCTGATGCCTTGTGGCAACGCGTCGAGCAGGGCCTGGAGTTGGGTGATGGTTCGTTCGCGCTCTATCTCAGCGCGCTTCAGGTCGCTGATGTCGTGGAAGGTACCCTCCAGGCGCGACCTCTCCCCGCTGCCGGGCGTCGGCTCACCGCGCACCAGCAGGAAGACGGTTTCTCCCTCTTTGTTAAGCGCGCGCAGCTCGATGCTGAAT
>NZ_WTVM01000051.1 GCF_012910885.1 Azoarcus taiwanensis | reverse complement strand
CCCGCGAAAGCGGGCCAAGCTGTAGCAAAACGTTGCGGTCACCGGGCCGGACGCTCACGCGGGCAGTCAAGGCCTGATTCCCTTGGTCATGCAGGAACGCAGATTGCCTTCGGGTCAAGGTCCTGTTGAGGCGTCGATGACGGGCATTGTTGCGGCCATACTCCTCAAGCCGCGGTTTCGTGTCGCTGCATTTGCGAAGCAGACCACCAGATCACAGCCCCAGTCTGCTTCCCGGCGAAACCGCCTGGGCTCGTTCCCACAGCGTTTCGAAATGCAGCAGACTTTCAGCCGCATCCGTAGGGGAGTCGATGCTCAAGCGTGCCCTGGGCAGGTCGCGATGGAAACGGATCAGGCGGTGGACATTGTCGGCGACGATGAAACACTGCTCCAGGCTGCGGTGCTCGCGAGCGCTGACGCGTACTGTCATGCGATGGGCGTAGGCGGTGAGTAGCCGCACCAGGCGAGGGCAGTGCTGCTCGAGGTGTGTGACGTCATGTACCACGATGCGCAGGCAGTCATGCAGTGCGCTTCGCTGCAGAAATGCTTCGAGGGCGGCTATCCCGGCTGGCGATTCGAGCGGCAGCTGGCTCAGGTCCGGGTCGCAGATCTCGAGCGTGCGCTCTGCCCGATCGATGATTGCCAGCGCGGCATCGCGGTACTTCGAGAGGCTGTCGATCAGATCGTCGTCCTTCGGTGTAGTGTCGGTCATCGCCATGCTCCCGGGTTTCCGAATATGGACAAGGTACCACTCGCAAAGCATCGTCTCCAGTGTGTCGGTGCATGTGTTTGCCGATTTCAGTTGGCCACTGTCCGCAAGTCGATCGGCCGATTGCGCCCGGTGCTTTGATCGCTCCACTGCTTCGAGCAGCGCCTGCTAAAATCCGCCCCTTTTGCAGCGGGATGCATCATGCCGGTCGCCATCATTGAGTCGCTTGATCACGAAGGTCGCGGGGTTACCCATGTCGACGGCAAGACCGTCTTTGTCGACGGCGCGTTGCCGGGCGAGGAGGTGGAGTACTCGGTTTATCGTCGCAAGCCCAGTTACGAGCTTGCCCAGATCAGCCGGGTTTTGCAGGCGAGCGCGCAGCGGGTGACGCCGCGCTGCGAGTACTTCGGCAAGTGCGGCGGCTGTTCGATGCAGCATCTCGACCCGGTCGCCCAGGCCGCCGTCAAACAGCGAGTGCTGGAGGATGCGTTGTGGCACGTCGGCAAGGTCAAGGCTGAGACCATTCTGGCCGCGATTCACGGGCCGAGCTGGGGCTATCGCTACCGCGCCCGAATCGGCGTGCGCCTGGTGCCCAAGAAGGGCGGCATTCTTGTGGGCTTTCACGAACGACGCAGCAGCTACATCGCCGACATGCTCAACTGCGAGATTCTTCCGCCGCACATCTCCAATATGCTGCCGAAGCTGCGCGAACTCATCGCCGGACTGTCGATTCCGGACCGCCTGCCGCAAATCGAGATTGCGGTCGGCGACGACATCACCGTGTTGGTGTTCCGTAACCTGCTGCCACTGACCGCAACGGACGAAAAGCGGCTTGCGGATTTCTCCGATGCGCACGGCGTGCAGGTCTGGCTGCAGCCCAAGGGGCCGGATTCCATCTATCGCCTGCACCCGGTCGAAGCCCCGGGCTTGTCCTACACGTTGCCCGAGTTCGGGGTGACGATGGATTTCCGGCCGACCGATTTCACTCAGGTCAACGTGGAGATCAACCGCCTGCTGATGCGCAGGAGCATGCAGTTGCTCGACCCGCAACCGGGCGAGCGTATCGCGGATCTGTTTTGCGGCCTCGGCAATTTCAGCCTGCCGATCGCCAGAAGCGGCGCCCACGTCTTGGGGGTGGAAGGCAGCGAAACCCTGGTGCGCCGCGCGGGCGAGAACGCCGCGCGAAACGGCTTGCAGGCCAACAGCGAGTTTCACGCCGCCAACCTGTTCGAAGCGACCGAAGACAGCCTTGCCGCCCTCGGCAAACTCGACAAAGTCCTCATCGACCCGCCGCGCGAAGGTGCCATCGCGGTGGTCAAGGCCTTGTCTGCAGCCCAGCTGCCACCGCGTATCGTCTACGTCTCGTGCAACCCGGCCACGCTCGCGCGCGACGCCGCCGTACTGGTGCACGAGAAGGGCTATCGGCTCAAATCGGCCGGCATTGCCAACATGTTCCCGCAGACATCCCACGTCGAATCCATCGCGTTGTTCGAGCGGGAGGACTGAAAGCTCAAATCGTTACGCATTTCCGAAGGCGTCTCGTCATCAGGCGGCTTTTGCGCGATGAGTGCGCAGTTCGCCAGGTGACCAGCGGATGAACGGCAGGGCTGCATTCCTCCGATCGTCGCCTATAATCCGTAATTCAAAATTACAGAGGTGGATTGGCTTGTTTCAGCACAGCCGATGCGGCTGCACGCCGCCCACCCCTTGCAAGAGGATCCTCAATGACTAGTACCATCTCCATGCCAGACCGCTCACTTATGAAGAACGCCAGCCCGCAACCTGAACCGTCGGCGGCAGCCTGGCGTGTTGCGGATGTCGAAGCGCTTTTCGCACAACCTTTCATGGACCTCGTTTTTCAGGCGCAACAGGTTCATCGCGAGCATTTCGAGGCCGGTGTCGTGCAGTTGTCGACCCTGCTCTCGGTGAAGACCGGTGGATGTGCCGAAGACTGCGGTTACTGCTCGCAATCCGCACACCATGAAACCGGGCTCAAGGCGTCCAAGCTCATGCCCATTGACGACGTCATCGCCGCCGCACGTGCTGCACAGCAACAGGGTGCCACCCGATTCTGCATGGGTGCGGCCTGGCGGTCGCCCAAGGCACGCGACATGGAGCGGGTGGCCGAAATGATTCGCGAGGTCAAGGCGCTCGGACTCGAGACCTGCATGACCCTCGGCATGCTGGACGCCGATCAGGCCCAAACCCTGGGCCACGCCGGCCTGGACTACTACAACCACAACCTCGACACGGCGGAGGCGTACTATGGCGCCGTGGTCAGCACCCGGAGCTATCAGGACCGGCTCGATACCCTGCACAACGTGCGCAAGGCTGGCATCAACGTGTGCAGTGGCGGCATCGTCGGTATGGGCGAAACCCGTGCCCACCGGGCCGCGCTCATCGCCGAGCTCGCCAACCTCGACCCCGCGCCCGAGTCCGTGCCGATCAACAATCTTGTACCGATCCCCGGCACTCCGCTGGCTGGTGTACAAGCCATAGATCCGTTCGAGTTCGTCCGCACCATCGCAGTCGCCCGCATTACCATGCCCCGCAGCTACGTGCGATTGTCCGCCGGGCGCGAGAAGATGGACGACGCCTTGCAGGCACTGTGCTTCCTCGCCGGTGCCAACTCCATCTTCTATGGCGATCACTTGCTCACCACAGCCAACCCCGGCACCAGCCGCGACCGCAGTCTGCTCGAGCGGCTCGACATGCGGATCGAGGGGCGGTGATTTCCGGTGTTGGCGCGTGCACGGTGACCGCGGTCGGGATGCTACAATCCGCGTCCGTGGTCGGATCGGCTTACGGAGGCGTGACAAAGTGCTTGAATGCACCGGTCTTGGCGCCAGCCGCGAGAGCGGCGCGCTAGCGAAGCGGGCATAGGTCCGCGCAGCTAAAACCGGCAGGGCGGGCCGTCAGGCCCGATGGGTGCCGGCACGAAGTACGGAGGCGTGGCAGAGTGGTTGAATGCACCGGTCTTGAAAACCGGCAGGGGTTTGCGCCCCTCGTGAGTTCGAATCTCACCGCCTCCGCCAAATCACCAGTTCCCAGACGTAAATTCGCCAACGCGAATTGCATAATCCAGTCGAATGGGATATAGCATGCAGCTTCAGCACGATGGAGCCCTTGCATGTCCGAATCCGTTCTCACTCCCCCTTACTCACTGCAACACCATGGTGGCCGCCAAGGGGTGACAGGCTCCTGTCATGAACTGCGAATCGACAACCAGAACGGCCTGCTCGTCGACTGCGGGTTGTTTCAAGGGGCTGAACTATCAGCCGAGGGGCGTAGCGGTGGCGACGCACTCGATGTGCGTTTTCCGGTAGACCATCTGCGCGCACTCGTCCTGACGCATGTTCACATCGATCACGTCGGACGACTGCCGTGGCTGCTCGCGGCCGGCTACAAGGGGCCAATCTACTGCAGCGAGGTTTCGGCACGGATGTTGCCGACCGTGCTCGCGGATGCCTTCGAGGTGGGCATCAGCCGCGAGGCCCGCTTCGTCGAACGCTATCTTCAACTCGTCGAATCACGCCTGCGTCCGGTGCCGTGGGGTCAATGGACGGATATTCCGATGCAAGGCGGGGCACTCTGCCGCATACGACTGCAGCGCGCCGGCCACATTCTCGGCTCCGCCTACGTCGAGTGTGATATCCAGGCCGCAGGCGCTGCGGCCAGGCGCATCGTCTTTTCTGGGGATCTCGGTGCGCCCTGGACGCCGCTCCTGCCCGCGCCCAAGGTGCCCTGGCGGGCAGATCTGGTTGTGCTCGAAAGCACTTATGGCGACCGCCTGCACATGTCCCGGCGTACCCGTCAGCAACGCCTTCAGGCGACCGTGGAGCACGCACTGGCCAATGGTGGCACCGTCGTCATCCCGGCCTTCAGCATCGGTCGCACGCAAGAGCTGCTTTACGAGTTCGAAGACATCATGCACCGGCAGTCGCGCGCCGGGGGCAGGCATGCCGAGCAGTGGGCGCGGTTGCGTGTCTTCCTTGATTCGCCCCTGGCCAGCCGCTTCACCGCAATGTATCGTGAGCTGCAGCCGTACTGGGATGCCGAGGCACGTGCAAGGGTCGCCAAGGGGCGTCGCCCACTCGATTTCGCTCAACTCGTCGCCATCGAATCGCACGATGCCCACCTCGCCAACGTCGCTCGGCTGGCACAGACCGGCGAAGCGGCCATCGTCATAGCAGCCAGCGGCATGTGTGCCGGCGGCAGGGTGGTCAACTACCTCAAAACCCTGCTTCCCGACGCGCGCAACGATGTGTTGTTTGTCGGTTATCAGGCTGCGGGCACACCGGGTGCCGACATCCAACGTTATGGACCGCGCGGCGGCTATGTGGACTTCGATGGTCAGCGTATTGTCATTCGTGCGGGTATCCACGTGGTTGCAGGGTATTCCGCGCACGCAGACCAGAACGACCTCGTGCGTTTCGTTACCCGGATGCGCCATCAGCCGGCCGAAGTCCGTCTGGTGCATGGCGACGCCGGGGCCAGGCAGGGGCTTGCGGCAGCCCTAGCTCAAGCCGGGGCGACAGGTCGAGTCATACCGTGACGCTCGCGCGATTGATGCGACCGGGATCTGCGTCAGCGCTCTGGCCCATCTGGTCTCGGCGTCATGTTGTATCCCAGCGTATCAAGCGCGCGGACAGAAACATGAAGCCGCAATTCGCCTTCCGACTGACAAATACAGCATACATCGCGGGAGTGTAATGGCTCCGTCGCCCACATAAAGGGCAACGCAAAGTCAATCGACAGGAGAAGCACCATGAAAACCTCGATCAAAACCTCTATCGTTGTCGCCCTCATCGCTGCCGGTGCCCTCGGCACTACCGCAGCCTTGGCATGGGGCGGCCAGTGCGACGGCCCGCGTGGCAGCAGGGCTGCCTGGTCTCAGATGGCACCGGAGCAAATGCAGGAGCGCATGACTCAACGCGCCGAAGTGCGCATGGCACGGCTCGAGCTCGCCCTCGCACTCACGCCCGAGCAGAAACCGGCATTCGAAACCTTCAAGGCGGATATGCAGACCCGCGCCTCGCGCATGGTAGAAACCATGGCCGAACGCCGCAGCGCCGACAGACCGCAAACCGCCATCGAGCGCATGCAGCGCATGGAAGAGATGAGTCAACTGCGGCAGACCGAGATGGCATCGGCGCGTGAGTCGGTGGAGACCTTCTACGCGACCTTGAGCGATGCACAGAAAACCGTGTTTGACGCCGAGTTTCAGCAAATGGGCCGCAAGGGCGACCGCGGCATGCGGGGCGGCCCGCGCGGCGGCAGCGGAATGGGGGCAGGGCGCAGTTAAGCTCCGCTTCCCAAATCGGCTGACCTGACACGGCCGCCCTTTCCGGGCGGCCGTGCTTTTATCGTGCTAGCGTGCGCATATCTTGCGCCAACTGTGTTGTGATTGAAGAGCGGTCGGCGAATGTGCTACCAAGCTGGGCCTGACCCCGTGGTCCGAGTCTGACCCCTTGGTGCCGGCTTCTTTTCCCGCGTGTTTCCTCTAAACTGACACCATCCTTCAGTGAAGTATGGTTTGACAGTGGAGAGGGGCTTCATGAATCCGATCATAGCCGCCAAGAGCGAGCAAATCACCGAACTGTGTCGATCGCTGGACGTCAAGAGGCTCGATGTTTTCGGGTCCGTCGTGCGTGACGACTTCGACGTTGACACAAGCGACCTTGATTTCCTCGTCACTATTGGTGACAAGACCGCATCCGACTACTCGGAGGCATGGCTCACTCTCCATGAACGGCTCGAAAGGCTGCTGGGTCGCAAGATCGATCTGATCACCATCGACGCACTGAAGAACCCATACTTCCGCGAGGAAGTGCTCAACACGCGTATGAAGCTCTATGAAGCCTGAAGTGCTGAAATACATTTGGGATGTACGAAACGCGATCGATTTAATCGGCCAATTCATCGACGGCAAGACCCTAAATGATTACGAGCACGATGCGATGCTGAGATCGGCGGTTGAAAGACAGCTCGAGATCATCGGTGAGGCGTTAAATGGGCTGTCCCGCCGAGATCCCGATATCGCTTCTCAAATCACCGAACTCCCGAGAATCGTTGCCTTTCGCAACACGCTGATTCACGGCTATGCCACAGTCGACGACAAACTGGTCTGGGGTGTGGTCGAGAGCAAACTGCCTGAATTGCAGCGAACGATGCTCAGGCTGCAACAGGGCTCCTGAAACATGCACCCTTTGCCCGTGGCAATGCCGATCGCTTTATCGATGAGGGTCCCGACGCATCGTAACCGCTGATCTGAGGCCCTGACCGCCCCCGCCCAGCGACGGAGCCTGTGAGATCGAAGCTGCCAACGCAAGGGCCGCACCTGAGTTTGCGCAGCGCGTCTATCGCATCTCCGGGCGAGCTTTAGCAGGCTTCGGAGTACGTAGTGCATGGAGGTGCTACGAAGCTAGGCCTGACCCCTTGGCCCTTGCGCGCATGGTCGAAACCATGGCCGAACGCCGCAGCGCCGACAGGCCGCAAAACGCCATCGAGCGCATGCAGCGCATGGAAGCGATGAGTCAACTGCGGCAGACCGAGATGGCATCGGCGCGTGAGTCGGTGGAGACCTTCTACGCGACCTTGAGCGATGCACAGAAAACCGTGTTTGACGCCGAGTTTCAGCAAATGGGCCGCAAGGGCGACCGCGGCATGCGGGGCGGCCCGCGCGGCGGCAGCGGAATGGGGGCAGGGCGCAGTTAAGTTCCGCTTCCCAAATCGGCTGACCTGACACGGCCGCCCTCTCCGGGCGGCCGTGCTCTTATCGTGCTAGCGTGCGCATATCTTGCGCCACCTGTGTTGTGATTGAAGAGCGGTCGGCGAATGTGCTACCAAGCTAGGCCTGACCCCGTGGTTTCCTGTGACCCCGTGGTTTCCGTGGTCCCATGGAGGTGCTACGAAGCTAGGTCTGACCGCCTTGACGACGCGCTTACTCAATTCCGCCAACATCTGTTCGCATCAAGAGTCCCTGTTCTTGTCCGCACACCAGTGTTGGTAATCCGCAATGAGCCACACGCATCTGTGGCCATTGCGGAGCCTGCGATCGGTACAGCCTGGAGTACGTAAGCTGTTGCTTGATTGGCAATGCCTGCGTTGTCAAACGAAAGGTCGTAGAATTTCGGCGCCCCATCCTTTGGACTTTGCGTGAAGGGAAGAGCCGGCCTGTTGCCGGCACCATCCACATACCGCCCGTTGGTGGTGTAGTAGCGTTCCATAAACTGCGAAAGCTCAAGCAAGGCTGTTTGGGCGTCGGCGCGCCTTGCTTGCCGAATATGTTCCTGATAGGAGGGATACGCGACGGCCGCCAAAATTCCGATCACGGCAACTACGATCATTAATTCGATGAGCGTGAATCCGTTCTGTCTAGTTGTATATCTCATAAACGCTTCCATTTGAATGCTTCGAGAGCGAGTCACCTGAACTGTCGCCATGAGCGGCGTCCAACAAGGTCCGCGTCTCCAAGGCCCACTCCGACAAGGTCTTCGCCGCCGTAGAGAAATTCTCTGTCGGAGGCAGCATCACGGATGACTGTGAGTCGTTCCCCGCGCACGCCGCCGATACCACTGATGGGCAGATTATTGTGCATGTCGCTGGCATCGAAGGAGCCATCCTGATTCAGATCGAAAACTGGATGCGTTGTCCTGCCACCGGTCAAAAGATCTATGTCCATTACGAAGCCGGTTCTGCCTGCCCCGCACGGGTCATTATCAGGAATAAGGGTTGTGAAACGAACTCGAGATTGCTGAATGCCAGACGGAAAAGTCGGCGAACTGATCACTCGCTCGCCAGTATTAGAACCGAGATAGGAGAGATCCAAATACCAACCCTTCTGTGAGCTTGAAAGTGAATTATTGGACACTTGACGAACGAGAGTGGAGATCGTTGTGCTATCCGGTAGTGTGAAGGTCACGTTCCCCTGGAAAGTGATGGTCTGCATCTGCAATTCAGAACGGCTGGAGATGCTCCAGCTTCCCGACTGGTCAAAAAGACCATAGAGCGACTGTAGCTGAGGATTGACCGGGTTTCCGTCGACCGTGCGGAAGAAACTACCAGTGCCGAATAGCACTATCAAGCGAGTCGGATCGTTTGGGTCAGCTGCAAGTGCGGGTTGCGACGTGATGGGTTGCGGTGTGTTCGAAGGGTCGCGAGCCTGAAACAAGACCTTCCGATTACCGTTGTTATCCCATTGGTTGGTATTGGTAGACGAGACATCAAAGCGCCACATCCTTCCCTGCAGATCACCCGCGTAAATCCAGCGCGCGCTCAAATCCATAACGGGCCAGTCTGTGGCCTGCGGTGAAGTCAAACCGTTGTTGGTTACGGAATCCGTTGGAATCGGGTTGGTGCCGGTCATCAACTGCCCATCGCTCAAACGGACGATGAACAGGGAGGCTTGTCCGCTAGAGCTGTTGTATCCGTTCCCGAATACCGCTGCCCAAGTGCCATTGCGCATACGGACTATCGACGGTTTCCCGGGGTTATAACCGAGCTCTGGATGTGTGAACTCCCAAAGGACCTTAGTAGCATCAAAATTCGTGGGGTCAGTCACATCAAGGGCGAATACGGTCCGTCCTCCCGCTCCCATGGTGCCAATGAGAATCGTTTTCCACGATCCATTCACATACGCATCGCCGATCGTCAATTCGCCATCCATGAAGAACCGATGATCATATTCCGGCACCATGAGTTCGTTAATTCGCGCGTGCAAGCTGGATCCTCTCGGTAGAAGAGATTCAGCTGGCATGTAAGCGAACAGTTCCTGGCCTGTCTGAGCATCAAGCGCATGCATTAAACCATTGTTTGAACCGACATAGATGACGTTCGGGCGATTCTGATAGGCGGTAGTTGCCCGAAATGTGGTGTAGGAAGTCCCTTCAGTTCCAGCAAGGAAGCGATATCCGTAGTTCTGACGTCCAACATATTGGGGGTTGGAGTTCACAATGTCACCGAGCAAACGCAGGCCGTCACTAACATGCACACGGTTGCGCAGGTTTGCGCTTTCAACACCACGAATCCACTGAACTCTGTCGTTTCCACGGTTGTCCTGTACGCCGGCAGTGTCGCGATTCAGCGCCGCTTGCTGGGCCGCACTGAGACTGCCTAGCGTCAAAGTCACTCCGCGGTTTCCTGCCGTGTTGGCAGGGTTGGTGCTGAATATCTTTCTGGCGGAAGGGGTGGCGTTTCTCAGGGTAGCCTCTGCGTCCCATTCAAGCGCACCGCGGCTCCCGTCGGAGTTGATCTCGTAGGCCTTAAACTCTCCGGACCAGTCTGTGCTTCGAAAAGCCGCTACGTAGAGCAAGGTGTCGGTCTGAAGAATTGCAGAGCTTGCGGCGGCGGCAGTAGATGATTCTTCGACTCGTGCGACGATTTGGCTCAGGATTGACGAGAGCTCGTTAGCAAAAGTCTCTGGGTCAGACGCGCTGAAGAAGCCCCCGCGGCTATTCACGGCAGCATGCAGCAGATCGTCTATCTTCGTATTCGTCGCCGAAGAAGGGAAGGGGTCTCCCCACGTTATCGCAGTACCGTTTCGGGCGGCAGCGAATGCGGTTGCAGGGTCGACATCGCCGGTAACGCCTAAGCCCACACCGTACGTAACCATGTGCTGCCAAAAGGCTTCGTTAGCGGAGGACGTCGGTACTCGGTTTGCCAGGCCATTTGTCGTGCCGGCTGGGCGGAGGTCATTTTTCCAGTAATGCATTGCCACATCAGCCAATGTATTCGATCGTGTATCTGAGAAAGGCTGAGATGGGGTGTACTGATAATTGAAAGCAGTGCCGTCGGGGTGAAGGATAACCGGGCCATCAGTACCATCCGCATTTCCGATCGACGGGGAAGGGTCGGCTCCATTCCAATATCCGTCTGTCATGAGTATTGCGTAGCTCTGGCGACATTCGAGGTGCGGGGTCGGATCGTTGTCGCCGGGGGAATGGCCCCATGGCCCGGCGTTATCGCTCCGCCTGTAATATTCACCCACTCCTTGCAGTGCTCTGCGCAGCGGCGTACCCGCGGCAGGAACGTCACGTTTGTACAGCTCGTCAAAGAAATCTGAACGATAGGTTTGAGTGGCAGTGTCTCGGAAAGGTCTTACGCCTCTAATTACGGTGCGGGTGCTAACTCCGTCGATGGTCGAGTCGCCTTTGTTGATGGCTGCGTAGCCAATCCTAATCTCCTCGCCCTGGGTCGCAAACGCACGACCGATCCCGCCCCGTGCTGCGAAAATACGGTTGCGATGATACGAGTACCAGTTCGCAAAATTCTGAATTTCCTCGTTGTAGGTGCAAGTGGCGGTTGCAGCGCCGGCGCAGTCAGTCCGGTTTTCGCGTCCATGACCTGTGTAGTTGGCGGTGGTGGAGCGTATCTCCACACGCGTATAGCTTGACTCTTGATTAACCGGGCCGGAGTTATACCAGTAATAGACCGATGGGTAGAAGTTTACCGTGGTGCTAGTGTGCGTACCGTCATTGTTAAGCCAGTTGGTGGTTGCGCTTTGATTTGCCGTGAGATTACGGGTGCCAAACGTTGGAAAAAGTGGTCTGTTTGGTGCTGCCGTGATCGATGCGTCCGGCATCAGTGATCCATCCGGATTCGACCACGGCTTGTAGGTAACGGATGGATTGTAATAAACGGTGTTGTTCTGCGGTGACCGGAATAGCGCAGCCATGTTCCCCGTAAATCGAACCGTTCGAGTGTTTGAATATTGCGGCGAACCGCCATGCAGGTCAGCGATTGGAGGGAAAACCCACATGACCGCTTGACTTGTCAGATTGCCACCCCAGTACTTGGTGAATTCATCCGGCATGGTTTCCCACTGCATGGAACCGGAGTCGTCGATGATGAACATGACGTTCGGTGGAATGCTCGAGGTCACGAAGAGAGGGGATTCCGCGATACTGATCTGTGCGTTTGATGCTGCAGACAGGCCGGTGAAGCAAAGTGCGCACAGGAGCGACGGCAGGCTATCCGTGCGTATTGTGGATGGAAGGTGTTTCATGACTCAGCTCCTGAGTGCGGGGTCAGCAATCATCGATGGCTTCGAACAGTCCGATCGTGGATTGCAGAATCGTGGTCGTGGTGTCAACCAGGCCAACGCCCCGAGCGGTGACACGGTAGATGCAGTAGTATTGTGGTTCCCCAGCTCCAACGCCTATGCGGACGAAACCCGGTGGTCCGACGTGGTAGACCGGGTTGGCGGCCAGAGGGGGGTTCAACCCGGTATTGATGTCGTAGGTGCCTGTGGGGTTGTTGCCGTTCCAAGTGGCAGGGCTGGCAAGGTCGGTGGCTCCACTCAACAACACACGATTGGCAAGAAGTCGGGCAAAGTCTTCACCCTCGCGCAGAGCACTTTCGGCCGCCTGGAAGGAAAGGTTCTGATCGCGAAGATTACCTGCCATTCGCTCTTCCAGCGTCGTCGAACGCATGCTGCTCAGGCCGAGCATCGTTAGTAGCAACAAAACGATTAGCGCGACGATTAGGACGGTCCCACGTTGCATGCGGGGCGGAGCAAAACAAGACTGATTCATGGCAGCCGATTCCTGAGGGCGACGGTGCTCGTGAATACCTGCGCGAGACGGTTGTTCGGAATAGCTACGTTGTTGCCGGCGAATGACACAGTTTGCTGCCCTCCGGCGGTGACGTTCGCCTCTTCGCTGATGGCGAGCAGGCTTACACGTGCTGCGAGAACATTGTTCCAGTTGGTTACGGTGCCCGGGGCAACGTAATCATTGACTTGGTTGTTGTTGCTAGTATCTCGACCGTAAACGACTCTCATATCGTGAAGTCCTTCGACTAGCTCTTGTGGAGCGGTAGGCGTTCCGGCATTAAGAGTGATGCGATAGAGTGATCGGCCATTGCTTTGATTACGCCCAATGTAGTAGGCGGTTGATACGTATTCAACGAGCATGGAATCTGGGCCGTATTGATATTCAGTTCCTTCTTGCGGACCACAGGTGGTCGGAGCAGGAAATCCAAGTAGTTGGGTGCAATTGCCGGGCGTTTCCGATGACCCTGTGTTATGCACGACCGTTACGTTGGAAGCATTGACGTTCGTGACCTGGAAGATGGATGCTTGCCGATTGTCGCAGACCATGACAATGCTGCCATTGGCCAGTTCGTGGAGTGCGTTCAGCTTGAAATTCGCGGAGTTTGGGGTGTGGGATTCAATAGAATAGTGTGTTGGACGGCCGCCGCGCAAAACGAAAGCGTCGGTACCCGCAATCCGGTTACCACCTGACCCTTCGAAAGCTTGGGGGGGGAAGGCGGTTGCGCCTCCGTAACCGATGATGCCGCCGCTTCCGAAGTCAGTCCACCAGGATCCCGGATTGTTCAGGGTGTTTGCGATACGATCAGTTTGCCCACAACCGGTCAAACCAGCCATTCTTATATCGTATGCAATAAACTCCATCGCAAAACGACCGCTTTCTTGGACGCGTGAGAGCGCCTCGTTCGTGCGATAGGTTTGTTTGCTACTTACGAAAACAGCTATTACTCCGGCGAGTAGAAACAAACCGATGGTCATCGCAACCATCAGTTCAATCAAGGTCAAACCTCTCTGACCTCTACGGTGATATGTCGTCATAGCTCGGTCCGGTATACGAAATTGACGTTGGTGACAGTGGCGACCTCACCCTGACCCCTAATGCGCCCTCGGTCATCATTCCAAGTGATCGTGATCGTCACGTCTGCTCCGTTACGGACGACGCTACCGGTTGCGCCAGCGCCGAGCATGGACGCAACCTCATTATTCCAACCGATGCGTTCTGCGGAAGGTGAAGCATCATCAAACGCGCCTGAAAGAGCCGCCTGACGTTGCACGCGCATCCGGTCGCTGAGGTCGTAGGCGAGAAGCGTTGCCTGGGATCTCAGGTAGGCGCTGTGATTGCTTTGCAAGCCGGTCATCTGAAGTCCAGCCAGCCCAAGAAGGCCGATGGAGAGCACCACGATCGCAACCAAGACTTCGATGAGAGTGGCGCCCGACTCATCGGTTCTCCATGTGTTTGGCGAGTGCAGGTATGGCTTCATGGGCAATTTGTTCTCGTCGTATTGAGCCGGCCGGTAGGTGCAATGCTCACGGTTCTCTGCTGATCGCCGGTGCAGCCGGGGAATGCGACAGTGACCGAAGCCTGCGCGACAAGAGTGGTTAAACCGGTTGGTGTGTAGGTCACTCCAGCATTCGGGCCGGTGATAGCCGGATTCCCTTGAGGGGCACCCCAGACTTGAATCGGTGTGCCACCCGCGATCACCATCCATCCGGGGGCCCAGTTAGTACCATTCTCGCATGCTGTGCCCGTTGCGTTTCGGCGACAAACGGTTACGTTCTGGCGGCGCTTCAGGGCCTCCGAGCGTGCCACCTGAAAGGCCGCAACGACATCGTTGGTAGTCGATGTGGCGCGGTTGTTTTGAATGATGCTCCGAAATGACGGCACGCCAATGCCCAACAGCACCGCCAGCACCGTGATGGCTATCATGAGTTCGATAAGAGTGAAGCCACGGACTTTTTTCATGATTCAACCATAGGTTGGGTGGATTAATTCGACAATACAATGACGACGACTGCCGCGTTCTGAGCGATGAGCGGTCGGGAGGGCTTAGCAATGCCGTCACTTCTCATCTGGTAGGCCGCTTGCATCAACCGCACTATACTGCTTAGCCACCGACAATCGAAGCACGTCAGTCTGTGAAAACGTGTTGCCGCTCTCTGCAATGATCGACCCTGACGCCCTCCGTAACCGCTTCCTGCACGCCAACACCCACGCTGTAGTACGCGAGGACGGTTCGCTGGAGTCTTCGGAGTTTCGGCCTGCTGCGGTGCTTGTGCCGGTGGTCGCGCGGGCGCCCGGCATGACGGTGCTGCTGACGAAGCGCACCGACCATCTTCACCACCACCCCGGCCAGATCAGCTTTCCCGGCGGACGGGTGGAGGAGACCGACGTCTCGGCGGTGATGACCGCGCTGCGGGAGACCGAGGAGGAAATCGGGCTGGACCCGGATCGGGTGGAGTTGCTTGGGGAGTTGCCGGAGTATTTTACGGGCACTGGCTTTCGGGTGACGCCGGTGGTCGGCTTGGTGCATCCGCCGTTCGAGCTGGATCTGGACACCTTCGAGGTGGCCGAGGCTTTCGAGGTGCCGCTGGCCTTCTTGCTCGACACCGCTAATCACAAGCGCCACAGCATGCATTACCGGGGGCGGATGCGGGAGTATTGGGCGATGCCGTGGAAGGACTATTACATCTGGGGAGCCACCGCGGGCATGCTGGTGTCTCTGCAGCGGTTGCTGGTGGGGGAATGAGGCCAGCGCAAGGCCTATCTGCACATGTTACTTGCCCGACAGGATGCTTCTCGCGGCACTCAGTAAGGGCGGAAGTTCGGCCCGTATCGCATCCCAAACGATCTCGAGGTCAACACCGAAGTACTCATGGATCAGGAGGTTGCGGAAATCCTTGATTTCTCGCCAGGGAATATCGGGGAACCTGCTTTTAAGTTCGTCGGGCAGCTTGCCGACAGCCTCTCCGATGATCTCGAACTCTCGGATGACCGCGGCCGAGCGCATTCTGTCCTCGAAAAATGCCTGGAACGAGAGATCTTGGACATAGCTTTAAATGGCTTCGGCCGAGTCGCAGATGTCCTGAAGATAAAGCTCGGCCGGGCGATTACGCATACAGGATGTCGTCCTTGATTGCGTGCTTCACGACGGGTTTCAGCGCGCTTTCCATCCCCAGATCGATTGGTTTTCCCAGAGCCTGTTCGAGGTAGCGCTTGAGGCTGAAGAAATTCCGGAAGGTTTTCTTGTCTTTGTCGATTACAACGACAAGGTCGACATCGGAGTCCTCTCGTGCGGTCTGCCGCGCGTAGCTGCCGAACAGTCCGATTCGGGTGACACCAAAAGTCTCTTTCATTTCCTGTTTATGTCGCCTGAGGAAATCAAGGATTGCGTCTCGAGTCATGCTGCGTCTCCCGGAGCAGTGTGAGACCATAAGAGCATGTGGGGCAGGGCGCGCTGAGGTGTTCGGCCTCTGGCTCGGCTGACCGTCTGCATGGGAGGCGTCTTCACGGATGTCTGACGCCATTCTAGCAGGTAGGCTCCGATGGAGAGTGTCCGGCTTTTGGCTGGCAGCGTAGTCACGTCGACGCTCCTATGGTGCTTCGAATGCATGCGGTGTTGCGTAGGTGGGAAAGTCGGTTGTAATGGAATCCTGCGCATCCCGTGCGTTGGGGCGCGGCCTTGACTATCATGGCGGCTTGTTTCCGATTCATCTGGTCCGCGCATGACGGTTTTCTCCCTGCTTTTCGCGCTGCTCCTCGAGCAGTTCAAACCTTTGTCTTCCGAGTATCGTGCCGCGCGCTGGTTGCAGCCGTTGGCTGACAAGCTCGTCGAACTGTATGACGACGGCAGTGTGCGAAGTGGCCGGGTTGCCTGGGGGCTGGGGGTGATCGGGCTGGCGGTGGCGAGTTGGCTGGTGTGGTGGGCGTTGTGGTGGGTGCACCCGCTGTTCGCGCTGTTCTTCAACGTGGGCGTGCTGTATGTGGTGTTGGCAAATCATGCTGATTCGCGGGCCTTTGGCGATATCGTAGTGCAGCTTGCGGCGGGCAATACCGATCGGGCGTGCGAATTGCTCGGCCAATGGCGCGGGCGGGATCATACCGGTGCTGCGGCGAGTGAGATTGCGCGGGTGGGCATCGAGACTGGGTTGGTGACGGGGCACCGCAGGGTGTTCGGTCCGTTATTCTGGTTCGTGTTGTTGCCCGGTCCAGCCGGGGTGGTGTTGTATCGCGCAGCGGAACACCTCGCCGAGGCATGGCGTGAGCGGCAGACGGGTGTGGAAGGAGAGCCCTCGCACTTTGGGGAGTTTGCGCGCCGGGCTTTCGATGTGATCGACTGGGTGCCGGTGCGGCTGACCGCGCTGGCCTTTTCGGTGCTCGGCAATTTCGAGGATGCGATGTATTGCTGGCGCTCGCAATCGGTGCTTTGGCCAGACAGGGCATCCGGTATACTGATTGCGACAGGTGCCGGTGCGCTGGGCGTCAGGCTGGGCATGCCGGTGCACGAGGAAGGCGTGGTCCGAGATCGCCCTGAAATGGGCATCGGACAGCGTGCTGATGTCGCGCGCATGGAAGCTGCCGCCAAACTGGTGTGGCGGGTGCTGGTGCTGGTCATACTGATTCTGGCTCTGCTGGCGCTTGCCGGCTGGGTCGGGCGTTAATCCTTTCAGGAGGGAGAAAAGATGGCTGATCGTGAAGTTGTTGTCCTGAGTGCGGTGCGCTCCGCAGTGGGCGCGTTTGGTGGTTCGCTGAGCTCAATGGAGCCGGCAGAGCTCGCCGGTACCGTCATGAAGGAGGCGGTAACGCGCGCCGGCGTGGATCCGCAGCAAATCAACTACGTGACCGTGGGCAACTGCATTCCCACCGAGTCGCGCTACGCCTATGTTGCGCGTGTCGCGTCCATTCAGGCGGGATTGCCGATGGAGTCCGTCGCGATGGCGGTCAACCGTCTGTGCTCCTCCGGCCTGCAGGGCATCGTGACCACTTCGCAGGCGATCCTGCTGGGTGACTGCGAGTTCGGCGTCGGTGGCGGTGTAGAGGTGATGTCTCGCGGCACCTACATGGCCCCGGCCATGCGCACCGGCGCCCGCATGGGCGACACTGCGATGATCGACGCGATGGTGTCGGTGCTGACCGACCCGTTTGGCGCCGGCCACATGGGCATCACCGCCGAGAACCTGGCCGAGAAGTGGGGCATCACCCGTGAGGACCAGGATGCGTTCGCTGTCGAGTCGCAGCGTCGCGCTGCGGCGGCCATTGCCGAAGGCCGCTTCAAGTCGCAGATCGTTCCGATCACGCTCAAGAGCCGCAAGGGCGAGACCGTGTTCGACACCGACGAGCACGTGAAGGCCAACACCACCATGGAGTCGCTGGCCAAGATGCGCCCGGCCTTCAAGAAGGACGGCACCGTGACCGCGGGTAACGCCTCGGGCATTAACGACGGTGCGGCGTTCTTCGTGCTGGCCGAAGCCAAGGCGGCCGCTGCCGCCGGGCACAAGCCAATGGCGCGCCTGGTGTCCTATGCGCTTGCAGGTGTCCCCAATCACATCATGGGCGAGGGGCCGATCCCCGCCTCCAAGCTCGCGCTGCAACGTGCCGGACTGACGCTGGACCAGATGGACGTCATCGAATCCAACGAAGCCTTCGCGGCTCAGGCGCTGGCCGTGGCCAAGGGCCTGGGGCTGGATATGGCCAAGACCAACCCCAACGGTGGCGCGATTGCGTTGGGTCACCCGGTTGGGTGCTCGGGTGCGTTCATCGCCACCAAGGCCTTGTATGAGCTGCAGCGCATCAATGGCCGCTACGCGCTGGTCACCATGTGTATCGGTGGTGGTCAGGGTATCGCTGCTGTATTCGAGCGCCTGTAATACGCTGCCGCGCTCGCATCGAAACCCGCCGAGAGGCGGGTTTCGTCGTTTACGGCGACGGTGTTCCTAACATGCACCAGCAGTCGACGTACGAAACTGGTGCATGCCCTCATTTGGTGCGTTTGTTGTGTCGAAACCCGCCCGGATCGAGGATTCCGCTTGGCACGGTTTTCGCTGTGTTGCAGGTGAAACCTCGAGCGACAGGGGAGGCGCTTGCAGCATGAGCAAACGTAGTTTTTATGACGAAATGCAGGACGCGACGGGTGGCGTGCGTGCGCATTACAAGGCCTATGCCGACTGGCTGGTCGAAATGCCAGAGGACAGGCTCGCGCAAAAGCGCGCCGAGGCCGATGCCTTGTTTCACCGTCACGGCATCACCTTTGCGGTGTATGGCGAGAAGCCCGACACCGAGCGGCTGATCCCCTTCGACGTGGTGCCGCGCATCATTCCGGCCCATGAGTGGGCGGTGCTCGAGCGGGGTCTCAAGCAACGGGTCAAGGCGCTCAACGCGTTCCTGCGGGATATCTATCACGAACAGGCGATCCTCAAGAATGGCCCGATTCCGGCGGAGCAGGTGCTGGGCAACGCCCAGTATCGCAAGGTGATGCAGGGCGTCAAGGTGCCGGGCGACGTGTATGCCCACATCGCCGGGGTGGATGTGGTTAGAGCAGGTGAAGGCGAGTACTACGTGCTGGAGGATAACCTGCGGGTGCCTTCGGGCGTGTCGTACATGCTGGAGAACCGCAAGATGATGATGCGGCTTTTCCCGCGGCTCTTTTCGCGCTATCGCGTGGCGCCGGTGGATCGCTATCCCGACATTCTGCTCAACATGCTGCGCAGCGTTGCGCCCCTGGGCGTGACCGATCCGACGGTGGTGGTGCTGACACCCGGGGCCTACAACAGCGCCTACTTCGAGCATGCGTTTCTCGCACAGCAGATGGGTGTCGAGTTGGTCGAGGGGCAGGACATGTTCGTCGAAGCCGATCATGTCTATATGCGTACTACGCGTGGCCCCAAGCGTGTGGATGTGATCTACCGGAGGGTGGACGACGACTTTCTCGATCCGCTCGCCTTTCGCGCCGATTCGGTGCTTGGTGTGCCTGGCTTGTTGGCCGCCTATCAGGCGGGTGGGGTCACTCTGGCCAATGCAATCGGCAGCGGGGTGGCGGACGACAAGTCGATCTATCCCTATGTGCCCGACATGGTGCGCTTCTACCTCGACGAGGAGCCGATTCTGCACAACGTGCCGACGCGAATGTGCCGCAAACCGGAGGACCTCGAGTATGTGCTCGCCAACCTTGCAGACCTGGTGGTCAAGGAAGTTCACGGCGCGGGTGGCTACGGCATGCTGGTCGGACCGGCGGCGACCAAGGCAGAGATTGAGGATTTTCGCGACAAGCTCAAGCAGCATCCGGAGCGCTACATCGCCCAGCCGACGTTGGCCTTGTCGTCGTGCCCGACCTTCGTCGAGGCCGGGCTCGCGCCTCGCCATGTGGATCTGCGGCCATTCGTGTTGTCCGGCGAGGAGATGCAGCTGATGCCTGGTGGTTTGACTCGCGTCGCCTTGCGCGAGGGGTCGCTGGTCGTGAATTCGTCCCAGGGTGGTGGCACCAAGGACACCTGGGTACTCGAGGCTTGAGAACGGAGCGTACGACATGTTGAGCCGAACTGCCGATCATCTCTATTGGATGGCACGCTACATGGAGCGGGCCGAGAACATCGCTCGCATTCTCGACGTGAATCACCGCATGTCGTTGATGCCGCAGTCCGATAGCCAGGCCGAGCAGGCCTGGGGTGCGACACTGCGCATCATGGGGCTAGAGGCACCGTTTCACACCCGCTATGGCGACATCACCGCCGAGTCGGTGCTCGACTTCATGATCTTCGACGCGCAGAACCCGACGAGCGTCCGCAGTTGCCTGCGCGCTGCCCGCGAGAACGCTCACGCGGTGCGAGGCACGCTGACCTCCGAGTTGTGGGAGACGACCAACGCGACCTGGCTCAAGATGCGTGATTTCGACAGCGACAAGCTCTACGACGAGGGCGTGAGTTCGTTCTTCGAATGGGTGAAGTTTCGCTCGCACCTGTCGCGCGGGGTGACGCTTGGCACCATGTTGCAGGACGAGGCCTTGCGTTTCATCCGCATCGGCACCTTTCTCGAGCGTGCCGACAACACGTTGCGCACGCTGGACGTGAAGTATCAGCTGCTGCTGCCGGCCGGTGAGGTGGAGGGCGGCTCAGCCGATTTCTACCAGTGGAGCGCGCTGCTGCGTTCGGTGTCGGCCTTCGAGGTCTATCGCAAGGTGTATCGCGATCTGATTACACCGGCGCGGGTCGCCGAGCTGATGTTGTTGCGGGTAGACATGCCACGCTCGCTTGCACGTTGCATGAAGGAGGTATTCAACAACCTGCGTGTGGTGTCCAACGACCACTCCGCCGAAACCGAACGTCGCGCCGGCCTCTTCGAGGCCACGCTGCGCTACGGACGAATCGAGGACATCATGCGCGAGGGCCTGCACAACTACGTGGTGCAGGCGCTGGGGCGGGTGCAGGATCTCGGCAACCGCATCGCGGACGACTTCCTGATGCCGGTTTCGCGGCCTGCGCTGGCCGCTTGAGCGGGGCGAAGGTTGCGCGGTGCGTTTCGCCTGCGGCTCAACACACCCTATGGGATGGGTCGGCTCTATCGTTCCCTTGCATAGGGTGTGTTGAGCGAAGCAAAACGCACCGCTGCGGGCGCTACATCGCGTGTCACCGCGATCTGTCTTTCGCTACCATCCTCTCCGCTGACCAAGCGCGTATTCGATTTCGCTGCGTATCAGGCGGAAATGCTCGAAGCGGCGTGGATGGATGTCGCCCCGCTCGAGTGCTGCGGTGAGCGCGCAGCCCGGCTCGGTCTCGTGCTTGCAGTCGCGGAAGCGACAATGCCCCAGCCAGGGCCGGAACTCCGGGAAGCAGGCAGGCAGCTCGTCCAGCGGCACATGGGCCAGTCCGAAGGCCTGCATGCCGGGGCTGTCGATGATGCTCCCACCGGTTTTCAGGGCGTAGAGGCGGGCGAAGGTGGTGGTGTGCTTGCCGGAGTCGAGCGCCTCCGAGATCTCTCGCGTGGCGGCCTCGGCCTCGGGGACGAGCGTGTTGATCAAGGTGGATTTGCCCATGCCGGACTGCCCGACCAGTATGCTTCGACGCCCGGCCAGCAGCGGCCGTAACGGCTCTGCGTCCTCAAGGGCGCTGAGTTCGAGTACCTCGTGGCCGAGTGCGACGAAGGGTTGAAGCTGGGCTCTGGCGGCGTCGAGACGGTCGCTGAGGTCGGCCTTGTTGAGGACGATCAGGGTGTCGATTCGCTGATGCTCGGCGGCGATCAGGCAGCGTGAGATGAACAGGTCCGAGAAACCCGGTTCGGTGGCGACGACGATGACGATGAGGTCGAGGTTGGCGGCAATCAGCTTCTCGCGGAAAGCATCGGAGCGCCACAACAGGTTGCGCCGTGGCGCGAGCCCGGTGATGACGCCCTGGCCTTCGCCGCTGGGGCTGAACACCGCCTCGTCGCCGCAGGCGTACTGGCTCTTCTTGCCCCGGGGTACGCATTTGACGCGGGTTTCGAGCGGTGTGCCGAACTCGGTGGTGACTTCGTAGTGGCGACCGAAGGCTGCGGTGACTAGGCCGGTATCACCGCCGGCGGAGGTATCGTGCTTCAAGAGGCGTCAGTCGAACTTGCAGAAGTGTCTGTTGTCATATCCGGCAATCTGGCGCTTGGCTTCCGGGATGGGATTCGCTGTGGTGCTGGCGCTGAAGTGCACGGCGGCGAGTGGTGGCAGGGCGAGGGTCTTCATGTTGTCTCTCCGTTATTCTTTGATTCTTGACCCACGCCGTCGTCTCCTGTGGGGGGCGGCAGTGTCCGACGTGTGTCCATCCGCTGAGGGAGCGGCGTAAGCCGCGAATGATGCGGTTCATCGTGCTCCAAGGTTCAAGCGGCTCGACAACATGGCCGGACGCAGCCGCGCTTTGTGACACAATCGGGCTCCCACATACCCCTTTGGCAGACTCCGCGGAAATTATGGCACAAGATCAAAACCACCTCCTCTGGCTCGACATGGAAATGACTGGCCTCGAACCGGACAGCGATCGCATCATTGAGGTGGCGATCGTGGTGACCGACGCACAACTGCAGACGGTAGCCGAGGGGCCGGTGCTGACGGTTCATCAGCCGGATTCCGTGCTTGACGCGATGGACGAATGGAATCGCAACACTCACGGCAAGTCCGGCCTTATCGACCGGGTGCGGGCATCGACCCTGTCCGAGGAGGATGTCGAAGCGCAACTGCTGGCCTTCGTGCAGGAATGGGTGCCGCGTCGTACGTCGCCGATGTGCGGCAACTCGGTGTGTCAGGACCGTCGCTTCATGGCGCGCTACATGCCGAAACTGGAGGACTGGTTCCACTATCGGAACCTCGACGTATCAACCCTCAAAGAGCTTGCGCGGCGCTGGTGTCCGCCGGTGTATGCGTCTTTCGAGAAGAAGGGCCGGCATGAGGCCTTGTCGGACATCTACGAGTCCATAGACGAGTTGCGCCATTACCGTGATCATTTTCTGAGGCTCGATGCGTAAGCGCTTGGAGAATCTCTGGCAGTGGTGCAAGCTGCGCCGGCGGCGCATCATCGTGGTGCTGCTGGTGATCGCGTTCTTCTACGCGCTGGGCTATTTCACCTCGCCCAAGGGGATTCCGGGCGCCTGCCTGGTCTATGGTTGAGTCGCACAGTGCGTTTCGCCTATGGCTCAACGCACCCTATGAAACCATCCAGCCGCCATGCAAGCGCGGTAATAGGGTGTGTTGAGCGAAGCGAAACGCACCGCTAAGGTCAATCACCCGCCATGCGTTTTGCGGCGGCAAGCAGGCCGACGGTGGCCGGGTCGTGGATGGTGTCGTCCTGCGCGGCCAGGCTGCGCGCCATTTCCTTGCCCAGTTCGACGCCGTACTGATCGAAGCTGTTGATACCCCAGATCCAGCCCTGGACGAAGGTCTTGTGCTCGTAGAGGGCGAGCAACTGGCCGAGCTGGAAGGCGTCCAGGCGGGGTAGCAGCAAGGTGGTTGAGGGCTGGTTGCCGGGGCAGACGAGATGAGGAGCCAGGCGTTCGATTTCCTCTTTGGGCAGACCGCGGGCCTCCAGCGCCTTTCGGGCCGAGGCGAGGTCCCGGCCTTGCGCGAGGGCGGCGGCTTGCGCCAGCGCGTTTTCGAACAGCGAGCGACGGCGCGGGTCGGCATCCGGTGCGACGGCGACGAAGTCCAGTGCCACACGGCGGGTACCCTGATAAAAGAGCTGATGGAAGGAGTGCTGGCCGATCGAGCCGGTGCTGCCGAGAATCAGTGGGGCGGTGTGCACCGCGCTGGCGGTGCCGTCGCGCAGGCAGTGCTTGCCGTTGCTTTCCATCTCGAGTTGCTGCAGCCAGGCTGGAAAGAACCGAAGCGCATGAGCGTAGGGCAGCGCGACCAGGGTTTCGATGTCGAGAAAGTCTATATTCCACAGGCCCAAAAGCGCCATGCGAACTGGCAGGTTGGCGTGAAGTGGCGCAGTGAGAAAATGCGTGTCCATCGCCCGGCCACCTTCGCGCAGCGCGTCGAATTGGGCTTCGCCGAGGCCGATGAGAAGCGGCAAGCCGATCGCCGACCAGAGCGAGAAACGCCCCCCGACCCATTCCGGCAGCGCAAAGACATGCTCCGGGTCGATGCCGAAGGTGCGCGCGGCCTCGACGGCGTTACTGACTGCGACGAAATGAGGGGTGAGATCCGCGTCTGCTCCCAGCTCCGCCTGCAACCAGCGTTTAGCCGCTTCGGCATTGGCCAGCGTTTCCGATGTTGAGAAGCTCTTCGACGAGACGATAAACAGCGTTTTCTCGGGGGCCACACCGTCCAGCGCGGTGTTCAGGTCGTGCGGGTCGATGTTGGCGACGAAGCGCACCTGCGGTGCGTCGGAGTGGGTCGGTTTGAGAGCGGCATGGACGAGCCGCGGTCCGAGATCCGATCCGCCGATGCCGAGGTTGACGATGTGGCGGACAGGTCTGCCGGTGCAGCCACAATGGGCGCCGCTGCGTACCCGCTCGGCGAATCGGCGCATGCGTTGTTCCGTCTGCTTGACGCTGGCCATGTCGGCTGCGGGTGCCGGGCAACTGCCACGCAAGGCCATATGGAGAGCGGCCCGGCCTTCGGTGAAGTTCACCCGCGCGCCATCGCGCAGGGCGCGAATGCCCTCGTTCAAGTGGCTTTGTGATGCGAGTTGTTCAAGCGCGTCGAGCGCGAACGTGTCGATCGCCTGACGGGAGAAGTCGGCGAGCAGGCCGTTGACTTCGAGCGACAGAGCTTCGAAACGCCCGGGTTGATCGATGAAGCGGTCGACAATGCGGGCATGTTTCAACCGCAAGGCATGGTGTTCGAGATCGTGCCAGGCGGGACGGTGAGCAGGCGAGGCCGACTCCGGGGCCGAACCCTCACTCACGCCGGTATAGTCTGAAGACCTCGAGTCTTTTGCCTCCCGCATGGCGGAATTCCCATATCAGTTGCCATTGCGCCGCGAGTGACAGTCGCGATGCATGTGTTTCATCGTGCACCAGCAAGTACTTGCAGGCGGTCAGATTGGCGCCGACCGGGTCGACACGCAATCCGGCGAAGTAGTCGAGCGATGCGAGATGGCTGTCGGACAAACCGATGCCCGCAACGCAGCCCGGCGCTTCTCCGGCCAGCGCAATCGCGAGCGATTCGGAGGCCGGACGGTAGCTTCGACCGTGATCGAACCACGGCAGCAGCAAGCTTACCGCGAGACACCACAACATGGTCATGCCCATTGCCCAATTTGTCGGGCTGCGGTTGGGGCTGCGTGGTAAATGCCACACAAGTGTGATCCAGCACAGGGTGATGAAGCTGGCTATGGCTGCTTGGAACAGCGTGCCGTGCAGCACGAACTCCGGTGCCACGCGTTCCAGGCTGCGGGCTAGGCCCGGTGGCCAGCCGTGGGCTTGCGCGGTCCACGCCAGCCAGACGAAGATCGCGAAGCTGCCGAAGGTCATGATCGCGAACCAGTCGAATGCGTTCGCGGCCCCGCGCCGGAGGGTTGGCACCCCAGCTGCGGCGAGCAATGCCAGGGGCGCGATGATCGGCAGCATGGCCGGTGCCTGGGTGTGGCCGCCGAGGATCAGCCAGATCAGGACGCACAGCGTTGCGACCAATGGCAGTGCCCACGATACCCGCAGAAGCTGAAAACGGGCTCGCCACAGCGTCCACAGGGCAATCGGCCATAGCGGCCAGGCAAACCAGCTCAACAGCTCGGCAAGCTTGCCCAGGTCCGTGGTGGGGATCGGTTCGCCAAGGCCGCTCCAGGCACCCTCCCACCAAAGGGCGACCAGAGTGGGGTCGTGGCGCTCCAGCCCGATCAGCCAGGCGGCGGTGATTGCCGTGCCAATGGACAGGCCTAGAATCAGTGCGCCGCTTGCGCGAGCGCTGCGGCATTCCGGGCAACCGATGGCCACGACGATGAGCAACGGCAAGGTGAGCAGTGCACCACTTGGACCTGCCGCGAGGAAGGCGAGTGCAACCCCGATACCGGCCTGGAGGGCACCTTTGACCGGTTGGGCTGGCACCAGAGCGAGACCGGCCAGCGTCATCGCCTGCATGGCGATCAAGGCGGTGTACGGTTGGTGTTCGTGGGCGTGTACGACCAGCCCCAGGGTGCCGAGCATGAGAAGGGCCGCTGGTGTGCGGGTGTGGCGACCATAAAGACGCGCGGCTGCACGTGCGATCCAGAAAATTGCCAATCCGGTGAAGAATGGGCTCGCGAGGCGGGTGGCGTCATGCAATGGCAGCAACCAGCCGAGCATGGCGCCAAAGATCGCGCTGACCCAGTAGTAGAGCGGGCCGAAGTCGGTGACCGGTGCGCCAGCCAGGGATGGTAGCCAGAAGCTGGCATCCTGGAACAGGCTGAAGACCGCGCTGAAGTGCCGGATATCGTCACCGCGCCACGGGTCGTGCCCTATCGACCCCGGCAGCAGATAAAGAACGATCAACGCGGCCAGGCCGGCCGCGCCATAGAGGTGTCTCTTGAAGGGGGATAGCTGGGGTTGTTCGGGCATGCGTTGTTGTTTTCTCGGCGGCGCCATGATCAGTGTGCGCGTAGCGGATTCTAGCAGGCCAACAAAAAAGCAGCCCGGGGGCTGCTTTTGGGCGATGCTGCGCGGAACTCAGCCCAGGCGCTGCACGTTGCCGTATTTCTGGCGGAAGCGCTCGACACGGCCGGCGGTGTCGACGATCTTCTGGGTGCCGGTATAGAACGGGTGGCAAGCTGCGCACACTTCGACGTGCAAGGCCTCTTTGCCATAGGTCGAACGCGTGGTGAAGCTGTTGCCGCAGGAGCAGTTGACCTGAACGTCGGCGTACTTGGGATGGATGTCCGCTTTCATCTTGAATCCTTGGGGTTTCGCAGACGGCGATTGTGGCCGCCCTGGCTACGGGTGTTAAACGCGGTATTATCAACGACGCTTGGCGGGAAAGCAAGTCTCCCCCGTGGCTGGCTAGTACAATACGCCTTCCTTGGTATCGGTGTCTGCACTCCAGTCGATGAGTTATGCCAATTCGCGAATCCCGGTCAGCGCGCAGCAAGGCGTGCACGAGCAACTTGAGCACCGGGTGCGTCGCCATCTTGAACAGGCCTTCCGCAAGCCTTGCGCGCCGCACAACGTTGAGGCATTCGAAGCCTGTCTCGAGACCTGGTATAGGC
>NZ_WTVM01000050.1 GCF_012910885.1 Azoarcus taiwanensis | reverse complement strand
CCGCGGCAACTCCTATCGCCTCAAGGAGAAGCTCAAATCCGGACTCGTCCGCTCATTTGACGAGCAAACCCAACCGGGTGGGGAAATTTGAATTACCACACTGGGGAAAATTCGCTTGCCCTTGACAGTCTATGCCTTCGCCATCCTGCATGGGGAGAAGGTGGACAACCCGGCGGCCGACGTGGGCGCTGCGTCGATTGCGACCTTCGTGCCCAAGGACCGTGCCTTGTCGCCCTTGGAGATCCGTCTGATGTCGCGGCAGATGGAGTCGGTGGCCACCTATCCGACCATCCGGCTGGCGTTGCGAATGATCCTGCTGACGCTGGTACGCAAGAGCGAGCTGATCGAGGCCACCTGGGACGAGGTCGATTTCGAGAACGCGACCTGGACCATTCCGAAGCAGCGGATGAAGGGGCGCAACCCGCATGTGGTCTACCTGTCGCGCCAGGCGCTGGACATCCTGGTGGCGTTGCACACCTGCGCGGCCGGCTCGAAGTTCGTGCTGCCGTCGCGCTACGACTCAGACCATTGCATGTCGCACGCGACCCTCAACCGGGTCACGCAGATCGTGGCGCAGCGGGCCAAGGCCGCAGGCCTGCCGCTGGAGCCGTTCACCGTCCACGATCTGCGCCGCACAGGTTCGACGTTGCTCAATGAGATCGGGTTCAACCGAGACTGGATCGAGAAGTGCCTTGCGCACGAAGAAGGGCGTTCCTCGCGCTCGATCTACAACAAGGCAGAGTACGCCGAGCAGCGGCGCCACATGCTGCAGGAGTGGGCCAACATGGTCGATGCCTGGATCGACGGGCAGACCTACGTGCCGAAGCTGATGCCGGACAACGTGGTCGTGCCGGTGTTGAGTGCGATGGCCTGAAGCAGGGCCAAGGTTGTCACTTGACAACCTTGGCAATCATTCCCATACTGGAGACTGTTGATGGCCCGGTCCTCTCATCCGAAGAAAGAAGTCGAGGAAGCACTCAGGCACGCCGAAGGGCAGGGCTGGCGCGTGGAAGTCGGTGGCAGCCACGCCTGGGGGCGGATTTATTGTCCGTACAACGATGCGGAGTGTCGCTGCGGCGAGTTCTGTATCACCAGCGTGTGGAGTACGCCGAAGAACCCTGGCAACCATGCGCGCGCCTTGCGGCGAGTCGTGGACAACTGCACGACGCACCGCAAGCAGCAGGAGGCAGCCGACGATGCCGAGGAATAGCACGATGGAATACACCTTCACCCTGAAATACCAACTCGCCGACGATGACCGTGACCCGGATGCGCTGGTCGAGCGCCTGGGCGATGCCGGGTGCGACGATGCCCTGGTCGGCATCGGGCAGCCGGGGCGGCTCGCGCTGGAGTTCACCCGCGAGGCGGACAGTGCGGACGCGGCTGTGCGCAGCGCGTTGGCCGACGTGCGGAGCGCCGTGCCAGCGGCCAGGCTGATCGAGGTCGCGCCTGATCTAGTTGGGCTGACCGACGTGGCCGACATCGTGGGCGTGTCGCGGCAGAACATGCGCAAGCTGATGCTGGCCCATCCGGGCACCTTCCCAGCGCCGGTGCATGAAGGCAGCGCATCGATCTGGCACTTGGCGGATGTGCTGACCTGGCTGCAGGCAAAGGGTAGCTACTCGCTGGCCATGGACGTTCTGGAGGTGGCGTGCGTTGCCTTGCAGGTCAACGTGGCCAAGGAGGGGCGGCGGTTATCGCGCTCAGCTTCCAAGGAGCTGGAATCTCTCGTTGGATGAGGCCGTCGCCAGCCTCATTCCTGACCGGAACCCGCCCGAACAGGGCGGGTTTTTCGCAGGTGGACATCCGGCTTGGCGGCGCTGACGCGAGGGGCTTGCTTGCGCTCTTCGATCCAGGCCTCCACCTCGGCCAGGTCCCACACCACGCAGCGCGGCGTCAGATTGAAACGCCGAGGGAACTCGCCGCGACGCTCCATTTCGTAGATCGTCGTTTCAGCCAAGGGGACGATCTGACGCAACTCATGACGGCGGATGGTGCGCCGAAATGGCAGCAGGCCGTGCTTCGGGAACTGGGGGAGATCGCCGTAGGCGATCGAGCCGGGCAGGGGGAGGGATTCGGTGCGCATGGACTCCTTGGTGCCGTTATCTTGGCCGATGAACGGTGACTGGCTCTTCTCCATGGCGCACTCCGTGAGTGTTCGGCGTTGCAAGGGCGTTGCCGCATGAAGTAATGGTGGCTTTTATTGGCTATCGCGAAAACTCACTGGGGCGTAGAGGAGCGTATATGTTCGTCACCTAAATCCGAGAGCGGAGGATGCGGACACAACGAATGTTGCTCTCTCTGTGAATGAGGCCCTTCCTCGCCTTCCATTGGACTTCCTTTGTCAGCTTGGGACATTTGCTGGCATCGGCGGGTAGCTCATAGGTCTTTGCATCACGCCAAAAGTAGCTAAAATAGCTCCTTTCTACTAGGGGTGCCGCGATGCAGTCCATGTCGGCTCGCGATGCGAAAAATTCATTCGGCAAGTTGATCGACATGGCGCGAGCCGAGCCTGTCGCCATCGAGAAGCATGGCCGGACCGTCGTCGTGGTGCTTTCCATCGAAAGCTACGAGATGCTGCGTGCCGGCGAAGGTGTTTCTGCACCAGTCGGCGGTGCCCAAGCTCACACAGGCAGTCCCAGCAGGGGCGCCGAAGACAAGAACGGAAAGACCTCATGAGTGCGAACAAGGCAGAGCTTCCGCCAGGCTGGACGATGGCCCGAGTGGATCGGGTTGGTGCTGTTCGGCTCGGGCGGCAGCGGTCTCCAGACAAGCACACAGGCGAACATCCCACGAAATATTTGCGCGCAGCGAATATCAAGCCTGCCGGCATCGATCTGACCGATGTTCTGACGATGGATTTCACTCCATCGGAGCGAGTCATCTTCGGACTGCGGCTTGGCGACGTCTTGTTGACAGAAGCATCGGGCAGTTCAAGCCAAGTCGGACGAGCAGCACTTTGGCGAGGAGAACTCGCTGAGTGCTGCTATCAGAACACAATCATTCGATTCCGGCCCCACGCAGTAACGCCTGACTATGCACTGACGGTTTTCAGGTACTACGTGGCATCTGGCGCCTTTGCACGTTTAGCGAGAGGTGTAGGAATCCAACATCTCGGCGCGAGTCGGTTTGCGGGAATGGCATTCCCGCTCCCACCGTTGAAGGAGCAGACGCGTATCGCGAAAGCCGTTGAAGGCAGGCTTGGCGAGATTCGCGATGCAGAGTCGCATCTGCGAAGCGCGTTGGGTCACCTGGAGGCTCAGCGGAAAGAGATATTGGCTGCGGCAGCCCATGGAGAGTTGGTTGTCTCGCCGCGGGGCAGCGCAGAGAGCGCTGAAGAAGTCGCGAAGACGCGGAAGAACCTCACCCCGAGAACGACCAGTCCGCAGGACTCGCTGTTCGACCTTAGTGACGGAGTGCAATCGGAAGGTGGCTCGCCGCCTCTCCCTTCGGGCTGGATATCGGTGCGGGTTGATGAAGCAGGCACCGCTCGTTTAGGGAGGCAGCGTTCGCCCCAGCATCATCGAGGCGAGCATCTGCGACCTTACCTGCGGGTGGCCAATGTGCTGGAAGATCGGATTGACACGACTGAAGTTTATGAAATGAACTTCTCGCCCGACGAGTACAAGAGTTACATGCTTGAGTACGGCGACATCCTTCTGAATGAAGGCCAAAGCCTCGAACTCGTTGGTCGCCCCGCAATGTTCCGCGACCAGGTTTCTGGTGCTTGCTTTCAGAACCACCTGATTCGATTTCGTGCGGGTGCGGCAGTAGATCCTGAGTTCGCGCTTTTGGTCTTCCTCCATTACCTGCACTCCGGAAAGTTCCGAAGCCTGGCCAGAGGCTCTACGAACATCGCCAATTTGGGATTGGAGCGCTTTCGGTCGATGCCGTTTCCCGTGCCTCCGCTGGAGGAGCAGAAAACCATTGTCAAGGAAGCCCGACAGCGCATGGATGCCGTGAGTGCCCAAATGACGGCTGTGCGTTCATCGATGGATCGCCTGCCTGAGATGGAGCGGGAGTTGCTCGCCGCCGCTGTGGCGGGAGAACTGGTCGAGCAGGACCCTAACGATGAGTCGGCGGACGAGTTGCTCGCCAGGCTTGGCGAGCCCAAGGAAGCCGTGGCGGCCTCATCTATGACCAAACAAGAAAAGGCTTCAAAAGGAGGCGCAATGAAGAGAAAGTCTGCTGGCTCACCTCCTTCGGTCGGCCGTACACCAAAACTTGGAGAGGTCCTGAAGAAGGCCGGGCGCCCGCTTGCTCTGCCTGAGCTCTTTGCGCTCGCCGGCTTTGACCGGGATGAGCCTGAGCAAGTGGAACTGTTCTATCTGGCCCTTCGCTCCGAACTCAACCACACCATCAGACAAATAGGCGGAGATACCGAGAACGCCATGCTGGAGGAGATCGGCGATGCGACTTGACAAGGTCACGATCGGGGAGTTCAAGAACTTACGCAATCTGCAAGTCGACTTCGACGAGAAGTCGCCCTACACCGTCTTGGTTGGTGAGAACGGAGCGGGCAAGTCGAACCTGATTGAAGCGCTGTCGCTCATCTTCAGAAATCTTGACCTTGATGTTGAGGCGCCCTTCAGCTATCAGATCCGTTATCAGTGCCGGGAGCACGACGTAGAGATTCACGCGGAACGCGACCAGTTTCCCCGATTTTCAGCTCGGTCGCTCGGTGCTGGCGAGTACGTTGAGCTTGCCCGGAAGCGCTTCATGGCGGAAGACGAACACGGCCGACCGCTTTACCGTCCAGGCTTTGTATTCGGTTACTACTCTGGTCCGAGCGACAGGCTGGCCGTCATATTCGAGAAGCATCGCGAACGGTATTACAACTGGATCATCAAGTCGGCGGAACAGCGCGGCAGCGCACGCATCGCAGACCCCAATAGCCTTCGCAGGCTGTTCTACGCACAGACGCTGCATGGACAGTTCGCGCTGATCGCTTTCTTCATGAGCGCGAGCAGCGGTGGTGACGACGATCGGTCATTCCTTCGCGAGCATCTGCAGATCGATGGCCTCGACAGCGTTCTGTTCGCGCTAAAGCGTCCCCCATGGAAGAGGCAGGGTGGAGACTCGCGCTTCTGGGGTGCGGTGGGTGAGGTTCAAGAATTCCTGAGCCGGCTCTTTGAGAAGGCCATGCTTCCAGCACGCATGGACAGGCGCATTTCGGTCGATCTTACGAAAAACCCGGTGGTGGAGAGTTTGTATCTGTTTCTGCCCACAGCGGCAGCGCTCCAGCAGGTGTTCTCTTCCTATACGGATCAGTACGCCTTCTTCACCGCGCTGGAGAGCATGCACTTGTCCAAATTGCTTGGCGAAGTGAGGACACGAGTGCGAATGACGCCGGCCGCGGGCGGTGGAGAGGTCACCTACCGCGATCTAAGCGAGGGCGAACAGCAGCTACTGCTTGTTCTGGGCCTATTGAAATTCACTGCGCGTGAGGAGGCGTTGTTCCTGCTCGATGAACCGGATACACATCTGAATCCAAGCTGGAGCACTCAGTATCTGGAATTTTTGGATCGCTTCATCCGTGGTCGTGACAGTTGCCACATTGTCATGTCATCGCATGATCCACTGGTATTTGCAGGGCTCAAACGAGATCAGGTGAGAATCTTTCGCCGCGATGCGGAAGGCAGGGCGGTCGCTGAGCTTCCGGACAATGATCCTCGCGGAATGGGCGTTGCCGCCATTCTTACGAGCGATTTGTTCCGCCTGCGGTCAACTCTCGACCCAAAGACGCAGGGCGAACTGGATCGGCAACGTACTCTTGCGATGAAAGAGGCGCTCACTCCTGAAGAAGAAGCAGAGCTTCGCGAGATCAAGTTCCGATTGAGGGATCTGGGCTTGGACCAGACGATTCGTGATCCGCTCTTTGAGCAGTTTGTGAAGGCGTGGACCGAGCAACAAGAGCCTGCATGGGCGGAGACCGTTCAACTTACTCCGGAGCAGTTGGAAGCGCGAGCGAAGTTGGCGGCCAAGATCGTCGAGCAGCTTCGCGAGACTGAGGGTGAGTAATGCGCTTTATCGATCTTGAAGAACTCAAACCGAAGATCAGACACCTGTTGCCGGCGTTGGAGGCTGCCCATGCTGCCGTTCTTGCCGAGGCGGACCCCGTCCAGCGCGCCGCCCTCATAGCTGCCAATCGCGGCCACTGGGTGGCGCTGCGTGCCGAGTTTTCAGCCTACTCGCACGGCAAGTGCTGGTATGTCGAATGCAAGAACCCTGGCACTGATGACGATATCGATCACTTCCGACCAAAATCAGGAGTGAAAGAGGACGGAACGCATCCAGGCTATTTCTGGTTCGCGTTTGATTGGAAGAATTTGCGCCTTAGTTGCCATCGAGCAAATCGTCCCCGTATCAACCCAGACGGGGCAGGTACTGGAGGGAAAGCGGGGCACTTCCCCTTGGTGAATCCGGCAGCAAGAGCGTTCACGCCAGCTGAGGGAAAGGGCCATGAAGTGCCGGCGTTGCTCGATCCAACCGATCCGCAAGACGTGGCAATGTTGACGTTTCAGCAGAACGGGGAGGTCGCCCTTTCACCGCAATTCAAAGGGCAGACGGCAGCGGAGGCGAAGCTCTCCGCAAGCCGCTTGATTCTGCACTTGGATTGGCCGGCGTTCAGAGAGGCGAGAGTGGTGCTCTACAACCAGATTGAAAGAACCGTTGACCGACTGGTCCGAGAAGCGCCTAACGGCGATCCGAATGTGCCTCCGACGCAAGCGTTCTATGACGCTATCCGAGATTTGAAGAATGCAATGAAGTCTGATCAAGAGTATTTCGCTGCGGCGCGGGTCTATGTTGAATCGTTTAAACACATCTGGTGGGTGCGTGAAGTCGTAATGAAGGTGGCCGCATGAAGAAGGCAACTCTGACTGCCAATGCGGACGCGGGCGCGCTGGTTCGCAAGCTTTGGCAGTACTGCAATGTTCTGCGAGACGATGGCCTCTCGTACCCTGACTACGTAGAACAGCTCACGTATCTTCTGTTCCTCAAGATGTCCGATGAGCAGGAGGGCGGCCCCGTCCCTGCAGAGTATGGATGGCGCTCGCTCGTTAACCTGGACGCCGACGCAATGCGGACCCAGTACGAACGGGTACTGGTCGAAATGGCTCAGCAAGGAGGCATGCTGGGGCTGATATTCAGGAACGCGAAGAACAAGATCCGTGATCCCGCGAAGCTGAGGCTACTCGTAGTCGATCTGATTGGACAGACCGAGTGGACTGGACTTTCGAGCGATCTGAAGGGCGACGCATATGAAGGCTTGCTGGAGAAAAATGCTCGGGACACAAAGAGTGGTGCGGGCCAATATTTCACTCCGCGATCCTTGATTGATGTGATCGTTGAGTGCGTCGACCCTCAACTGGGCGAAGTCGTTTGCGACCCTGCATGTGGTACCGCCGGGTTCTTGCTCGCTGCTCATGATTACCTGAGACGAAGCAATCCGAAAATGACGCGAGCGCAGCAGAAGAAGCTGGCCACAAAGTCGATTCGCGGAGTTGAGCTTGTTGAGGAGGTCGCACGTTTGGCGACGATGAACCTATTGCTGCATGGAGTCGGCGGCAATGCGGAATCCGAGTTGCCGATCACGTGCGCGGATAGTCTCAAGACGCCTCCGAAGCATCACGTGGATGTTGTGCTGACAAACCCGCCATTTGGCATCAAGGGTAGCGTGACATACACGCAGGATCAAAAGAGCGTTCGCGGCGACGACAGCTTGACAGTGGTGCGCGCAGATTTCTGGGTTCAGACCGCAAACAAGCAACTCAACTTCCTTCAGCATATCGTCGCGCAACTGAAGCCTGGTGGACGGGCGGCTGTTGTCGTGCCGGACAACGTCTTGTATGAAGGCGGAGCAGGAGCGGTCATCCGTCGGCGGCTGCTGGAAACATGCAAGCTTCACACGCTCTTGCGGCTTCCGGCGGGGCTGTTCTATGCCCAGGGGGTCAAGGCTAACGTACTCTTCTTCGACCGACGTCAGGCGGAGGAAAAGCCGCTGCGATCTGAGCATCTATGGATCTACGAGTTGCGCACGACGAAGCGCTATTCCCTGAAGACAAATCCGCTTCAGCGCGAAGACCTCGACGAGTTTTTGAAGCTCTACAAGAGCGGTAAGGCTCGGCGGGATGCGGCTGGGAAGGTCACTACCGGGGGATCATCGTCTCGGTCTTACCGTATACAGGAGATCCTTGCCACCGAGGAGTGCTTGTGGGACATGGCAGCAGCCGAGGAGGACGGGAATGCACGTCAGCCCGGGTTGGCAAGACTGGACGAACTCTCTCGCTTGGTTGCCGATGACCTTCAGCGCGCACTTGCGTTGATTAAAGGTCAAGTGGAGTGATGCTCTTGTCGATGATTGGCTGGATCGCCCATTGAACGTGAACGGGGCGTCGGGAGACGCCCCGTTCATTGAGCAGCATCGGTCTCCTTGCAATGGTCCTTTAACGAGGCCAGTCGTCGCTGCGCACATTCTCGAAGAAGTCGGGGCCGACCTCGATGCGCAGCGAAGTGTGGCGCTGCAGGATCTTCCGTGCCACTTCGGGTGAGGCGTAGTCCGTGAAATCGAGGATGTAGCTGTAGACCATCTCGCCGCTGTGGCCATCCTGCGGTTCGGCGTCCACATCAACGAGGTTGCCCACTTCGTGCGGGTCCAGGCCCAACAGATCGGCATAGGCCTGGGACATGCTGCGCACGGGCGGCCCGTCTTCGTGGTCGTCGCCACCCCAGTCCATATCGAGATCTGCGTTGGTCACTTGGCAGTCCACCGACCCAAAGCAGTGGCGGCCCAAACGCTGCACGCTCAGGGTGCCTTCCACATTGACGATGTGGCCCGCGTAGGGGCGCTCGGTGTCGATGCCAAGGCCGACGTGTCCGTCGAGGTCGATATCCAGCGCACCGCCGACCGGGACTTTCTCGAACTCGACCTCGAAATCGAAATAGACCTCATCGACGCCATCGTAGTTGGCGTTCGCCATTTCGCTGTTCACGTCGTCATCCTCGATGACCACCTGGTCAACGTGCTGGCGCAGGTAGTCCTCGAAGGCGGCATAAGAGGCATGGATGCGCGTGTGGGGCGCTCGTTCCCGGAAGGCCGTTTCGATCAGTTCCTGCAAGCGATTCGGGGGCGGGGCTGCCCCCAGTTCACTGGCGCGTTGATCGAGCAGGTCTTCGTCCAGCACGACGTGGTAAACGTCGGCCAGGCGCGCGGGTTCTTGCGTGGTGGCTTGCGCCGCCTGGTAGGCGGCAAACGTCTTGTAGCCCAATGCGGCGGCGATGAGTTGCTGCGCATGGCCAAGCGGCACAGGCACGGCAGCAGCGGCACTGTTCTTGCGAAGGGAATGGGCGAGGTCGGAAATGCCGAGGGACATACGATTCTCCTGTTTCAGCGGGGACCAATCGAGCGCTTACTTGGTCCACGCCCAGGCGACATCGCATGGTGGGTGGCACAAAGAGGGAGAAATCAGGGAAACCGGTCTTGATTGAGCCGCTCGAAGCTCAGGCGGACGAGGCCTTGGCGACATTATCCGCAGAATCAGCCCAAGCACAAACCCCATCCGGGGCCAGATCGTCGCAGGGGCGTCCCCGGCCAAGGGATGGCCGGTCGCGCTGTCGTGCTGCGCATCGAGCCCCACTGCGCGGGTCTCGCCCCCGGTGGGCTTCCATCGTTCCCTCGCTGCGCTCGGCTGACGCCTCCGGCCCCGCTTTGTGATCGGGGCCTGCGCGCTCCGCTTGCCCGGTCAAGTCTGTGAGGGCGGGGAGGGCGGTCTTGCTGTTCCCTTCACCGTATCACGGCGTTCTCGCCGTCAAGGGCTGCGCGCCTTTGGCGCTTGCGGCCGTAGCCGTCTTCGACCCTGTGACGGCTTGCGCTGCGCCGTGCTGGGGCCGGTTCCAGGCAATTCCGCCTGAGCAACCGGAGCACGATCATGTCGCAACTTTCTCTGTCTCTCGATTCTTCGCTGCTGGTGCGTGACGCACAGGGGCGTTACCTGTTGGCGTCGGCGGACCAGATTCTGGCGGCGGCACGTCAGGTCATCGATCTGAAGAACCCGCGCGGGACACTGTTCACATCGCCGGCGCTGGTCAAGGACTACCTGCGCACCAAGCTGGCCAACTTCGGGCACGAAGTCTTCGCGGCGCTGTTCCTCGACAGCCAGCATCGGCTGATCGAGTACGTGGAACTGTTCCGCGGCACCATCGACCAGGCATCGGTGTATCCGCGCGAGGTGGTGAAGGAGGCCCTGCGGCTCAACGCGGCAGCGGTGGTCTTTTCGCACAACCATCCGAGCGGGAGTCCCGAGCCGAGCCAGGCCGATAGGGTCCTGACCCAGCGCCTCAAGGAGGCCCTGGCGCTGGTGGACGTGCGCACGCTGGATCACATCGTCGTGGGTGGTGCAGTTACCACGTCATTCGCCGAATGTGGCCTGCTCTGACCACGGGGGCTTCGGCCCCCTTTTTGCTGCGCCCAGCGGCGCAACTCCGGCCCTCGCGGGTCTGCGCGTGCTGCGCACTTGCCGAAGGCAGGTCTGCGTGGGTGGTGGGGTGGGGCGGTCTTGCTGTTCCCTTCATCGTGCCACGGCGTTCTCGCCGTCAAGGGCTGCGCGTGCAAGCACGCTGGCGGCCTCCGGCCGTCTTCGACCCCTGACCGCTTGCGCTGCGCCGTGCCCCGGAGGTGACGGGCAATTCCGCCCGGCAATCTTCAGGAGTTCACCATGAACAACGCACTCATCACCGACGCGCAGCGCGCGATGCTGCTGGCCAACGGCCGCGACTCTTTGGACAACCCGGACTTCGATCCGGCGCCCGTGGTCAAGCTCTTCACGCCGGACGCTGGCGCGACCTGGCTGCTGACCGAGATTGATCCCGACGACCACGATCACGCCTTCGGCTTGTGCGACCTGGGCTTGGGGATGCCGGAAATCGGCTGGGTCAGCCTGGGCGAGTTGGCGACTGTGCGCGGTGGGCTGGGCTTGCCGATCGAGCGTGACCTGGCGTTCCGCGCCGAGAAGCGGTTGAGCGCCTATGCGCGCGATGCGCGCCTGGCTGGGCGGGTCGTCGTTTGACTCGGCCCTTGGAGCGCCGCAAGGCGCTCCTTGCACTTTCTCAACCATCACAGGAGATCAATGCCATGGGCAGCCTTCACGACTACATCATCGAAATCACGGCGCAGCACGATGCGCTCAAGCCGTTCGCACCGGAGAACGGCCAGCCCTTGCGCTTCAGGATCGGCGACGCGGTGATTTACACGAACGATGCCGGCTTGCAGTTCCGGCGCCGCGTTACCGGGTTCTACCGACCTGCCGAACCTTCGGGGCTGTACGCGCGCGGCGCGCGCTATCTGCTGAACTCGTCCTCGCCGTGGATGCCGATTTCGGAATCCAGCCTGCGCCCTGACGACTCGGCCTGAAGCCTTCGCGCCCCTGACGGGGCGCTGCGCGCTTCGCTTGCCTCCAGGGGAAAGCCCTGCGGCCTATCCCCGCCGCGCGGTACTTGGCGCCCCTCGAAGACCGCCGAACCGGCTGCGCCGGATCGGCCAGGAACCAATCGCAGTTCCAACAGCAGAGGCCGCTCCTTGATGCTTTGTGCATGAGGGCCGTCCTGGGCGTTGTGTTCATCGGGCATCGAAGTCATGGCGTCCCCGGCCAATGCGACACGGCCGGTCGCGCTGTCGTGCTGTGCATCGAGTCACCTGCGGCGTCTCGCCCCCGTCGGGCTTCCATCGTTCCCTCGCTCCGCTCGGCTGACGCCTCCGGCCCAGCTTCCAGCTTCGGGCCTGCGCGCTTCGCTTGCCGTGCAGTCGGCACATTAAGGCGGCCGTTGCCATGTCCAGCGGTCTTCCCTGACTTCATCACCTTGCTCGCGACTGTAGCCCGCGGCCGTGTGCCGTCAAGGCGCGCAGGGCCGTGTCCTCGGCTGCGCCTGCGGGCCGCACCAACCCTGCGCTTGTCTCCTTGACGGCCCCCGTCCGCGCGCTCCTGACCGTCGCGGGCGATGAACTCAGGAAAGACGGTGGCAACGAAGCCAGCCGGGTTCTTCGTGCCGACCGCACCGAACAGCCGAAAGGCTGGGCTCCGAATCTTGGAATCCGGTGTGCGGAGTGAAAAGCAAACCCCTTTTGTCAGGAGAAAGACCATGCAACTCGCATCCCGTTTCGCTTCCCGCTCCCCGTCGCTGCGCAGCGATTCCCCGCTGTCCGATGACCAAATCCGCCGCGTGGCTCCGTCCATCTTCGCGGACGCCCCGCATGAAAGCCGTTCCGAGCGGTACAGCTACATCCCCACCGCCGCCGTGCTGACCGAACTGCGCAAAGAAGGCTTCCAGCCCTTCATGGTGACGCAGACCCGCGTGCGCGATGAAGGCAAGCGCGAGCACACAAAACACATGATTCGGCTGCGCCACGCCAGCCAGATCAACGGGGCGGAAGCCAATGAAATCGTGTTGCTCAATTCCCATGACGGGACGAGCAGCTATCAGATGCTGGCCGGCATGTTCCGCTTCGTTTGCAGCAATGGCCTTGTCTGCGGCGACACCGTGCCCCCCAAAGGCGACGTGGCCGGGCACGTCATCGAAGGCGCTTATCAAGTGTTGGGCGGCTTCGAGCAGGTGAAGGAATCCCGCGACCTGATGCGCGGCATCACGCTGGACGATGGCGAGGCCGAAGTGTTCGCCCGCGCCGCGCTGGCCCTCAAGTACGACGACCCGGACAAGCCCGCACCCATCACCGAATCACAAATCCTGATGCCGCGCCGGTTCGATGACCGCCGCTCCGACCTGTGGAGCGTATTCAACCGCACGCAGGAGAACTTGACCAAGGGCGGGCTGCATGGCCGCGCCGCGAATGGCCGTAGGCAGAGCACGCGCCCGGTGCAGGGCATTGACCAAAACATCCGTCTGAACCGTGCCTTGTGGCTGCTGGCCGATGGCATGCGCGCCCTCAAAGCCTGAATCGTCTCTCCCGCCGGAGGGGCGGATTCCCCTCCATTCCTTGTTTCATTCGATTGGAGATACACCATGAACGCCACTACCCAAACTGAAGCCCGCGCCATCAACACCGCCGCCGCTATCCCGCTGGAAGCCGCCGACCCGAGCAAGAACCTGATTCTGGTTCCGCTGTCGCGGTTGGTGCTGCGCCCCACGGGCCGCAACGTGCGCAAGACCCCGCGCATGTCCATCCCCGAACTGGCCGCGTCCATTCAGCGCGTGGGCCTGCTGCAAAACCTGATCGCAATTGCCGCCGCCGATGGCGAGCATTACGAAGTCGTGGCCGGTGGCCGCAGGCTGGCCGCGTTGAAGCTGCTGGCCAAGAAGCACCGCATCCCGAAGGAATGGGAGGTGCCTTGCCTGTTGGTCGCCGATGGCACGGCTCGCACCGCCAGCCTCACCGAGAACGTGCAGCGCGAAGTCATGCACCCGGCAGACCAGTTCGAGGCGTTCGCCGCGCTGGCGGCCGAAGGCCGACCCATCGAGGACATTGCGGCGGATTTCAGCGTGACGCCGCTGGTGGTGCAGCGCCGCCTGAAGCTGGCGAACGTCTCACCGCGCCTGATGGTCGACTATCGCGCCGATGCCATCACGCTCGATCAGTTGATGGCACTTGCCATCACTGACGACCACGCCGCGCAAGAAAGCGCGTTCTACGATGTGCCGACGTGGCAGCGCCACCCGTCCAATTTGCGCGAACGTCTTACCGAGCGCGATATCGACGCCTACCGCCATCCGCTGGTGCGCTTTGTCGGGCTGGATACCTACGAGCAGGCGGGCGGCGGTGTTCGCCGCGACCTGTTCGCGGAAGGCGATGCGGGTGTGTATCTGACCGATGCTGCGCTGCTGGAACGGCTGGCGCAAGACAAGCTGGCTGGCATCGCCGCCGAGGTGAAAGCCGAAGGCTGGGCGTGGGTGGATGCCACACCCGGCGCAACTTATGCCGACCTGCACGCCTTCCAGCGTGCCCCGAGGGAACGCCGCGAACCAACCAAGCGTGAAGCGCAACGCATCGAGAAACTGCAAACCAAGATGCAGGCCATTGGCGAAGCCCTCGATGATGCGTTGGAAGCCGAGGCCAAGGCGCTGCGCACGTTGGAACGCCTGCGGCAGGGTTTCGGTAGCGAGGAAGCCGAGAGCGACGACGAAGGCGACACGACAAACGAGACGCACGGCCCCGCCATGTCCGACCGACTGGCGCAGCGCTTGAGCGCGCACCGCACGGCGGCGCTGCAAATCGAAGTGGCGCGGCATCCGCAAGTGGCGCTGGCCGCGCTGGTGCATGGCATGGTGCAGGCCGTCTTGCAGGCCAGTCACTATGGGAACGACCTGCAGCTGGGCGTGCGCCTCACGGTGCAAGACCGGCTGGAAGGCATGGCCCCGGACTGGCCTGAATCGTCCGCCGCTGTCGCCCTGCGCGAACTGCAACAGGCATGGGGAGGCAAGCTGCCCGAGGACAGCGCCGAGCTGTTCGCCGCGCTGCTGGCGATGGAACAAGGCGACCTGGTCAAGCTGCTGGCCGTGTGCGTGGCTTCGACGGTGGACGTGGTGACGCCTCGCGCCACGCCGCACCAGCCCGGCGCGGAACTGGCGCAGGCCGTGGGCCTCGACATGGCGGCATGGTGGCAGCCGACCGCCGAGGGGTATTTCCGGCATGTGCCGAAAGCAGCAATTCTCCAAGCCGTCGGCGAGTACGCGCCGGAGCACGTCACGCGGCTGGCGAAGCTCAAGAAGGCCGACATTGCCAGCGAAGCCGAGCGGCTGGCCGATGGCACTGGCTGGATGCCGGTGGTGTTCAAGACCGGGAATGAGACGGAGCCGCAGGAAGTGACAGACGAAACCGATGCGCCGGAGGAAACCGCCGAGGTGGAGGGCCAGGCGCTGGCCGCGTGAGGATGGAACATGGCCCCGGCGCGCTGCGCCGGGGGGGGGCCTCGAACCGGGCGCGGCAGGTCTGCCGCGCCCGGTTCAATCTCCACAATAGAAATCGCCCCGTCGCCACCTGATCGAAGGCGGCGACGGGGCGGCGCGCAAGTTCCTTGCGCGGTGCCTATGACGACAATTGGTAGGGGCTTGCTTCTTCATGTAATATCATTAGTTACATGAGACAAGACAGCAAACTTTCCTCAGTGCTTCACGTGCTGCTGCATATGGCCGAGCACGACGGGCCGGTAACGTCTGAAATGCTGGCCAAGGCCATGTTGACCAATCCGGTGGTGGTTCGCCGCGTCATGGCTGGCCTGCGTGATCGTGGTTATGTGCGTTCCGAAAAAGGACATGGCGGCGGCTGGTCACTGGCTTGCGATCTTTCAAAGCTCACGCTGCGCGATGTATACGAGGCACTGGGCGAGCCTTCGCTGCTCGCCATCGGCAACCGAACGGAATCACCCGGCTGCCTTGTCGAGCAGGCAGTGAACGCTGCGCTCGGCCGTGCTTTCGACGAGGCCGAAACGTTGCTGCTATCGCGCTTCGGCGCGGTGACGCTCGCTCAGCTGAGCGCCGATTTTCACCACCGGCTGGCCCGGCGCAAACGACCCTACGATCTGGAGGCCGTTCATGGCGCATGACGAAACGATGCAAGCACTGCTCGCATCCTTCAACAATCCCGAACATGCAAGGCGCTATGGTGACGGCCCGCGCAGGTTTATCCCCGGCTTTGCCGATTTGCATCGAATGACGGCAATCCTTCTTGCCGAGCGTGCATCGGATGATGCGCGCATCCTGGTGCTTGGCGCTGGTGGCGGCCTCGAATTGCGTGCCTGGGCCGACGCGCATCTGGGCTGGACGTTCGTGGGCGTCGATCCCGCAGCCGCCATGCTGGACGAGGCGCGTCGGGTGCTCGGCGCAGATGCCGAGCGCGTCATTTTCTGCGAAGGATACATCGACGATGCGCCCGAAGGGCCGTTCGACGCCGCCGCCTGCCTTTTGACGCTGCATTTTCTCGATCCGGCTGAACGCACCCGCACCCTGCGCGAACTCCGGCGGAGGCTCAAGCCCGGAGCGCCGTTCGTGGCGGCGCACTACAGTTTTCCGCAGGGGGATGGTGGACGCACTCTCTGGCTATCACGCTATGGCGCTTTCGCCCTCGCATCGGGCGCTGACCCCGAACAGGTAGGAAAGATGTGCGCGGGGGTGGACGCCAATTTGCCGATACTCGATCCCGAGCAGGATGAGGCGATCCTGCGCGAAGCGGGCTTCACGGATGTTGCCTTGTTCTACGCGGCTTTCACTTGGCGCGGTTGGGTCGGCTACGCCTGATTGCGACTTATATTTGCTCGGGCGTGTCGGCGCATAGCGCCGCCGGGCTTTCGGGCTGCGCCCCGTGCTTCGTGCCGAATCACGGCCATTCGGCTTCAATCCCTCACGCCTTCGCGCCTGCGGCGCTGCGCGCTTCGCTTGCCTCCAGGGGAAAGCCCTGCGGGCATTCCCCGCCGCGCGATGCTTGGCACCCCTCGATGCCGCCGAACCGGCTGCGCCAGATCGGCCCTACCAGCGCCCCGCCGCAATGGACGGGGCGCTGGCGAACACGCTGGCGCTCGCTGCGGCAGGTTGTGCAGGTGCGTGTCGTCCTCAACGCTGGCGGTTCCTGCCCATCACGTCACGAAGGACGGTTCACGGAAAACCCACCCGGCATCGCTATGGAGCCTCCACGCCACGCCTCAAGACCGGCGCCGCAAGATGCGGCGGGGGCGTTCTCGCGTGTCGTCGTGTGGTTGACCTGGCCCGTGTCAGCGGGCGAGCCGGAGAAGCTGTCATGCTGAAATGCCGAGTCGGCCCCATCTCCTTTCGGAGTGGTTCGGCCCAAGGCGTCCTTGTCTCGTTGTGAATCCTGGCGGTGGCGCGGCTACGCCTCGGGCTTCATGGCTGCAACCGTCCGGCGAAAACAATTTCCCCTGCTTTGTCACTGCGTTCGGCGCATTCCTCGCGGGGCAAATTCTTTGCGCCTCCCGGCTCTCCACTGCGTTGCGACCGCATGCGGTGCAGCCAGCCCGTCCCCCGCCGACCGGATCACAACAAGGACGCGATGGGCGCGAACCTTGTTCAACCGAAAGGAAAATCATCATGGCCAACATCGGCACCTTCACCGCAGACAAAGACGGCTTCACCGGCACGCTTCGCACCCTAACGCTCAACGTCAAGGTCAAGCTGGTGCCCAACGACAAAGGGGACAACGAGAAAGCCCCGGACTTCCGCGTCCAGGCGGCCAGTCACGACATCGGCGCGGCGTGGAAGAAGACCAGCGAGGCCGGGCGGGAGTATCTGTCCGTGACCCTCGACGATCCTTCGTTCCCGGCAACGGTCTATGCCCGCCTGATCGAAGGCGAGGACGGCACGCACGACCTGATCTGGTCGCGCAGCAAGCCGCAGGCGGCCTGACGGCCGCGTCAGCGCCCCACCCATTGCGGCGGGGCGCCAAGGCCTGCATGGGTAGCCACGGAAATGCTCAGCCCATGACTCTGATGGGAGGCCGATCTTCAGTCGGCATCTCCCATAGCTGCTTTCGAGTCATGCGGATGCCTGGGCGGTTGATTTCGCTGTCGTTGGCCATTTGAAGCATCCGGGCAATGCTTGGGCGGAGGTTGTCCAGGGTGCAGGGCGTCTTTTCCAGGTAGTCGTGAAAGCTGACGGCGTTCGCTACATCCTTTTCCCAGTTCCTGACCTGATGGACGCCCGCATAGAAGCCACTGGGCGGGGGAACGAGGCCGACGAGCAGATGCTCCAGCCAGTCGTTGATCTCCGGATACTTGTTTGACACGGCAGCCGGAACGATCAGTTGCTCCGGCAAGCCATGGAAGAAGAAGTCGGTCTTCTTTGCCCATGCGCGCGTCAGGAATTCGCTAGGCGATATCAACGTCTTGCTGGTTCTCAGTTCCGCGTAGAACGCGGCGGAGGTGTGGTCGGCCACGATGTAGTGGACGACATGTTCTTTGTCCGCTTCCTCCACCGTGTCGAGCTGCACTTCCATGGCCTTGTCTTGCCACTTCAACCGCCTGTCCTTCAGCACATAGAGGTGCTTGGACGGCGTGACGAACAACTGATGGATGTAGTTCGGATACGGGGAGCTGTAGCGGTTGATCATGCCGAGAACCGAAGGTGGATTGATCGGGGAGACAATGTGCTCATACGGTATCCGACGCGTCTTTCAGCTCGGTGATTTCACGGCGCACACGCTCCACAAGCAGATCGACGCCCTTGGCATCGCCTCCGTATGCCAGAGCTACCAAGGTCACCGGATGGATTTCCATCACCTCGCACAGCTCGGCCAGCTTGTTGAGCGTCGGGCTTTTCAGGTCACGCTCCAGCGAACTCAGGTAGGTCCGGCTGGACACGTCAGAGAACGCTTCCTGGCTCAGGCCGCGCGCTTTCCTGACCGTCTTCAATGCCTTCGCCAATGAGTTTTTCGCTGCCATCCCGTGGTTTCCCCAAAAACCAAGATGACAGTCGATTGCGCTCTATAGGGCTACAATCTATAGTGTTCATTTGACGGTGAGCCATACCGCCTTGTGCATCTACAGAAATCCGCATCTGAGGGTTTCGCCAAAACCAGGAAGCCGTATCCGTGCCTTCACTGACCCACGCAGTTCCGCTTTGCCGCTTCCGTGCACGTGGGGATTCGATGGCTTGCGCTTCCGTGTTTGCGCACGTAAGCGCGCATCCGGCTCAGTGGTTCCACGCTTTCGCAGAAAGGCGGTTTCGTGCATCCTCGGTTCTGTGGGGTTCCTGACCATGACCCAACCACTCACCACCTCCGATGAGCGCACGCAGCTGCTCGCCAACGGCGCAGCGCGTGCCGCTGGTCAGAGCATTGACCCGCTACCCGTGGTGCGGCTGTTCACGCCGGATGCGCACGCCACCTGGTTGTTGGCTGCGCTCGACCCGGCCGATGGCGATACGGGCTGGGGCCTCATCGACCTCGGCATCGGTACGCCGGAGTTGGGAACGGTCAAGCTGTCCGACCTGGCAGGCATCGTCGGGCCGCGTCAGCAGCCCATCCAACGCGATCTGTATTTCCGCGCGTCGCGGCCGCTGTCGGAGTACGTCCGGCTGGCGCAGACCGACGGATCAATTCCCGACTGATCGAGCGGCGTGGCCCCGTTGCGGCGGGCCATCCAGACACAGACCGTTGCGGCGCATTGTGCCTATTTCGGTCTGGCTTATGACATTGGCAATCTGAATCGCCGCTCTTGCGCCAACGCGGTGCATCCTGACCCAAATGGACATGATGCCTGGTGCGGCTTGCGGCAGGGTGTCCGTTGCTGCGCCCCAATTCCGGGCGGCGCAACCGTCGCATTCGGACGATTCACGTAAGACTTCGGAGCCAATCCGTCTTGACACCGCTCGTTACAGCTTGAGTGTATCCCTTTGCTGGTGGCGCGTTGAGGTTTTGATGGCGTAGCTCCAGCGTGCCGACGTGGCGACGATCCCTGATAACAGGAGGTTGCCTCATGGCTGATCGGAGCGCCGAACCCTGGTATCCCACTGCCGCGTATCTCTACGTGCTGCACCTGGATGACTTGGCACTGGCCTGGGAGTATTTGCGCCGCCATCCCGACTACCGCCGCGACTGGCTGCGCCGTCGCCGCAAACCGGACGCTGCCCACAGTTGGGGGCTTCGCATGCTGGAAGACCCGGCCATGGATGCGCGCGACGCGCATCCCGCCTGGCTTCCCGGCCATCCCTGCGCGGCGCAGCTCCACCCGGACATCGACCCGCCGCCGGATGCCGTCGGCTTCGAGTTGTGGCGCATCCCCGGTCAAAAACACCTGATCCACGATGGCCGACGCCTGATGCTCGCCGCGCGCTGGCCTGGCTGCTGCCTGCGCCTGACGTTGGCGCCAGGCTTGGAGGATGGCATGGCCTACGTCTTCGCCATCCGCACGTGCGACATGCCTTGCGCGCACCATTGCATGCTCCGGGCCGAACTGGGCAAGCTGGCTGGTGCGGCTGAAGAGACGCCCGCTGCAGCGGCTCGGCCACGGCCTTCGCCGACTGCGCTGCAGGAGTTGCACACCTTGCAGGCACTCGACGCCAGTTTGGCAGGTGCGTCCTTGCGTGAAACCGCCGAGGGGTTGTTTGGTGCCGACGCCGTGGTCAATGGCTGGTATGCCGATGGTGGCCTGCGGTCGCGCGTGCGCCGCCTGGTACGACGCGGCCTGACGTTGATGCACGGTGGATACCGGCGCCTGGCCCAACTCAAATAACTTGGGGAGGGTCGTTTTGCATTCCCTGCAAAACGACCCTCAACGGGACGCATCCCTTTCCTGAGACTGCCTCCATCTGGCCGCGCTGCTGCGGCTGGGCTGTCCTGACCGATGGAGACTTACCCGATGCGACCCGCTCCTTTGCGGCCTGCTGCCGCGCCCGCTACACCGCTGCAGTCCGCTGCTGCACAACCCCAACGCTATCTGACCAACGACGAGGCCGCCGAATACCTGCGCCTGTCGCCGCGCACGCTGGAAAAGCAGCGCGTGATCGGCGGTGGCCCGCGTTTTCGCAAGTTCGGCCGTCGCGTCATGTACGCGGTGGCCGACCTCGACGCCTGGGCCGACCAGCGCAGCTTCGAGGCCACGTCCGATCCCGAATACGCCGAGCACCACTCGGCCGACAGCCGTGCGCGCTGATCGGCGCTTCGCCGGTGGCCATCACCATGCCCAGCCCATCGCTGCCATCCCGACCATCGGGGCAGCGGCCAGCGCAGGAGCGGGAACAGCTCGACTTGTTCCGCGCGCTGCCGGGCGACATGGCGCCGCGCGACAGCCAGGACTTGATGGCCTTTCCGTTCTTCTCGCTGGCCAAGTCGAAGCGCGTCCAGCCGATCGACTTCCGCGCCGGCGGCGTGACGATCCGCGTGGAGGGAACGCAGGAGCACGGCATCGCCACGATCTGGGATGCCGACATCCTGATCTGGGCTGCGAGTCAGATCGTGGAAGCGCGCGACGCGGGCATCCGCCCGTCGCGCCTCATGCGCGCCACACCCTACGAGATCCTCCGCTTCATCGGGCGCGGTACGTCGCTGCGCGACTACCAGCGCCTCAAGGCAGCCTTGGACCGGCTGCAATCGACCACAGTGGCCACCTCCATCCGCGAGACGACCGGACGGCGCCTGCATCGCTTCTCATGGATCAACGAATGGAAGGAACTGGCCGATGCCCGTGGCACGCCGCTGGGCATCGAGCTGATCCTGCCGGACTGGTTCTACGCGGGCGTGCTGGACGCGGCGCTGGTGCTGACCATCGACCCGGCCTATTTCAAGCTGACGGGTGGTATCGAGCGTTGGCTGTACCGCCTGGTGCGCAAGCACGGCGGCAAGCAGCCGGGCGGCTGGCAGTTCGACTTCAAACACCTGCACCGCAAATCGGGCAGCACTGCGAAGCCTTACGACTTCGCCTGCGACCTGCGCGCGCTGGTGGCGCGGCAGTCGATGCCGGGCTACGTCCTGGGCATCGAGCGGATGCCGGACGACGATGCCGAACTGCTGACCTTCCGGCCCGTGCTGCGGACGGCACGGGGATAACTCGGGAAGAAGCTGTGAATGGCCTCGTGCTATCAGGCGTGCCGGGTGTCGTGCTATCGGGCGTGGCCCTATCGTGCTATCAGGCGTGCGAACTCGCCGCAAAGCCAGTAACGAAGCGGGTTCCAGGCCCCTCTAACTTTCCTAACTTAACTTCTCTAACTTTTAGTAGAAGCGCGCCGTTTCGGTGGACAACCGAGAAACAGCACAACGCGCAGCGCTTCGCACGACCGAGAAAAGCCGGTTTTCCAGCGAGGAGGTCCGCGCCATGATCATCGCCTTGCTCAATCAGAAAGGCGGTGTGGGCAAGACCACGCTCGCCACGCACATCGCTGGCGAGCTGGCAATGCGCGGCCAGCAAGTTGTTTTGCTCGATGCCGATCCGCAAGGCTCGGCGCTGGACTGGACGCAGCGGCGCGCCCAACAGGGCTTGCCGCGCTTGTTCAGTGCAGTGGGTCTCGCACGCGAGACGCTGCACCAGGAAGCACCCGAGCTGGCACGCCGGGCCGATCATGTCGTCATCGACGGCCCGCCGCGCATCGCCGCCTTGGCGCGCTCCGCGCTGCTGGCGGCGGAGCGCGTGCTGATCCCGGTGCAGCCCAGTCCCTATGACTTGTGGGCGTCTTCCGAGATGGTGGCGCTGATCCGCGAAGCGCAGGTGTTCCGGCCAGCGCTACGCGCAGCCTTTGCCATCAATCGGCGTGTCAGCACGACCATCATTGGCCGCGAAGCGCGTCAGGCGTTGGCCGACCAGCCGCTGCCCGCGCTGCGTTCGGAAGTGCATCAGCGCATCGTCTTCGCCGACAGCGTGGCTGCTGGTCGGCTCGCCCGCGAGACAGCACCTGACAGCGCCGCCGCGCGCGAGATCGCCGCGCTGGTCGATGAACTGCTGCGGTGGCCGACATGACCACGGAACGATCTACGCGCGGCAAGCGCGTCGGCATCGGAGTACGGCCACCAGCAAACCCGCACGCAGAGGCGTGGGTTCGCCAAGGCGAAGCCGACGCCTTGCAGAAAGGCGATCTCTACACCGCACGCCTGACCCTCGACATCACGCCTGCGATGCGTGCGCGCATCAAGGTTTCTGCTTTCACGCAAGGCGTGACCGTGGCCGAACTTCTGCGCGGCTTGCTGGAGCGCGAATTTTCGGAGAACACGCCATGAACGCTCACGCTTTGGCGGCAATGCCCGCCACGTCACCTGCGGTCACTCCGCCTCTCGCTGTTCTCGCTGGAAGGGCCGGCGCCGCACCGCTGACCCGCGTATCGCTCGCCCACGTCGAGCAGCGCATCGACCTCTACCTGCGGTTCGGCGATCCGATACGCACCATCCGGATCGACCGCTGGCGTCGCGTCGCGATGTTCTCGCCCGGCGCGATGTTCTGCCGCATCCGCTGGCATGCAAACGACTACGGCACGATCCGCTGGCAGCTCATGGTGATGCAGGCTTGCACGCCGCTGGACGCGGCGCAGCGCATCCCCGGTGTGCTGCCAGGCGCGCGCTTGCTGCTGCACGCCGAGGGCGAACCGACCGTGCGCGCTGTGCTGGCTCAGATCGACGCCATCGAAGCGCTGGGTATCGCCACCATCGACGTTTCGCCTGTGTACTGGCGCACGCTCGGCAACCGGCTCGCTGCGCGCCTGCCACTGCCAGCGTACACCGCTGAAAGGCACGCCGCCTGGCTAGCTGGGAGGGCACTTCCATGACGACCGTTTCCACGTCCGCCAACGCCACGGAAACGGCGCCGCGTCCTCGTTCGCGCGTGCGCGCTCGCATCGTGCTGGCGGGGCTGTCCGGCTGCGGCTTCGCTGCGCTGGCCTGGGTGTCCTTCCTTCCTGACCACATGCGGCCGTTGCCGCGCCTGGTCTACAACCCGTCCGACAGCGTGGCGGTCGGCTGGTATCGCATCGAACCGATCGACCACCGGACTGACTTGCTGCCACGTCCGTTGTCCGTGGGCAGCATCGTGCTCGTATCACTGCCGACCGACGCCGCAGCACTGGCCGCGCAACGCGGCTATCTGCCGGCGCGTATTCCATTGCTCAAGCGGGTGGGCGCGGTGACGCCGCAGGAAGTGTGCATCGTCGGCCACAGCGTGCGCATCGACGGCGTGCCGGTGGCAGCCGTCTTTCCCGCCGACCGCTTCGGTCGCCCGCTGCCATCCTGGCAGCAGTGCCGCCGTCTCGAACCAGGCGAGCTGTTCCTTTTGAGCGTGACCAACCCGGCGTCGTTCGACAGCCGCTACTTCGGCCCGGTGCGCACATCCGCCGTGCTCGGCGTCGCGCATCCGGTCTGGCTGGAGACGCGCTGATGATGGCCACCGATTCGCTGCGCTTCATCGTGCCATCCGGCGTGTCGCCCTGCTGGCAGTTGCCGTGTCATCGCGCGTGCAGTGCGGACGCATCCGCGCCGCACTTGGCGCAGCCTACGGCGCTGTCATCCCACGTACAGGCGTCTTGCCTCGAACGCGCCCGACCGATGGCCGTGGCCGAGTTCGCCGGCGGGCTGGCTGCGGGCAGCACACCGCCGCCGGGCCGCCGACGCCCGGAGCGGAAGCGAAGGGCAAAGGCGGAAGGCAAGATAAAAGGTCGCAGCACTCAGCCGCTTCAAAGCCTTGTCTGCACGTGGGGTTGGCGCGGCACGCGCCAAGGGGCAGCAGCGTGCCGCGAGAGTGCGCAACGCTGCATCCGCATTGGCGGAAGCGCGTGCTTCACCCGCCTGGCTGCGCTGGCCTTGGATGGAGGCACCCCATGAGCAAGCACGACGACGATCATTTCCGGGTGCGTCCTGGCACTCCGAAACAGCGGGGCGAAGCCTTCATCAACAAGGTGCTGCGCCAGACCAACAAGGCCGGTGCCAAGCTCGGCAAGGTGGTCGGCAAAGTTGGCTATCGACCTGGTTCTCGGCTGGGGCGAGGCCACGTTGCGGCCCGCTTCGCCGGGGCCTCACTCACGCCCAACGCCAGGCGCGTCACGATCAAGGCGCGGCTGGTCAATCTATCCAAGGCCGGGCCGCGTTCGACCGCCGCGCACCTGCGCTACATCGAGCGCGAAGGGGTTGACCGCCAGGGAGGTCCGGGCTATGCCTACGGCCCGACAACCGACGCGGCGGACACTGCCGCTTTCGAGGAGCGCGGGCGCGAGGATCGGCACCAGTTCCGCTTCATCGTCTCGCCGGAGGATGCCGAACAGCTCGACGATCTGCGCACCTACGCCCGGCACCTGATGGCGCGCATGGAGGCCGACCTGGGCACACGACTGGACTGGGTGGCGGTGGATCACTGGAACACCGACAACCCGCACACGCACTTCGTCCTACGAGGGAAGGACGACACCGGCAAAGACCTCATCATCTCCCGCGACTACATCGCCGAGGGGATGCGCCACCGGGCCGCAGAACTGGCGACCGAATGGCTGGGGCCGCGTACCGAGCTGGAGATCCAACGCACCATGGAGCGCGAGCTCGACCAGGAGCGGTGGACGAGTTTGGATCGCACCTTGCAGCGCGTGGCAGTGGACGGTCTTGTACGTCCGGAGACGCTGGCGGCACCCCGGCTGCAACGCCAGCGGAAGTTGCTGATCGGCCGCCTACAACGCTTGCAGCGCATGGGCTTGGCAACCGAGCAGCAACCCGGCACATGGGCCATCCACGCAGACGCCGAACCTACGCTGCGAGCCATGGGTGAGCGTGGCGACATTATCCGCACCATGCAGCGCGCCATGAGCGGGAAGCAGCGCGAGCTGGCCGTGTTTCAGCTAGGCGGGGATGGCCGCAACATCGTAGGCCGCGTAGCTGCCAAGGGACTGGCCGACGAGCTGTACGACAAGGGCTATCTGATCGTCGATGGCATCGACGGCAAGGCGCACTACGTCATGCTGCCACCGCGCTCGGAGCTGGAACAGTACCCGACCGGCGCCGTGGTGGAGGTGAAACGTTCGACCAACGTGCGCGTAGCCGATCGGAACATCGCTGCGCTGGCAGTCGATGGCGTGTACCGCACCGATCACCATTTGGCCGTTGCGCAACGTGAGGCTCCACCGAACAGCGATCCGCGTGAGGTGGTGGCGGCACATGTGCGTCGGCTCGAAGCCCTGCGCCGTGCCGGCATCGTGGAGCGTGAGGCTGAAGGCGTCTGGCGCGTGCCCGGCGACCTTGCTGAGCAAGGCCGTCAGTACGACGCGCAGCGCCTGGGCGGCGGCGTGGCCGTGGAACTGAAATCGCACCTGACGATTGATCGGCAGGCCCGCGTAATCGGTGCGACTTGGTTGGATCAGCAGTTGATCGGCGGTGGCAAGGGACTGGGGGACTTGGGCTTTGGCAGCGAGGTCAAGGACGCGCTACGTCAGCGCGCCGACTTTCTGGCCGAACAAGGACTGGCTGAGCATCGCGGGCAGCGCGTCGTCCTTGCACACAACCTGCTGGCTACGCTGCGCGGGCGCGAACTGGAGCAAGCCGCAAAGAACATTGCCGCTGAAAGCGGGTTGAAGCATCGTCCAGTGATCAACGGCCAGCGGGTAGCTGGCACGTATCGGCGCAGCGTCATGCTTGCCAGCGGGCGCTACGCGATGCTCGATGACGGCAGGGGATTCAGTTTGGTGCCGTGGAAGCCAGTGGTCGAGCAAAGCCTGGGGCAGCAGGTGTCGGCCATAGTAAGCGGACAGTCGGTCGCGTGGCAGTTCAGGCACCAGCGTGGAATAAGCAGGTGATGCCATGGGTGTCAGAGGATCGGGATCGGCTTCCGGTAAGTGTTCGGTAAGACCCGGACGGGGATGATGAGGCCGCTCTTAAGCAACTACCCGCACACCACCACATCATGAATCTTGGCCCCAAACTCCTCGTTTCTGGCGCATCCGGCCAACTTGGTCGCCGCGTCCTCCATCATCTTCTGAATACGCTGCAAGTTCCGCCGGATCGCTTGATCGCTACGACTCGTAGGCCCGAAGCGGTCTCCGATTTTGCATCGCTTGGAGTTGATGTGCGGACTGCTGACTTCGCTGACGATGTTGATACCCTTGCCACAGCGTTCCGCGACGCATCGCGCATCTTGGTCATCAGCTCTGAAGCCGGCCCACATGGGGTACGGTTGGCGCAGCACCGCAGGGCGATCATGGGCGCCGTCCAAGCTGGAGCTTCCCACGTCGTCTATACGTCAATGCCCGATCCCACCGGGTCGCTCGTGAGCTTCGCCCCAGACCACGCTGAGTCGGAAGCTGCGCTCGCCGCCAGTGCGCTTCCTGGGTGGACCGTGCTTCGAAACCACTGGTACTTCGAGAATTGGTTCCATTCGATCCCGCAGGCGCTGCAGTCAGGGGTTTGGTACACCGCTGCGGGTGAAGGCGAGCTCGCGAACATCGCCCGCGATGACGTTGCGCGTGCGGCAGTGTCAAGGGCAAGCGAATTTTCCCCAGTGTGGTAATTCAAATTTCCCCACCCGGTTGGGTTTGCTCGTCAAATGAGCGGACGAGTCCGGATTTGAGCTTCTCCTTGAGGCGATAGGAGTTGCCGCGG
>NZ_WTVM01000004.1 GCF_012910885.1 Azoarcus taiwanensis | reverse complement strand
CGCGCTCGGTGGACTTCTACCTGGAACTCGACAAGGTCGAACGCGACGACGTTCCCCCGATGCGTCTGACGCACCAGGTGACCGGGCCGGGCAGCTATATCGCCAGCGCCGACCTGCCCTCCGAGGGGCGATGGCGCTTGCGCATGGTGTTCGAGGAGATCACCGGCGTGTTCGAGTTCGAATCGGACGGCTGATCGTCGCGTCAGCGACGGGTTTGCGCATCAGGGCCACATCCTTGCCGGGAATCTCGCAACACCATCCGTGAATGTCGGCAAGCCTGCGCAAGGTGTGCTCGCGATAGAACACCACATGGGTGGGGTCCCGGCGATAGTGCCAATTGGGGAAGCGCGCGTCGTCGGTCTGGAAGCACGTCATGAGTGCCAGCACGCCGCCGGGTTCGAGCATCCGGTCTAAGCGGGCGAACTCATCGGCCGGTTGATGAAAATGCTCGATGACCTCTGTACACGCGACGAAATCGTATCTTCGCTCGAGTACCGACGCATCCGGGGCAAAGAACGGGTCGTAACTGATCACCCGATGACCGAATTCCTCGAGCATCGCGGCGAGCGCCGAGTCCGGACCGCAGCCGTAGTCCAGTCCGATACTGCCTGGCGCCAGTTGCATCCGCAATGGCTCGACGAGGCGCGCCAGGAAGGCGCGGTAACCGGCATCATCCGCGTCATTGCGATGGGTGAGGTAGAAGGCAAGTTCGGCGTCGGCTTCAAGCAGGTGTGCAGATGCCAGCAGAGTCGCCTCGCATGCATCGCAGCGCAGATAGCGCAGTTCGCCCACGCTCACGAGATCCCGCATTTGTTCTTCGCCACAGACCCGACAAGCGGTTTCGGTCAATACCCTCATGCTGCAAGCTTGCCGACGCCGTGAGCCAAAGGCAACACCGTTGGTCAGTGCCCATCCATAATCCGACGCATGGACAACGCAACCTCGGGGACGTGCGCTCGCGAGTCGAGCACGACGCCGATCGCGCCGTCATTGCAGGGCATGCACAACACGGTGATCGGCTTGCCCTGAATCCGGGCCTGATGAAAACCGTCCGCGCCGAACGACGCGCCCAACTGTCCGCTAAGCCTGACGAAGTGCCCGAGTACGGTTGCGAGGGATTCGACCTCGCGCCCCTCTCGCTCAAGCACCTCCCCGCTCGATGAACAGTGAACGTAGCCGAGCACGTTCGGCGTCTGCATGATGCGCTGCATATCGCTCTCGCTGTGTATTGCCATCATCATTCTCCAGGTCTCCTTCGGTGCTTGAATCACCCTGCATGATGCGTGCCAAGCGCAAGACCTGCATGTTTGCGTTACAGACACGCCCTTTCTGCACCAAGGCTGTGCAGAAAGGGGCTGCGCCTGACTCGTTAGAGTGCGTTCAAGCGTCCTCCGAACCAATCGTCCGGGCGACCGACTAACATCCACGCACTCATCGACCTGTTCGCATGCCCGACACACCAACCTTATCCAGCCGCCGGTGGCCGTTCAGACTGCTGATCGCAGTCGTCATGGTGTTCTTCCTGCCACTGGGCTACGCACTCACCGCGCACTACGCCGACGGCGAACAGGCTTCGGACTGGCGCACCGCCCGGCGCGACACCGCCGGCCTGGCACCCGATCCCGGGGTCACCCCCGAAGCGGTGATACACGTCTACGCCGCGCGCGCCTTCCGTTGGCGGGGCGCATTCGGCGTTCACACCTGGATTGCTGCGAAACCCCAGCATGCCGACACCTGGACTCGCTTCGAGGTGGTCGGCTTCAGCGTCGGCAGGGGCGGTCGCGCGGTTCGCGTGAGCGAGGGTGGCATCCCGGATGCCTACTGGTACGGCGCCAAGCCCACGTTGTTGCGAGAAGTGCGCGGCGGCGACGAGATCGACGCCCTGATCACTCGACTGCACCACGCCTCTGCCGAATATCCCTACGATAATCACTACCGGCTCTGGCCGGGGCCCAACAGCAACACCTTCGTCGCCTACCTCGGGCGTGCGGTGCCGGAGTTGAGCATCGACCTCCCACCAACGGCAATCGGCAAGGATTACCTGCCCGACGGCGCCTGGTTCTCCTCTGCGCCGAGCGGTAGTGGGGTGCAGCTGTCGGTGAGCGGTCTGTTCGGTTTCATCTTCGCGCCCGAGGAAGGGCTGGAGATCAATCTACTCGGCCTGAGCGCCGGGATCGACCTCTCGCCGCCTGCGCTCAAGCTGCCGGGTATCGGCCGCATCGGCACAGCTTCCGAGGTGCCGACGCCATCACGTGACCTGATCGCGACAAGTCGCGATTGAGACCCTGCGCGCCAGCACAACCCGGCGACGAACCGCTGCTGCAGATGCACATTCCCGGGCATCTCAGGCATCGTCGTGGGGAAAGATCCGGAGTGTGGAGACCCTTGACCTGCCCTTACTGCGTGAGCAAGCCAGCCTGCTGCGGCGCAATCTCCGAAGCGTCCACCTGCCCCACCGACAACTGTGGATGCGGCCACTGCAACGGACTCGAGCAGCATGATCCAGAATTGACGTGCGGACTGCGAAGCACGCTATTTGGAGCGTTGTGAGAGCTGAGCAAACGCAATGGCTGAACCATGGCCCACCGGGCCGTGATTGCACACACTCTCTTTTGCGTTGCAGCGTCAAGAAGACCTGGATTGTATTTTTCTATCGCACCGATCTTTCAAATTCATTTCACCAATGAAAGGCCGCTCGGTATGATGCGACGCATCAAACGATTTTTCACGTTTGTTCAACCGAGACCTTAAGGAGTAACTGTATGAGCAACCTGATCAACACCCAAGTCCAGCCGTTCAAGGCCAACGCTTTCCACAACGGCAAGTTCATCCAGGTCAGCGAAGAGAACCTGAAGGGCAAGTGGTCCGTCATGATCTTCATGCCGGCCGCCTTCACCTTCAACTGCCCGACCGAGATCGAAGACGCCGCCGACAACTACGCCGCGTTCAAGGAAGCCGGTGCCGAGGTCTACATCGTGACCACCGACACCCACTTCTCGCACAAGGTGTGGCATGAGACCTCGCCCGCTGTCGGCAAGGCCCAGTTCCCGCTGATCGGCGACCCCACCCACCAGCTGACCCGTGCTTTCGGCGTGCATATCGAGGAAGAAGGCCTGGCCCTGCGCGGCACCTTCGTGATCAACCCGGAAGGCGTGATCAAGACCGTCGAAATCCACGACAACGCCATCGCCCGTGACGTCGGCGAAACCGTCCGCAAGCTCAAGGCTGCCCAGTACGTCGCCTCCCACCCGGGTGAAGTGTGCCCGGCCAAGTGGAAGGAAGGCGAGAAGACCCTGGCTCCGTCGCTGGACCTGGTCGGCAAGATCTGATCGAGCTTCTGCGTGCCCTGGGGCCTCCCCAGGGCGAATCACGCGGCCGGCCCCGCCGGCCGCGCGGTTCATCCAGGAACGCCGCCGCGTGCGACCTTGCTGAATGAGCCGAGAACGCCCTAGCAGTCTGTCGGACTTGAGGCTGATCTGCTGCGCCAGTGGGAGAAGCGGTCCATATTCGCCCGTTTTTTCGTTGCATAGAACCACTATGCGCCTCAAAAACGAACGAATCTGGCCTCGCTTTCCCACCTCGCGAGCGACGATCGCTCAAGTCCGACAGGCTGCTAGCGCCCCCCAGCCCCACAGAGAATAACGATTATCAATCAAGGAGTCCGCCATGCTTGACGCAAACATGAAGGCGCAACTGAAAACCCTGCTCGAGCGCATCAACGAGCCGGTCGAGCTGGTCGCGTTTGTCGACGATCAGCCCAAGTCCGCCGAAACGCTCGAACTCCTCAAGGATATCGACGCGCTGTCGGACAAGGTGAGCCTGGTCGAAGGCCGCCCCACCGAAGGCGAGCGCGTGCCGTCCTTCTCGGTGTCGCGCGCAGGCACCGACATGGGCATCCGCTTTGCCGGACTGCCCATGGGCCACGAATTCACTTCGCTTGTGCTCGCGCTGCTGCAGGCCGGCGGCTACCCGCCCAAGGTCGAGGCCGACCAGATCGAAGCCATCAAGGCGCTCGACACCGATCTGGTGTTCGAGACCTACATCTCGCTGTCGTGCCACAACTGCCCGGATGTGGTCCAGGCGCTGAACCTGATGGCAGTGCTCAACCCGCGCATCCACCACAGCATGATTGACGGTGGCGTGTTTCAGGCTGAAGTCACCGAGAAGAACATCATGGCGGTGCCGACCATTCTGCTCAACGGCGAAGCCTTCGGCCAGGGCCGGATGACCCTCGAGGAGATCCTCGCCAAGGTCGATACCGGTGCCGCCGCGCGTGACGCCGCCAAGCTCTCCGAGAAGGACCCGTTCGACGTACTCATCGTCGGCGGTGGCCCGGCCGGTGCAGCCGCTTCGATCTATGCGGCCCGCAAGGGTATCGCCACCGGTATCGTCGCCGAGCGTTTCGGCGGCCAGGTGATGGACACCATGGCCATCGAAAACTTCATCTCGGTAAAGGAAACCGAAGGGCCGAAGCTGGTCGCCGCGCTGGAAGAGCACGTCAAGCAGTACGAGGTCGACGTGATGAACCTGCAACGTGCCGAATCGCTCAAGCCTGCCGCGAACCCCGGCGGTTACGCGGAAGTCACGCTGACCAACGGCGCAGTGCTGAAGGGCCGCACCGTGATTCTCGCCACCGGCGCCCGGTGGCGTGAGCTCGGCGTGCCCGGCGAGCAGGAATATCGCGGCCGCGGCGTGGCCTACTGCCCGCACTGCGACGGCCCGCTGTTCAAGGGCAAGCATGTGGCCGTGATCGGCGGCGGCAACTCGGGCGTCGAAGCCGCGATCGACCTCGCCGGCATCGTCGGCAAGGTCACGCTGCTCGAGTTCGCCGACACCCTGCGCGCCGACGCAGTGCTGCAGGCCAAGCTGCGCAGCCTGCCCAACGTGACCATCGTCACCAACGCCCAGACGACCGAAGTGACCGGCGACGGTCAGCGGGTCAACGGCCTGGTCTACACCGACCGCGCCAGCGGCGAGTCGCACACCGTCGCGCTTGAAGGCGTGTTCGTGCAGATCGGCCTGCTGCCCAACACCGACTGGCTGAAGGGAACCATCGAGCTGTCGCGCTTCGGTGAGATCGTGGTCGACGCCAAGGGCCAGACATCGGCGCCGGGCATCTTCGCCGCTGGTGACTGCACCACGGTGCCGTACAAGCAGATCATCATCGCCATGGGCGAAGGCAGCAAGGCGGCACTGTCGGCCTTCGACCACCTGATCCGCAGCACACCGGAAACCGCGGAAGCCGAAGCCGCCACCGCCTGATCCCGCGACCGGCCGGGAATGGACTCCGGTCCATCCCCGGCCGGCGCGGTGTGGCCGCGAACGCAAGCGCCAAAGGTGGGCGCACGTGCGCTTGTCACCGCAGCCGTTCGCGGCTCACGCCGCTCCCACCCGAACCACAAACGCCTCCACACCCTGTAGGAGCCGCGTAAGCGGCGAACCCAGCGCGATGCGACAGTCCGGGCGCAAGCTGCTAGCCCAACACGCGCCACTGCGAAGACGCCCAGCCACGTTGAACGCGCTTGCGAAATATCAACGCAATGGCGGCACGCACGAAGAACGCCAGCGTCAGCAGACCGACTGCAAGACTGGCCCAGATGCTCAGCACCATCAGCAGCCAGAAACCCTCTGGCATGCGATGTGCGACCGTGGCCGCGAGCTGAAAGGCGATCGGCAGCGAGAGCAGACCGATGCATGTGGTCAGCGCGGCGGGGATCGGGTCGTCGTGCTTCATGGCACATCTCCTTGTCTTTCGTCTGGGATGAACCGAGTGTGCAACGACCACTGGCTCACTACATGAGCCTGACAGCAGGTAGGATGGTTTCCATCGAAACCGCCCATCCGACGCCATGAGCCAGACCGAACGCCTGTACCGCATCGTGCGCATGCTCGAAGACGCTCGCCAGCCTGTGCCGCTCGCCCGGTTTCTGGACGAACTTGAGGTGTCGCGCGCCACCTTCAAGCGCGATCTGGACTATCTTCGGGACCGGCTCGGTGCGCCCATCGCCTGGCAACGTGCCGAGGGCGGCGCACCAGGCGGCTACCGGCTCGACGGCCCGCGCGATGATGCGGCGGACCGTTACGGCATCCGCGGCATGTGGTTCAACCCTTCGGAGATTTACGCGTTGCTGATGATGCAGCAGCTCGCCGCCGGCATGGAACCCGGCGTCCTGTCGCAACAGATCAGCGGGCTGATGACCCGGATCGCTCTGATGCTGGGCACCGCCGCAGACGATCCGGCCGAAGTCTCGCGTCGGGTGCGCATCCTGCACTCGGCCAACCGCCGCAGCGCCCCGCCTTGTTTCGACACGGTGGCGCAGGCGACCATGAAACGCCGGCGGCTGGAAGTCGACTATCACACCCGCAGCCGGGGGACGACCTCGCAGCGCGAAGTGTCGCCGCAACAGCTGCTCCACTACCGGGAAAACTGGTATCTGCTCGCGTGGTGCCACAAGGCACGCGGTCTGCGAACCTTCGCGCTTGATGCAATGCTGGACGCCCGTGCGAGCACGGATGCAGCCGATGAGGTGTCACCCGACGTGCTACAGAACGCAGTCGGCATGGTCTTCGGCATCATCACCGGACCTGGCCGCAAGCTGGCCGAGCTTCGCTTCTCGGCCGACGTCGCACCCTGGGTGGGCAAGGAGATCTGGCATCCCGAGCAACGCATGCGCGAAGAGAAAAACGGCGGCATCCTGCTGGAAGTGCCGTACTCGGACCCGCGTGAAATCCTGATGGAGATTCTCCGCCACGGGCCGGACGTGGAAGTTCTTGGCCCGGCGGAGTTACGCGATGAGGCGCGTACCAGACTGGCACGCGCACTCGAGCGCTACCGCAACGGCTGAAAAGCCGCGCGAAAACAGCTCAGCCGACCGCGACCAGCTCGATCTCGAAGGTCAGGTCCTTGCCGGCCAGCGGATGGTTGGCGTCGATAGTGACACTCTCCTGAGTGACTTCGGTCACCCGCACCGGGATCGGCTGGCCGTCCTGTCCCTGCATCTGCAGGTTCTGGCCAACCGACGGATTCAGCCCTGGCGGAAGCTGGCCGACCGGCACGGTGAGCACCGCCTCCGGATGATGCGCCCCATAGGCCTGGTCCGACGGGATCGTGGTGGTGGTCTTGTCACCGACCTTCAGCCCCTCGACCGCCTGATCGAAGCCGGGGATGACTTGCCCGGTTCCAAGGGTGAATTGCAGCGGGTCGCGGCCAGCCGACGAGTCGAACACCGTGCCGTCCGACAGCGTGCCGGAGTAATGAACCTGTACGGTGTCGCCCTTCTTCGCTTCACTCATGATTCTGTTTCCTCTTGCTGTTGAAAAAAATCCGCAAACAGCCCGAGACTGACAGCGAATCTGGTCTTTCACCATACAGCAAAGGGCATTGGCTGACCATGAAGGGAAAGGTATTGGGTTCCGTTACGTCCCGGTCTGGTGCAAGATTGCGGTTTCACACGATCAGGCCGATAGGCCGACCGGGGTTTGTCGCCCCGGGCACCAAAGGGGACCCACGTAGATGAGCGATCAGATCAAATTCCTGCTGCCCGAGAATCGCATCCCGAAGCACTGGTACAACATCCAGGCGGACCTGCCCAAGCCGCTGCCACCGGTGCTGCATCCGGGCACGATGCAGCCCATCGGTCCGGACGATCTCGCGCCGCTGTTCCCGATGGAACTCATCATGCAGGAGGTCACCACCGAGCGTGAGGTCGAAATCCCCGAACCAGTGCGCGAGATCTACAAGCTGTGGCGCCCGGCTCCGCTGTACCGTGCCCGTCGCCTGGAGGAAGCCCTCGGTACCCCGGCCAAGATCTTCTACAAGTACGAAGGCGTGAGCCCCGCCGGCAGCCATAAGCCGAATACCGCCATCCCGCAGGCCTTCTACAATCAGCAGGCCGGTATCAAGCGCCTGTCCACCGAGACCGGCGCAGGCCAGTGGGGCACCTCGCTGTCCTTCGCCGGTGGCGTGTTCGGCATCGACGTCACCGTGTTCCAGGTGCGCGTGTCGTACGACCAGAAGCCTTACCGCCGCGCGGTCATGGAAACCTACGGCGCGCGCTGCCTGCCGTCGCCGTCCACCGAAACCGAGTACGGCCGCTCGGTGCTCGCCCAGCGCCCGGACCACCCCGGCAGCCTCGGCATCGCGATCTCCGAAGCAGTGGAAATCGCCGCAAAGAACGCCGACACCAACTACGCGCTCGGCTCCGTGCTCAACCACGTGCTGCTGCACCAGACGATCATCGGCATCGAGGCGATGGAGCAGCTCGAGATGGCAGACGTCTATCCTGACGTGGTCGTCGGTTGCACCGGCGGCGGCTCCAACTTCGCCGGCATCGCCTTCCCGTTCATCGGCGCCGGCCTGCGTGGCGGCCCGAAGCCGCGCATTGTCGCGGTCGAACCGGCTGCCTGCCCGTCGCTGACCCGCGGCAAGTACGCCTACGACTTTGGCGACACTGCACACCTGACGCCGCTCACCAAGATGCACACCCTCGGCTCCACCTTCACCCCGCCGGGCTTCCACGCCGGCGGCCTGCGTTACCATGGCATGGCGCCATTGGTGTCGCATCTGAAGGAACTCGGTCTGATGGAGGCAGTGGCCTACCACCAGACCCAGTGCTTCGAAGCCGGCGTGCTGTTCGCCCGCGCAGAAGGCATCGTGCCAGCTCCCGAGGCCAACCACGCGATCAAGGGCGCAATCGAAGAGGCGCTGCGCTGCAAGCGCGAGGGCAAGTCCGAGGTCATTCTCTTCAACCTGTGCGGCCACGGCCACTTCGACATGGCGGCCTACACCAACTACTTCAGCGGCAATCTGGTGGACGACAGCTACGACGAGGCCGAACTGGCAATGGCACTGTCCGGCCTGCCAAGCGTCAGCGAAGTCTGACACCAACAGCCGCGCCGAACACCGGCGCGGCATCAGCGACTGCGAACGCGCCTTTTCAGGCGCGTTTTTTTTCGTAATCTTATCCGATTAAATTAGTCGACTATTCGCGCCGGACTGCGCTAGAGTTGAGGCACCTGAATCGCACGTATCTAGTACGCCGCCCGGTGACGGCCCCTCTCCCTTCAAGGGGGAGGCTGGGAGGAGGATGGGTTCAAACACTCCCGAAACCCGGTGCCGTGCAGGAGCCTCCAGCATGCCCAACCGACTCGCGCACGAAACCTCGCCCTACCTTCTTCAGCACGCCGACAACCCGGTCGACTGGTGGCCCTGGTGTCAGGAGGCGCTCGAGCTCGCCCGACGGCTCGACCGCCCCATCCTGCTGTCCGTAGGCTACGCCGCCTGCCACTGGTGCCACGTGATGGCGCACGAGAGCTTTGAGGATGCGCGCACTGCCGAAGTCATGAACCGCCTGTTCGTGAACATCAAGGTCGACCGCGAAGAGCGGCCGGACATCGACCAGATCTACCAGAGCGCCCATCACATGCTCACCCAGCGCAGCGGCGGCTGGCCTCTGACGATGTTTCTCACACCGGACGGCACACCCTTTTTCGGCGGCACCTATTTCCCGAAGACACCACGCCACGGCCTGCCCGCCTTTGCAGATCTCCTGGAGCATGTCGCAGAGACCCTGCGCAACAGAAGGCGGGACATCGAAGAACAGAACGCCGCCGTGCGTGCGGCCCTGGCTCGTGCCGCCTCGCCCGGCGCCGGCTCGCACCATTCGGACTTCGGCCCGGCACCACTGGCCGACCTGCGTGACCGGCTCTCGGCCGCCTACGACCAGCGCTTCGGTGGATTCGGCGAGGCGCCCAAGTTTCCGCATCCCACGGATCTGGAGTTCCTGTTGCACCGTTGGCACAGTTGCGGCGACGAACACGCCCGCGACATCGTTCTACACACCCTCGCCTGCATGGCCGAGGGCGGCCTCTTCGACCAGCTCGGCGGCGGCTTCTACCGTTACAGCACCGACGACCGCTGGCAGATCCCGCATTTCGAGAAGATGCTTTACGACAACGGCCCGCTGCTCGGTCTCTGCGCCGAAGCCTGGCAGGTAAGTGGCCAGCCACTCTACCGCGACATCACCGAGCGAACGGCGGAATGGTTGATGCGCGAAATGCAGGACCGACACGGCGGCTACTGCAGTTCGCTGGACGCCGACTCCGAAGGAGTCGAAGGGCGCTTCTACGTGTGGGACCGCGACGAAATTTCAGCCCAGCTGACACCCGAGTTGTTCTCGGTGGTGGACCTCCACTGGGGCCTGAACGCTGCACCCAATTTCGAACATCGGCACTGGCATCTGACAGTGGCAATGCCCCTGGACGAGGTCGCGACCCAGCTCGACATCACGCCTGACGAGGCCGCCCGACGGCTCGCCGACGCCCGCGAGCGGCTGTTCGCCAAACGCGCAATGCGGGTACCCCCCGGGCTAGACAACAAGATCCTGACCAGCTGGAACGGGCTCACCATCGCAGGGATGATGCGCGCCGCACGGGTATTCGACCGCGACGACTGGGCCACCAGCGCGCGCGACGCGATCGCATTCATCCGCAACCACCACTGGCGGGACGAACGCCTCTACGCCACCAGCGCCGGCGGCGAGGGCCGGCTCAACGCCTATCTTGACGACCATGTGTTCATGATCGAGGGCCTGATCGAGGCGATGCAGACGCGATTCGACCCGGAGGATCTGGTCTTCGCCGAAGATCTCGCCGACGCCTTGCTCGACAACTTCGAAGACCGCGCCGGCGGCGGCTTCTTCTTTACTCGGCATGACCACGAACACCTGATCCAGCGCCCCAAACCGATGCACGACAACGCCACACCGGCCGGCAACGGCGTCGCAGCACGGGTGCTCGCCAGACTCGGCCATCTCACCGGCGAAACCCGCTATCTCGATGCGGCCGAACGCTGTCTGCAGGCCTTCTATGGCGCGCTTGCCCGCAACCCTTCGGGGGCTTCCAGCCTTGCACTGGCGCTGGCCGAGCGACTGGCGCCGCCTGCGGTCATCGTGCTGCGCGGACCGCAGCACGCCATCGCTGGCTGGCAGCGTCGCCTCGCCACCCGCCATCAGCCCGATGCAATGGTATTCACCCTGCCGACCGGCACGCCCGACCTGCCGCCCGCGCTGGACAAACCGGCAGTCGAGTCAGCCACCGCCTGGCTCTGCCGAGGGCACCACTGCCTGCCGCCGGTCAGCGACATCGACGCCCTGGAAAAGCTGCTGGACACTCGTGGCTGAAGTTTCGCTGAAGCGCCCATGCATACTCAGGTTGGTGCACCCGAAGCGCCGCTCCTCGAAGGTGGATGACACCTATGTGAGCTCGCCTCGGATACCTGATGGCCGGGCCAATGGCTCACCAGGGCAGATTCTGCCCATTGGAATGGCGGAAGCAACCGCTGTTCTTCAGCTCCAGCTCATCGATGCGCGCTGCGAGACCCTCGGCGGCCTGCTGCGGGGTAATGTCGCCTGCGAAGCCGACCATCCGCGTCTGCACGAAACCCGGGTGCAGCAAGGCCACCGCAATGCCACGCGGCGCCAGATCCCGGGCGAGACTCACACCCGCCGCATTGAGCGCCGCCTTGCTCATCCGGTAGGCGTAATACGCGCCCGAACCGTTATCGCTGATCGAGCCCATGCGGCTGGTAATCATCGCCACCTTGCTGCCCTCGCCCAGCAACGGCAGCAGGGCTTCGGTGATGCGCAGTGGCGCCAACGCGTTCACCGTGTATTGGCGCAGCACATCGTCGAAATCGATCTCGCCCAGCGTGTTGTTCCCGAACACCCCGGCATTATTGATCAGCACATCGACCCGCCGCCCGGCCAGCGCTGCGGCCAGTCGGACACCCGCATCGGTCGCCGCCACATCGATGCCCTCGATGACCTCCACGCCAAGCGCATTCAACTCAGCCGTCGCGCTGCGGCACACGGCCACCACACTGTGACCGCGATTCTGGTACAGGCGGCACAACTCCAGACCAATGCCACGGCTTGCGCCGGTCACCACCACTGTTGCCATGTGAAATCCTCCGTCGTAAAAGCCATTGCGACCACCGATGGCGCAGACCATTCCCGCCGCCATCGGTGCAGCACGCTACCACGACCCTCATCCACACCCAACTCAAGGAGACGTACCCCATGCCGATGACCGAACTCACCATCAAGGGCATGCGCGACGAACAATGCCTGCGCCTGGTCACCAACGCCATCCAGGACCTGCCCGGCATCGGTTATCTGGAAATCTCCCTCGACACCGGCGCTGCAAGCATCGAACACAGCAGTTTCGTGTCCGAGGCTGACGTACGCGCCGCTATCGAGGAGGCGGGTTACGAGACCGCCTGACGCGCAACGCGGCCGCGCCTCGTGGCCAACAGGCCAAGCAACGCCAGCATGATCAGCGCGGAGGTCGCGGGTTCCGGCACTGCCTGCGCAAAAGCGCGGCCCAGAATCGAGTGGGCTTGCGCGGTTGGATGAACGCCATCGACGAACAGGAACCCATCGCAGGCGCCGATCAGGAAACAAGGCGTGATCACGTCCGTGAAACCGAAATCTGCCGGACTCGCCAGCAAATCAGCAAAGAAGCCGGCGGTATCGAACTCAATGATGTTGGCCCACGGAAACAAGCCTCCGACCACGCCCAGCGCCTGGGCAAGTGCCGTATTGAACCCGGCTGACAGTGCACCCAGCTGAGACTGCGCGAGCTCGTCCTGACTGAGTCCAAACGGCGTCGTCGCCAGATTGGGCATATTGGGTACCAGAATATCCACCGCCCCAAGACCGGCCAACGTGCCGACAATCCCCGCGATATTCCCGACAGCGGTAGTCAGAACGTCCACCGGATTGGCGCCCAGCCCGAGGCCCAGAAAGAAATCGTTGGGCCCACCCCACACCATGAACAACGACCGCGCCGGATCGAAAAGCGGCTGCGCCATACCAGCGGCAAACCAGTTGTCCGCAAAAGAAGCCAGCTGCGCCTGCATCCCCGTGCTCGCAATGGTCGCAGGCAGTCCGGCAGGGCTGCCCGTGATGTAGTTGAAGTTGCCGACACCAGTCGTTGCCCCACCCACTGCGTAGTTCGTCCCGCCCAAAGCCGAGGGCTTGAAATCCGCGATTCCCAGTTGCGCCGCCAGCACCTCGGCAGCGGTTGGCCCATTCGTAAAGCGCTGAGCGTAAGGAGGCGAATCCGGCCACGCGCCGCCACTCAACGTGTAGGCATTACCTCCGTCGCTGAGACTGTCACCGAATACGAACAAGGACGTGTAGGCCGCCAACGCCATCTTGGGCAGGCATAGCACAAGGCACAGAAGCATCAGGACTCTGCGAATCATCGTCGGGTCTCCTCAGGTCGTTATCGTTGGATTTTGCGTTCGCGCGCACCCCAAGCAAACCCTGCACCGGAAGCCACAAGACATTGATCCAAATGTACTAATTGAAGCCAACAACCACAGCCAAGGCCCGTGGTGTAAAGAAAACCGACATCGCAAGTTCTGGATGCCGCTTGCAGCCGGTTCACCCACCCGCTGCGGCAAGCAAGGGAATCTTCCCCCGCGGTTCCAATCGAATCGCGACACACCGGTAAGCACAGCATCCACAGGCGACGACCCACGCCTCGGCCAGAATCAGGAAGACGACCATGCCTCATTCCTCTTTCCCCTACGACGGCCTGGCAGTCGTCATCGGCGCCGGCGGTGGCGTGGGCGCCGCGCTGTGCGCGCGGCTGCAAGCCACCGGCCATTTCGCTGACGTCATCGGCCTGTCGCGCCACAGTGCCCCGCCCGTAGATCTCACCGACGAAGCCAGCATCGAAGTCGCGGCCCTGCACATCGGCCAGCGCAACCAGGCGCTTCGTCTAGTTATCGACGCGACTGGTTTCCTGCACGGCAACGGCTTCATGCCCGAGAAGAGCCTGCGCCACCTCGACCCCGCCCACATGGCCCACGCTTTCGCAATCAACGCCGTCGGCCCCGCGCTGCTGATGAAACACTTCCTGCCACTGCTGCCCAAGAAAGGCAAATCGGTGTTCGCCACCCTCTCCGCCCGCGTCGGCAGCATCGGCGACAACCGCCTCGGCGGCTGGCACAGCTACCGCGCTTCAAAGGCTGCCCTCAACCAGTTCGTCCGCTGCGCCGCCATAGAACTCGCACGCAGCAAGCCCGACGCTATATGCATCGCACTACATCCCGGCACGGTCGACACCCAACTCTCGACATCCTTCGCGAAGACCGGGCTGGACGTTCGACCCACGGAGCAGGCGGCGGCGGAGATCATCGAGGTGATCGAAAGGCTCAACAGAGAGGACAGCGACGGTTTTTTCGATCACAAAGGGGCTGCGATTCCCTGGTAATGCATTTGCTCGCGACACGCGGCAGCAACGAAATCATTAAAGAGCAGGCTCACTATGTGAGCCTATCGAACACGCATACTGTCACTACGCATACGACGTTCGCGTACCATTGCACGAACGCAGGCGAGGAGACAGATTGTGTTTTTCGCTCACTCAACCTCAAAGGAAGACCAATCAGACTGGCAGTCGCTCTCTGAGCACCTGACCAATGTCGGTGCCCTTTCGGCGAATCACGCCCGAGTTTTCGGGGGGCAGGATCTCGCGCAGGTGGCTGGCCTGCTGCATGACCTCGGGAAGTACACGGATGACTTTCAGCGACGCATAGCCGGAGATGCCATCCGTGTGGATCACGCTACCCGTGGCGCAATGGTCGCGGTTGAGCGGTTCGGACCGATCGGCATGCTGCTCGCCTATGGCATCGCGGGCCATCACGCCGGCTTGGCGAATGGTAGCGAGGGAAACGAACGCACGGCCCTTTGCGACCGGCTGAAGGGTCTTGGGTTGCCGCCGCTGAAGGACGACTGGCGGCGTGACATCGTGCTTCCCGAGCAAGCCAATCCACCCAAACTCGTTCCACAGAAAGATCTGGGCATGTTTCAGTTCGCGTTCTTCGCGCGCATGCTGTTCTCCTGCCTTGTCGATGCGGACTACCTCGATACCGAGGCCTTCTACGATCAGATCGCCCTTCCCGGTCAGCCCAACGACCGCAGCGCATCGCGCGCGCTCGAAGCCCCCTCCCTGCAAGCCTTGCGCGAGCGCCTCGATACCCATCTTTCCGGCTTCGCCGCTGACTCCGACGTCAATCGCGTCCGTGCGGACATTCTCGCTCATACGCGCCAAGCCGCGCAGCACGCGCCCGGTCTGTTCTCGCTCACGGTGCCCACCGGTGGCGGCAAGACGCTCGCCTCGCTGGCCTTCGCGCTCGACCACGCCATCAAGCATGGGCTGCGGAGGGTGATCTTCGTGATTCCCTTCACCAGCATCGTTGAGCAGAACGCCGCGGTATTCCGTTCCGCGCTGGGCGATCTGGGAGAGGCGGCGGTGCTGGAGCACCACAGCGCCTTCGTCGCCGCGCCACTTCCGCGATCGGACGCCGAGCGCTACCAGGCCCGCGAGAAGCTGCGGCTGGCGATGGAGAACTGGGATGCCCCCATCATCGTCACCACCGCCGTGCAGTTCTTCGAAAGCCTGTTCGCCGCACGCCCATCGCAATGCCGCAAGCTGCACAACATCGCCGGCAGCGTGGTCATCCTCGACGAAGCGCAGACCCTGCCGCTCAAGCTGCTGCGGCCGGCGGTCGCCGCCATCGACGAACTGGCCCGCAACTACCGCAGCAGCATCGTCCTGTGCACCGCCACCCAGCCAGCCTTGAACGCGCCGGATTTTCGCGGCGGATTGGAGAACGTGCGCGAACTCGCCCCGAACCCGCCGGAACTGTTCCGCAAGCTGGAGCGGGTGCGCGTGCGCCATGTCGGGACGCTTGATGATGACGCGCTCGCGGCGCAGCTCCGCGACCTTGATCGGGTGTTGTGCATCGTCAACAACCGCCGCCACGCCCGCGCCCTGTATCAGGCGCTTGCCGACCAACCCGGCGCGCGCCACCTGACCACGCTGATGTGCGCCAAACACCGCAGCGAGGTGCTGGCCGAGGTGCGGGTACGCCTCAAGGCCGGCGAACCCTGCCGGCTCGTGTCGACCTCGTTGATCGAAGCCGGCGTCGACATCTCGCTGCCCACCGTCTACCGCGCCGAGGCCGGCCTGGACTCGGTGGCCCAGGCGGCGGGCCGCTGCAACCGCAACGGCGAGCGCGCTGCGGCGCTGAGCGAAGTGCGTGTGTTCGCCACGGCCAACAGCGACTGGGCACCGCCGCCGGAGCTGCGTCAGTTTGCCCAAGCTGCGCAGGAGGTCATGCGCCAACCGCAATTCCGCGACGATCCGCTGTCGCCGCCCGCGATCGAGGCCTATTTCCGCCTGCTTTACTGGCAGAAAGGCGACAAGGAACTGGATGCCGCGAACCTGCTCGGCCTGTGCGCGGAAAGCCGTATCGACTCCCTGCCACTGGAGACGCTGGCGGCCAAGTTCCGCATGATCGACACCGTGCAGATGCCGGTGATCGTACCCTTCGACGACGACGCCCGCGAGCACCTGAAGAGCCTGCGCCACGTGGACAAGAGCGGCGGCCTCGCGCGCAAGCTGCAGCCTTACCTGGTGCAGCTACCGCGCAACGGCTTCGATGCGCTGCGCAAGGCGGGCGCGATTCAGCCGGTTGCGCCGGAGAAATGGGGGGAGCAGTTCATGGAACTGGTGAACATGGACATCTACAGTCGCGAGTTCGGCATCTGGTGGGAGGAGCCTACGTTCATGGGTTCGGCAAACACGATCATCTAGCTATGGGGGTGCTTTAGGTAGAGGAGAAATAGAAATCTTTTAGTAAGACTCTTTGGAACTGGACTTATCGGTAACGACGAACTACCATGCAACGGCACAACAGCGGAGTTGCCGCCATGGAACGAGAGTCCGAAGTAGCCACAGATGTTGAGATCGACCTCAAGCTCAAGGTCAGGGCTCAATGGCGTCCTACCCTTCTGCTGTGGTGTGTCGTCAGCGTGCTTGGCTCCGTCTTGCTTGTTTGGCTGGGCCGGTGACGTGGGTTGAAACCAAAGTGTCTTGCTAGTAGCTGTTGAGAGGAATGGCGTCCCGGGTAATCCCGGGACGCCAACTTCGGAGGGTTATTGGATGACTTACGGAATCCGCCTGCACGTCTGGGGCGATCGGGCCTGCTTCACGCGGCCGGAAATGAAGGTGGAGCGGGTGAGCTACGACGTCATTACCCCGTCGGCCGCGCGCGGCATCCTGGAGGCTATTCACTGGAAGCCGGCGATCCGCTGGGTGGTGGATCGCATCCATGTGCTCAAGCCGGTGCGCTTTGAATCCATCCGCCGCAACGAGGTTGGTAGCAAGCTGTCGCCGGGCAATGTGAGCAGGGCGATGAAGGCGGGCTCCACCGCCGGGCTGGCGACCTACGTCGATGAAGACCGCCAGCAGCGTGCCGCCACGGTGTTGCGCGACGTGGCCTATGTGATCGAGGCTCACTTCGAACTCACCGACAAAGCCGGGCCGGACGATTCGGTGGGCAAGCATCTGGACATCTTCAACCGCCGCGCCCGCAAGGGGCAGCACTTTCACGCACCCTGCCTGGGTGTGCGCGAGTTTCCCGCCCACTTCGAGTTGATCGAGGACGGTCAGCCGCTGCCCGACGCGCATCCCGAACGCGATGCGGACAAGGACCTGGGCTGGATGCTGCACGACATCGATTTCGCCCGGGACATGACGCCGCGCTTCTTTCGCGCGCAGTTGAAGGCAGGCGTCATCGAGGTGCCGCCGTGGCAGGGCGAGGAGGTCAAGTCATGATCCTGCAGGCGTTGAACCGCTATTACGAGCGGCTGATCGAGCAACAGGCCGAGGATGTGGCCCCCGCCGGCTGCAGCCAGGAAAAGATCAGCTTCGAGATCCTGCTGACACCGGATGGCGATGTGGCGCAGGTCAACGACATTCGCGACACCTCCGGCAAGAAACCCCTGCCGCGCATGCTCAATGTGCCGCAGGCCGAAAAACGCACAGTGGGCATCAAGTCCAACTTGCTGTGGGACAAGACCAGCTACGTGCTTGGTGTGAGCAACACCAGCAAGCGCGCCGACAAGGAGCATGAGGCCTTCGTCGAATTGCATGAAACCGTGCTCGCCGGCGAGGACGACCCCGGACTCCAGGCCTTGCTCAGTTTCCTGCGCGGCTGGTCGCCGGAGCAGTTCGAGGAACGTGGCTTCCCTGCCGACATGGTCGACGCCAACCTCGTGTTCCGGATGGTCGGCGAACAGTGCTACCTGCACGACCGACCAGCCGCGCAGGCGGTGCGTGCCCGTCTGCTCGCAGGCGACGCGGGAAAGGAAGCGGCGGCAAGCGGGGTGGTCTGCCTGGTCAGCGGCGAAGTGGCGCCGGTGGCCCGCCTGCATCCGTCGATTAAGGGCGTATGGGGCGCGCAAGTTGCTGGCGCCTCCATCGTCTCGTTCAACCTCGACGCCTTCAAGTCCTACGGCAAGGACCAGGGGTACAACGCTCCGGTGTCCGAACAAGCCGCCTTTGCCTACACCACGGCGTTGAACTATCTGCTGCGTCGGGGCGAACACAACCGCCAGCGCCTGCAAGTGGGCGACACCTCGGTGGTGTTCTGGGCCGAGGCTGCGGATGCCGCTCAAGCGGCAGCGGCCGAAGACACCCTCTTCGCCATGCTCAGCCCGCCTGCCGATGATGCCTCGGAGGCAGCCCGGGTACGTGCGGTGCTGGACCGCATCGCGAAAGGCCGCCCGGTGACGGACCTCGCGCCCAATCTCGAACCCGACACCCGCATGTATGTGCTGGGCCTCGCACCCAACGCCTCGCGCCTGTCGGTACGCTTCTGGCAGGTGGATACGCTGGGGATGCTCGCTGGCCGTATCGCCCAGCATGCGGAAGATCTGCTTCTGGAGCCGCTGCCGTGGCGCACCGAGCCGTCCGTATATCGGCTGGTGCTGGCAACGGTGCCGCACCGCGAGGGCGCCAAACCCAAGGCCGACGACGCGATCAACATCGTCATCGGCGAGACGATGCGCGCCATTCTCAGCGGCGGGCCGTATCCACGCAGTCTGTTGGCCAACACCATCATGCGGTTTCGGGCGGACGGAGACATTTCCGGCCTGCGCGTGGCCTTGTGCAAGGGCGTTCTGGCGCGCGAACGGCGCCGGGACATTCGTACATCCGAGGAGGAGATCCCCGTGAGTCTCGACAAGCAATCCACCCAGCCCGGTTACCTGCTCGGGCGGCTGTTCGCAGTGCTGGAAAACGTGCAGCGCGCCGCCCTGGGCGGCCAGGTCAACGCCACGATTCGCGACCGCTTCTACGGCGCGGCATCGGCCACACCGGCCTCGATCTTTCCGGTGCTGTTGCGCAACACCCAGAACCACCTCGGCAAGCTGCGCAAGGAGCGCATGGGCCAGGCGGTGAACCTGGAGAAAGACATCCGCGAGATCGTCGGCGGCCTGCCCGAGCAGTTCCCGCGCAGCCTCAGGATCGAAGACCAGGGCCGCTTTGCCATCGGCTACTACCACCAGTCGCAGTCCTACTTCACGCGCCGCGACGCGGCCGGGGACGCGCCCGCCGAACCCACCGACATCGAAACCGAAGGAGCCGACCAATGACCGCCATCGCCCACCGCTACGAGTTCGTTTATCTGTTCGACGTCACCAACGGCAACCCCAACGGCGACCCGGACGCCGGCAACCTGCCGCGCCTGGACCCGGAAACCAACTGCGGTCTGGTGACCGACGTCGCGCTCAAGCGCAAGATCCGCAACTTCGTCACGCTGGACAAGGACGGTGGCCCTGGTTTCGCCATCTACATGCAGGAAAAGGCGGTGCTCAACAACCAGCACAAGCGGGCCTACGACGCGCTGGAGATCAAGCCGGAAGACAAGAAGCTGCCCAAGGACGAGGCCAAGGCGCGCGAGATCACCGCCTGGATGTGCGCCAACTTCTTCGATGTGCGCACCTTTGGCGCGGTGATGACCACCGGCATCAACGCCGGCCAGGTGCGCGGGCCGGTGCAGCTGGCCTTCGCCACCTCGGTGGAGCCGGTGCTGCCGCTGGAAATCTCCATTACCCGCATGGCGGTCACCACCGAGAAGGAAGCCGAAGCGCAAAGCGGAGACAACCGCACCATGGGGCGCAAGCACATTCTGCCTTACGGGCTGTATCGCGCCCACGGTTTTGTTTCCGCCAAGCTGGCCGAGCGCACCGGCTTTTCCGATGACGACCTGCAACTGCTGTGGAACGCACTCATCAACATGTTCGAGCACGACCGCTCCGCGGCGCGGGGCGAGATGGCGGCGCGCAAGCTGATCGTGTTCGAACACGAAAACGCCATGGGCGATGCCCCGGCGCACGTGCTGTTCGACGCGGTCAAGGTGCAGCGCGCCGAGGGCACTGAAGACCGTCCCGCGCGCAACTTTGCGGACTATCGCATCAACGTCGATGCGGAAGCCATGCCCAAGGGCGTGAGCGTGCGCGAGCTGCTGTAAGGCAGCGGGCGAAGGGGGAGTGAAGCATGGAGGAGTCCGACGATCTCGTCCCCCTGTCCGCGCTGCAGCACTATCTCTACTGCCCGCGCCAGTGCGCGCTGATCCACGTCGAGCGCCTGTGGGCCGAGAACCGCCAGACTGCGGAAGGGCGTTTGCTGCACGACCGCGCCGACACCCCGCAGATCGAGCGCCGCCATGGCGTGCGCACGATTACCGCGATGCCACTGTCCAGCGCGGAACTTGGCATCGCCGGGGTGGCGGATGTCGTCGAGTTCCGGGCGGACGCGGGGGGCGAGCATCCCGTGCCGGTCGAGTACAAGCGCGGCCGCCCCAAGGCCCACCGTGCCGACGAGGTGCAGCTGTGCGCGCAGGCGCTGTGCCTGGAAGCGATGTTCGGCTGCCGGGTGGATGAGGGCGCCTTGTTCTATGGTCAGACCCGCCGTCGACAGACGGTGGTATTCGACGACGAACTGCGTCGGCTGACCCTGGAAACCATACAGGCCACGCGCGAGATGATCCGCGCGGGGCAAACACCAACGGCGAGCTATCTGGCGAAACGCTGCGACGCCTGTTCACTCATCGAGCTATGCCAACCCAAGCTGCTCGGCAAGGGGCGGGACGTCGAAGCCTGGCTACGCGAGCAGATTGCCGAGGAGCCCTGACGCATGCGCCGCCAGCTCAACACCGTATACGTGACCACCGAAGGCGCGTGGCTGCGCAAGGACGGCGAAAACATCGTCATGGAGGTGGAAGGCGAAACCCGCGCCCGCCTGCCGGCACACATGCTCGACGGCCTGGTGTGCTTTGGCCGTGTGCTGGTGTCGCCGCCGCTGCTCGGCTACTGCGCCGAGCAGGGGATTTGCGTGAGCTATCTGAGCCCCAACGGCAAATTCCTCGCTCGCGTGGAAGGGCCGGTCTCCGGCAACGTGTTGCTGCGCCGCGAGCAGTACCGACGCAGCGATGACGGGGCGCGCTGCGCCGCCATCGTGCGCAACCTGCTGGTGGGCAAGGTGCACAACCAGCGCGCGGTGGTGTCACGTGGGCTGCGCGACTACGGTGACGATCTGCCGCCAGCGGCGCGCGACGCGCTCGCCCATACCGACAAGCGCCTGAAGCGCATCGGTGCGCGGTTGCTTGGCGAGGCACCGGTCGACGTGTTGCGCGGCCTGGAGGGCGAAGCGGCTCAGGCCTACTTCGGCGTGCTCGATCACCTCATCCGCGTGCCGGACGCGGCAATGCGGTTCGGCGGTCGTAGCCGGCGTCCGCCCACTGATGCAGCGAATGCGCTGCTGTCCTTTCTCTATACCCTGCTGACGCACGATTGCCGCTCTGCGCTCGAAACCGTGGGCCTCGATCCCGCCGTCGGGTTTCTCCACCGAGACCGCCCCGGTCGTCCCAGCCTGGCGCTGGATCTCGTCGAAGAGTTCCGACCCGTGTTCGCCGACCGTCTGGCCCTGTCGCTGATCAACCGCAAGCAGGTATCCGCACGCGACTTCACCCGCCTGGACAACGGTGCGGTGTTGCTGAAGGAGGACTCGCGCAAGACGGTGCTCACCGCCTATCAGGAACGCAAGCGCGAGCAATTGCGCCACGTGTTCCTCGACGAGAAACTCGACATCGGCCTCTTCCCCGCCATCCAGGCGCAGTTGCTCGCCCGGCATCTGCGCGGCGACCTGGATGCCTATCCGCCCTTTCTGTGGAAATAGGTGCCGCCATGATGGTTCTCGTCAGCTACGATGTCAGCACCACCAGCACCAGCGGTCAGAAACGCCTGCGCCGGATCGCCAAGGCATGCCGGGACTACGGCCAGCGGGTGCAATATTCCGTGTTCGAGATCGAAGTGGATTTCGCGCAGTGGACCTTTCTCAAGAGCAAGCTGTGCGACCTGATCAACCCGGAGCAGGACAGTCTGCGTTTCTACTACCTCGGCAAGAACTGGCAGACCAAAGTCGAACACGTCGGTGCCAAAGCGGTGCTCGACCTGAAGGGCCCGCTCATCCTTTGAATTTCCGTTCGCGAACCTGTAGCGGTCAGCCAATACCCGGCAGGTTCGCGACACCTCAAAGCCACCGGTTCTCCCGGCATCCGGGCGCGGCGTACAGCCACCAGGCCGCGTTTTCGCGGCAACACACCCGCGGTTCGCCGAGATCCGGTATTTTTCGTATTGTCTTCATGCTGTTGTGAGGACGCAGTCGCGCCCCGCGTGGGCGCGTGGATTGAAACTTCACCCACTGCGTTGTTTCCAGAATCAAAGCATGTCGCGCCCCGCGTGGGCGCGTGGATTGAAACACGTTGAAATGGGGTTGGATGAATCGACCGGACGGGTCGCGCCCCGCGTGGGCGCGTGGATTGAAACACGACGAATTAACTCGTGCTGCCGATTGCGTCCCGGTCGCGCCCCGCGTGGGCGCGTGGATTGAAACGGCATATCTGCAAGGCGTTGCGGGAAGGGCGGCGCGTGTCGCGCCCCGCGTGGGCGCGTGGATTGAAACCCTGGCATGGGATCGGGAAGCGGTGAGGGCGATGGGGTCGCGCCCCGCGTGGGCGCGTGGATTGAAACTATAAAGGCGAAACCCACACAGAAGAACCTTACGTCGCGCCCCGCGTGGGCGCGTGGATTGAAACAATTCTGAGACTTACTTATGCGAATCGCCTCCAAATGTCGCGCCCCGCGTGGGCGCGTGGATTGAAACATCATGCATGTGCTTGCGTATATCGGGGTTATCCGGGTCGCGCCCCGCGTGGGCGCGTGGATTGAAACGGTTCGAAGGTCGCAACGGTGCACCGTTGGGGCCAAGTCGCGCCCCGCGTGGGCGCGTGGATTGAAACTTGCTGGCGTCTCCGATCATCGTTGGTGCGATCATGTCGCGCCCCGCGTGGGCGCGTGGATTGAAACCGTCACCCCCACGAAGGGTGAGCGCAAAGGCGACCGTCGCGCCCCGCGTGGGCGCGTGGATTGAAACCATAGATCGGCCTTCCCGAAGTAGGGCGCGCAAAGTCGCGCCCCGCGTGGGCGCGTGGATTGAAACCGTTGAAATGGGGTTGGATGAATCGACCGGACGGGTCGCGCCCCGCGTGGGCGCGTGGATTGAAACCTGCTCGGGGAATGGACGAACGTACCTACGGGGGGCGTCGCGCCCCGCGTGGGCGCGTGGATTGAAACTTGATTGCAGTGTCAGTGATTCCAGCGGGAACCGGTCGCGCCCCGCGTGGGCGCGTGGATTGAAACGACTGTTCGCACCCGCTGTTGATGCGGTCATGTCCGTCGCGCCCCGCGTGGGCGCGTGGATTGAAACACTTGCTTCAGCCATATTCGGGCGATGACATGATTGTCGCGCCCCGCGTGGGCGCGTGGATTGAAACCGCTTATGCGTATGCACCGTCGCAGATTTATAAGCGTCGCGCCCCGCGTGGGCGCGTGGATTGAAACACACGCCATGGCGGCTGATTGATCGCCTCGCGGACGGTCGCGCCCCGCGTGGGCGCGTGGATTGAAACAATGCGTTCATTGTTGAACTGACGCTGAATCTTGCGTCGCGCCCCGCGTGGGCGCGTGGATTGAAACCGCAGCCGTTGACCATTGGTGAAATCATCAAACTTGTCGCGCCCCGCGTGGGCGCGTGGATTGAAACACGTACCTTGCGCTGGTGAAGGCAGGGTACGGAAGTCGCGCCCCGCGTGGGCGCGTGGATTGAAACGTTGCTGGCGTCACGGTCTTGTGTGCGCTTCACTGTCGCGCCCCGCGTGGGCGCGTGGATTGAAACTGTGTCTGTTTTGTGTCAATCCGCAAAATTTGAGCGTCGCGCCCCGCGTGGGCGCGTGGATTGAAACAGCGTGCAGGCCATGATTCTGGCAGGTGCCGTACAAGTCGCGCCCCGCGTGGGCGCGTGGATTGAAACCAGTGCATCACGTCACGCACTTGCTTGTGCCAGGTCGCGCCCCGCGTGGGCGCGTGGATTGAAACTGGCAGTTATGCCGGAAACGACTGGATGCAGACCGTGTCGCGCCCCGCGTGGGCGCGTGGATTGAAACAGCAACAACCCGAACAGCAGGGGTTTTGCAGATCGTCGCGCCCCGCGTGGGCGCGTGGATTGAAACTTCAAGTATGGATTCCAGCGCGTCCAGCTTGGCATCAGTCGCGCCCCGCGTGGGCGCGTGGATTGAAACGTCGTGCGCTTCTTGAGTACTCCTGTTATCTCGCGTCGCGCCCCGCGTGGGCGCGTGGATTGAAACCAGCGCTTTGTAGCCCACGCAGAACATCTCGAGCGTCGCGCCCCGCGTGGGCGCGTGGATTGAAACTCTTGGGTCTCGGCCTCCCGCCTTTCTCAGCTACTGTCGCGCCCCGCGTGGGCGCGTGGATTGAAACAAAACCCCCATCCGGCCATCACGCCAAACACCACGTCGCGCCCCGCGTGGGCGCGTGGATTGAAACGTGAGCATCCCTTTAAGGTCCTGCCCGGCCAACCACGTCGCGCCCCGCGTGGGCGCGTGGATTGAAACGCCTCGCCGGCATCACCCCCGCAGCCATGGCGAGTCGCGCCCCGCGTGGGCGCGTGGATTGAAACACCGCCCCATTCGCCCTATCGAGCGAAAGCATCATCGTCGCGCCCCGCGTGGGCGCGTGGATTGAAACACGAAACGACGGCGCACGGGCTCGGGCGTGGTGTGTCGCGCCCCGCGTGGGCGCGTGGATTGAAACCCGGCTGACGAGGAGCCGCTGATCCGCATCGAGCGTCGCGCCCCGCGTGGGCGCGTGGATTGAAACCCAACCTCCGGAACGAGGTTGGGAAGGTTGGGAAGTCGCGCCCCGCGTGGGCGCGTGGATTGAAACCGTCGCATAACGTCTGTCAGCGCCGCCCGAGCTGCGTCGCGCCCCGCGTGGGCGCGTGGATTGAAACACCGGCTACGTGGGCGCTACTCTGCTGCCGGGCGTCGCGCCCCGCGTGGGCGCGTGGATTGAAACACCGGCTCCGGAGTTCGTCGTGCCGACGATGCTGCGGTCGCGCCCCGCGTGGGCGCGTGGATTGAAACCGGTACGCAGCCTCACGGCTCGGCATGCGCCTTGGTCGCGCCCCGCGTGGGCGCGTGGATTGAAACAATGGGATGTTCGCAAATAGAGCCGATGGCATCGGTCGCGCCCCGCGTGGGCGCGTGGATTGAAACTTCGGCAGGGTCGCGTCAATCGTCGCCGAGTACGTGTCGCGCCCCGCGTGGGCGCGTGGATTGAAACAACCGCCCCGGTGCGGTTGAGCTGGATGACATTGGTCGCGCCCCGCGTGGGCGCGTGGATTGAAACCTCATCACCGCGCCTCCAGCCGATATACGCCATACGTCGCGCCCCGCGTGGGCGCGTGGATTGAAACACCGTCGGCAGAGATTGCAGATGATCGCTCATTTGTCGCGCCCCGCGTGGGCGCGTGGATTGAAACGAAATCCAGACCGCGACGACCGCGATCCCGACCACGGTCGCGCCCCGCGTGGGCGCGTGGATTGAAACTCGGTGAGCGCGTCGGCCAGGATCTGCTGCGCGGGTCGCGCCCCGCGTGGGCGCGTGGATTGAAACGGGTTTACCAACGTGCTCGAGGGGCACCCGTTTGGTCGCGCCCCGCGTGGGCGCGTGGATTGAAACTCCGGAATGACGCTGACGGCGTCGACCGGCTCGGGGTCGCGCCCCGCGTGGGCGCGTGGATTGAAACGCCGGAAACATGCACACTAAACCGGCCGCCGATGTCGCGCCCCGCGTGGGCGCGTGGATTGAAACGACCCGGAAGCCTGCCGCGAGTGGCTGAGTGACCGTCGCGCCCCGCGTGGGCGCGTGGATTGAAACTTCCGCGCCCGCATGGAGGGCGAAACCTTCGCCGGGTCGCGCCCCGCGTGGGCGCGTGGATTGAAACATTCGTGGCACGAGCGGATCTTCTATAACCGGCGTCGCGCCCCGCGTGGGCGCGTGGATTGAAACGCGAGCTTGAACGCACCGCTTTCCCAATGGGCTTGTCGCGCCCCGCGTGGGCGCGTGGATTGAAACCAAACGTCCGTCCACGTGTATTGCTGCGCGTACGCGTCGCGCCCCGCGTGGGCGCGTGGATTGAAACGCCAACCCGACCAACATGGCCGGCCCGCGACTGTGGGTCGCGCCCCGCGTGGGCGCGTGGATTGAAACGAGCATTTTCGCGGCGCGGCGTCGATTGCCAAGGCGGTCGCGCCCCGCGTGGGCGCGTGGATTGAAACGGCCCGGAAGTGCGTCATCTGCAAGTCGAATTTACGTCGCGCCCCGCGTGGGCGCGTGGATTGAAACGCCACTACGGGCACGATCAAGCACAGCCACAACGTCGCGCCCCGCGTGGGCGCGTGGATTGAAACACCGGCCAAGCGTGCGCGCAATCGCAAGATCCAGGTCGCGCCCCGCGTGGGCGCGTGGATTGAAACATAAACTCGACGCGCATCGACACGCGCCGCCGCCACGTCGCGCCCCGCGTGGGCGCGTGGATTGAAACGTGCGGGAAGGGGGAATCACTTACGCCCGCCACGGTCGCGCCCCGCGTGGGCGCGTGGATTGAAACGCGGCCAGGAAGTCGGCCACCACATCGCCGAACCGGTCGCGCCCCGCGTGGGCGCGTGGATTGAAACCGTCTTGTTGCATGCGGGCCACCTCCGCGGGCATCGTCGCGCCCCGCGTGGGCGCGTGGATTGAAACCTGTGGTGCATATCGCGTGGTACAGAAGCCGGGAGTCGCGCCCCGCGTGGGCGCGTGGATTGAAACAGCACCGACCCTGTGCCACCCGTTGAGCTGGAGTGTCGCGCCCCGCGTGGGCGCGTGGATTGAAACGATTTTTCGACGAACGCGCTTCCTGCCGACCCTCGTCGCGCCCCGCGTGGGCGCGTGGATTGAAACAGCGCGACTTTCGCCGGGTCCAGATTGACATACCGAGTCGCGCCCCGCGTGGGCGCGTGGATTGAAACCGTCGCAAACGTCAGCCGGCGTCCGGTGCCCTGATGTCGCGCCCCGCGTGGGCGCGTGGATTGAAACGGCTGACGAACGCAAGGCTATGTCTGTCGGCTCCGGTCGCGCCCCGCGTGGGCGCGTGGATTGAAACCGGGTCAATCATCCCGTCAAGGTCAATGCCCAGCGTCGCGCCCCGCGTGGGCGCGTGGATTGAAACGATGACCTGGATCTCGAGCACCTGGCGGGTGTCGAGGGTCGCGCCCCGCGTGGGCGCGTGGATTGAAACGTAATGGCCTCTGACGGTTTGACGGTGCGGCTTGGTCGCGCCCCGCGTGGGCGCGTGGATTGAAACGGCGAGTCGGCGCGGCAGAACTTTGACCGCGCCACCGGTCGCGCCCCGCGTGGGCGCGTGGATTGAAACAACACCGTTGGCGCGACGGGGCCGACTTGGATTGCGTCGCGCCCCGCGTGGGCGCGTGGATTGAAACAACTCCGCACCCATCGACGCCATCACCCCGCAGCACGTCGCGCCCCGCGTGGGCGCGTGGATTGAAACATCGACAACGATGAGGGCGTTATCTTCCGCCCAAGTCGCGCCCCGCGTGGGCGCGTGGATTGAAACTACATCAACCGCTGACATGATCCCGAGCAACTGCCGTCGCGCCCCGCGTGGGCGCGTGGATTGAAACACCCCAGCGTCCGGCGAACCAAACCAGATCTTGCGAGTCGCGCCCCGCGTGGGCGCGTGGATTGAAACGAGATCCTCCACGCCCGCTTCGCCAACAGCGTCGGTCGCGCCCCGCGTGGGCGCGTGGATTGAAACAGGTTGATCGTGACGGTGCCAAGCTGAGGGCCGGCGTCGCGCCCCGCGTGGGCGCGTGGATTGAAACGCACCATCAAATACCAGCGCCGGGTGGCTGGACTCGTCGCGCCCCGCGTGGGCGCGTGGATTGAAACGGTTGACTGGCACGCCCTGGTTGCGGACGATGCCGTCGCGCCCCGCGTGGGCGCGTGGATTGAAACGCGCTGGTAGTGCTCGACCAGGGCGCGCAACTCGTCGGTCGCGCCCCGCGTGGGCGCGTGGATTGAAACACCTTCTCCGTCGCCATCGCCCTCACCGCTTCCCGTCGCGCCCCGCGTGGGCGCGTGGATTGAAACACCATGTATCGAGACGGCGTGCACGGTGGCTGGATAGTCGCGCCCCGCGTGGGCGCGTGGATTGAAACGGGATCGGCTGGATTTTCGATGATGTCGTCCGGGGGGTCGCGCCCCGCGTGGGCGCGTGGATTGAAACGCGGCCTGGCGCTCGTATCTCCGGGAGGTGGCGCGTCGCGCCCCGCGTGGGCGCGTGGATTGAAACACTTGCTGAGGATACGTTGCATTGGGGCGTCACTGGTCGCGCCCCGCGTGGGCGCGTGGATTGAAACGTGCCACGACGTACCCGGGTCTGGATTGATGTGTCGCGCCCCGCGTGGGCGCGTGGATTGAAACTGGCGCAACAGGTAGTTTTCGCGGCGAGCCGGGCTGTCGCGCCCCGCGTGGGCGCGTGGATTGAAACAGACCCTCGATATACGCGACAACGCGCCGCCCTTCGTCGCGCCCCGCGTGGGCGCGTGGATTGAAACGCTGCCGTTATGGTGGCGGCTGTGTTTGACGTGGCGTCGCGCCCCGCGTGGGCGCGTGGATTGAAACTTTTGCTGACCGCTCGATTTGCTTGGTCTTGCGCAGGTCGCGCCCCGCGTGGGAGCGTGGATTGAAACTTCACGCCGAAGGATCGCTGCTTCAGGCGCTCCGCGTTCTTCACAGCGGGTGGGCTTCACCAATCACTCGCGCGCGGATCCGCTTGGGCAGGTCACGGGGTGTGACCACATCAACGCGAACGCCCAGCATGTCTTCAAGCTCTACCTGCAGGTCACCCAAGTCGAACAGAGTCGTTCCAGGTTGTGGATCCACGAGCAGATCGAGATCACTGCCGTCCTTGTCGGTTCCATGCAATACCGAACCGAACACCCGCGGATTGCGCACACGAAACCGCGCGACCGCGTCGCGGATCAACTGCTCGCGGTGTCGAAGTGCGTCCGAGGGTTTCATGAATCACCTGAATTGAACCAGTACTAGCATTCGACCAAGGGGGGATTGGAATGCAATAACGTTTGAACATCCGGCGCATTGCTTCAAACTCGAGCGAACACGCGACGCGCGCCTCAACGCTGGAACCTCCACGAACAGATGTTTTCATAGTCCGTGTTGTGGTCAGCTGTTTTCGTATCGAAACAGACTCATCGTCACCACCGCCACCGGAGGGTCAACCATGAACAGCAGGGAATTGGCCGTAGCCATTCTTGCGCTTTCGATTTCGTTGCAAGTCAGCGCGGAAACCTCGGCGGCACCGGAGAACGTCGTGGTGATCGAGATCCGCGACTATCAGTTCATGCCGGCAGAGCTCACGATTGCGCCCGGAACGACGGTGCGCTGGGAGAATCATGAGCGACGCCAGTATCACAATGTGTATTTCGAGCAACTCGGCGACGAGCCGCGTGATTACTTCTGGCCCGGCGAGTATCGCGAGCGCACCTTCGACGAGGTGGGTACGTTCGAATACATCTGCGAGCCGCACAACAGCTCACACGCCATGCGCGGCGTGATCCACGTGAAGGAATGAGCTGGGCAACACTGCAAACGATCACTCCAGCCTGCAGACCCAAAGAGCGACCATGCCCGCCAAATCCACCTACACCGCCCTGACTGAACACTACGCACGGCTCCACCGCTACCACCACCTTTCCGCCATCCTCGGCTGGGACCGCAGCGCGATGATGCCCCCCGGAGGCATGGAGGCCCGGGCCGCAGCCGAGGCGGAGCTGAATGCATTGATCCACCGACACCGCACGGACGCGCGCATGGCGGGCTGGATCGAGGCGGCGGAGCAGGAGGCGCTGAACGATTTCGAGCGCGCCAACCTGCGCGAGATCCGCCGCGATTGGCGCGAGGCCAATGCACTGCCCGAGGCGCTGGTCGAGGCCAAGACGCTGGCCGAAGCGCGATGCGAGCACGCGTGGCGCACGCAGCGCGGGGCAAACGACTGGGCTGGCTTTCTGCCGAACTTTCGCGAGGTGTTGCGCCTGGCGCGAGAGGAGGCACGCTACCTCGCGGACGACAGCGGGCTCGAACCCTACGATGCGTTGCTCGACCGTTATGAGCCAGGCGCGCGGGCAGCCGATCTCGCCCGCCTGTTCGGCGAGGTGCGTGGCTGGCTCCCGGACCTGGTGGCACGGATACGTGACAAACAGGCAAGCGAGCGGGTGATCGAGCCGGTCGGCCCATTTCCACGCGAGCGCCAGCGCACACTGGGCCTGGAGATGATGAAGCTGCTCGGCTTTGATTTCGAGGCGGGCAGACTGGACGAAAGCGCGCACCCCTTCAGCGGCGGCGTCCCCGAGGACGTACGGCTGACAACCCGTTATCGTGAGGATGACTTTACCCAGAGCCTGATGGGCATCATCCACGAAACCGGACATGCCCGTTATGAGCAGAATCTGCCGCGCGAATGGCTGGGTCAACCGATCGCGCAGGCACGCTCCTTCGGCATTCACGAGAGCCAGAGTCTCGCCTTCGAGATGCAGCTCGCGCGCAGCCGCGCGTTCGCCGACCTACTGGCGCCGATGCTGGCCGAGCATCTCGGCGCGCAGGCCGCGTTCGAACCCGGCAACCTCCATCGCCTGCTCACACGAGTCCGCCCGGGGCTGATCCGCGTCGACGCCGACGAGGTCACCTACCCGGCCCACGTGATACTGCGTTTCGAAATTGAACGTGCGCTGATCGCCGGCGAGGCCGAGGCGGAGGACGTGCCTGTCTTGTGGGACTCGCAGATGGCCGTGCTGCTCGATCTCGACACCCGAGACAATTATCGCGACGGCTGCATGCAGGACGTGCATTGGCCTGCAGGCGCCTTCGGCTACTTCCCGAGCTATACGCTCGGTGCGATCTACGCGGCGCAGTGGTTTGCTGCGATCAGACGCGAGACGCCCGATCTGGACGCGCAAATCGCCCGCGGCGAACTCTCGGCTGTGTTCGAATGGCTGCGCACGAATATCTGGTCGCAGGCGAGCCGCTGGGAGACCCCCGAACTGGTCCGGCGCGCGAGCGGAAGCGCCCTGGACGCCACTCACCTGCGGCGGCACCTCGAAACACGCTACCTGGGCTAGCCCCGCCCCTCCAGAAGCGCGTCGATATCCACATCGTCGATCTGTGTCGGGTCGAGAAATCGTTTCGCGTAGCTCAGATAGACACCGCTGCGCAGGAAGAGCTCGAACAGTTCGGCATCGATGTGGCCGGCATCGCAAAACTCCGCGAGGATCGCAACCGACTCGGACAAGGTCTTGCCGGTCTTGTAGGGGCGGTCCGCCGCGGTGAGCGCTTCGAAGATGTCGGCAATCGCCATGATGCGCGCCGGGATCGACAGCTCCTCGGCGTTGAGTCTACGCGGATAGCCAGTGCCGGTGAGGGTTTCGTGATGGGTACCGGCGTATTCCGGCACTCGCCTCAATTGCCGGGGCAGCGGAAGTTTCTCGAGCATCAGAATGGTCTGGATGATGTGCTCGTTGATCTTGTAGCGCTCTTCGGGGGTGAGGGTGCCGCGCCGCACCGAGAGATTGTGGAGTTCCCCGAAGTCGTAGAGGCAATCCGGAACCGCCATCCTGAATCCGTGTTGCTCGTCATGACGCTGCGCCGCGGGCCGCTCCACACGGTGATGAGGCTTGTCGGCGAGCAGCGGCTCCCGCGCCGGGAGCGCTTCGACGGGGCGCGCCGCCATGCGGGTTGCCTCTTCGTGCGACAAGCCGATCCGGTCGTCGAAATGTCGCAGCCAGGTTTGCGCACCGATGCGCTGCAACCGGTGCACGTCGGCATCGTCCATGGCCTCGCCGCCGATATTGCAGGCGGCCACGAAGGCGAAGTCCTCGATCAGCTTGGTCCGGCGCGCAGCGAAGGTTTTGCGCGACTCGGCGACATCGCCACCCGAGACGAGCGTCTTCAGATGGGCGATCTCCGCATCACGCAGCAAGACCTCGAAGCGCGTGCGTATCTCGTGGATGCGGTTGTAGAGGGTTTCCAGCTTGGTCGCCTTGTCGACCACGAACTCGGGTGTCGTGACCTTGCCGCAGTCGTGCAACCAGGCACCGACGCGAAACTCGCGCCACTGGTCCTCGGTGTCGAAGCGAAAACCCGCGAGACCGCCTTCGTCAGACTTGCTGGCCGCCTCGGCGAGCATGAGTGCCAGTTCGGGCACCCGCTCGCAATGTCCGCCGGTATAGGGACTCTTCGCATCGATCGCGCCGGCTATGATGCGGATCAGCGCGTCCATCAGCACCCGTTGCCCTTCGAGCAGGTTCTGGTTGTCGAGCGCCATGCCCGCCTGCGCCGCGAGCAGGTCGCAAAAGGGCACGATCGCTTCTGAGAACGCGCCTGCTTCGCGGGTCAGATGCAGCACGCCGAGCACTCGGCCGTCCGCGCCCAGCATGGGCAGCGCCAGTATCGCGGCGCTATGGCAAGCAGTGAGCCGATCGAACGCATCGAGAAAGTCGTGATCGAATCGCGGATCATCGCCGGGACGCGCGACCGAAAGGCTCGCGCGGGACACCGCCACGAACACTGGAAGCACGCCTGTGGCCGGGGAGCCGTGTTCATCGCGCAGCGGCAAGGGCTCGGGCAGCACGGCCGGTTCGGCGCTACACGCGGCAAGCTCCAGCGTGTCCTGCTCGGTAAGGAGCCACACCGAAACCAGGTCGGCCTGACTCTGCCGCATCGCGCCCGCGACGATCTCGTTAAGCAGTGGCTTGCGCTCGTGTCGGGATGCAAGCGCTAAACCGCTGTTGACCAGATCCTGCAGCTGATCGCGCGCGGCGCTCAAGGCTTCGGTTCGCGAGTGGATCGACTCTTTCATGGTGCGGTGCGCCTGGCCCAGCACATCGATCTCATAGAACAAGGTATCCACGCGGACGTCGCCGCTGAAATCAAATGTCCGCACCCGTTCGGAATCCCGCGCCAGGCTCGCGAGCGCGCCCGACGCCTGGCGAGCCATCAGAAAGGCCAGGGGCAAGGAAAGCCCCAGCACGATGAGCGAAAGCAACACGATGTCGTCGCGCGCACGCACGATGTGCCGATCGAATGCCGACAGCGGCGCAAAGGCGGCGATCCGGTAACTCACCCCGGGCAAGGCCTGCACCTCGCGCACAGCGAGGACATACGGTTGCCCGTCGAGCGACACGCTGCGACTGATCTCCCCCGCGGCATCGCCGAGCGCCTCGGCCAGTGCAGCGAACTCGGGCGGACCGCTGTGATCCAGCGGTGCGAGAAGCTCGAAACCCGCCCGCAGCGCCGTACCCGACGCATCTCCGCCAAACGCGAGCACGCGTCCGGCGGGGTCCAGGATCAGCAATCCACCGGGTTGCCCGGCAACCGATTCGGCGACGAAGGCGGACAGCGCGGCGAGCGAGAGATCGACCCCGACCACACCCGGCGCCTCGTCGATCCGCCGCGCGACCGTCAGTCCCAGCGCGCCCGATGACTGAAAAACGTAGGGCTCGGTCAGTACCAGCTCGTGATGCGCTCGCGCAGTGCGATACCAGTCCCGCTCGGTCGGGTCGTATTCCGCGCGGGATTCACGATGACCCACAGAGGCGCCCTCGAGGTCGACGAACTCCCAGCGTTCGACACGAACCCCCTCCTCGCGCGCAATCGCGCGTCGCGCAAAAGCGGTGCCCGGCGGTGCATCGAGGGCTTCCCGGATGCGGCGATCGCCTCCAACCGCGATGACCTGCACGAACTCACCCCCGTCCAGGCCGAAGTAGAGCCCGTAGATGGGTTCGTGCGAGGCGACAAAGGCCGCGAGCAGACGCTGAGCAGGTTCCATTGCCCCCGACTCGGGCAGGTACAGGGCACGCTCGAGCGATGCCAAGACGCGAACCGCGCGGCCTGCGGTGTCGATGAGCCCGCTCAGTTGCGCCGCGTTGGCGTCTGCGACACGGTCGAACACCGCCTGGGCACTTTCCTCCGCCATGCGTTCGAAACGCCCCAGTGCGGAGAACAGAAAGGCTGCGGTCAAGGACACGACGAAAGCCACCAGTACGATGGTGGCGAACACGTGCACACGAAACTTGACCGCCTTCGAAACCAAGGGCTGCTCCGGTCCGTCGGGGCGACACACCAGACCGGCCGCCCTGACTGAAGAATAGCGGGGCCTATCCCGAGTGTCATCAAGCGACCGTTCCATCCAGGCGCGCATTTGCCGAAGAAGGGGGCGGGATACCTGCCCAGCCGGTACAATCACCCTTTGACTGCGAACACTTCCGAACCATGACCAACACGACCCCGGGGCATGCTTCGCCCCTCGATGCCGTCGAGATCGAGACCTCGCCAAACCCGAGCCATGCGGTCATCTGGTTGCACGGCCTCGGCGCCGACGGTCACGATTTCGAGCCGGTGGTTGCAGCACTCGATGCCGCCAACCTGCCAGCCACGCGCTTCGTCTTCCCGCATGCGCCGATGCGCGCGGTGACCATCAACAACGGCTACGTGATGCGCGCCTGGTACGACGTCGTGAGCGCCGACTTTTCGCAGCGTCGCGAGGACCCGGACGGCGTCCGGGAGTCCGCCCGACTGGCCGAAGCCTTGATCGCGCGCGAGAACGCTCGCGGCATCGCAGACGAGAATATCGTGCTCGCCGGTTTCTCCCAGGGCGGCGCGATCGCGCTGCACGCCGGACTGCGACATCCGCAACGACTGGCCGGCATTCTGGCCCTGTCGACCTACGTACCACTGGCTGAAACGCTGGCCGCGGAGCGGCACGAAGCCAACACGCAGACATCGGTGTTCATGGCCCACGGCAGACAGGATCCGGTGATTCCGTACAGTTTCGCCAAGCTCTCCTACGGCCTGCTCAGCCAGCTCGGTCAGCCGGTGAGCTGGCATGCGTACACCGCCGACCATACGGTCACGCTCGACGAGCTTCGAGACATCGAACGCTGGCTGCAGAAGGTGCTCGGCGAGGAAGCTGAGCCGAGCGATACGCCGAACCTTTGACCGGCGGCCGCGGTCATCCACACGACAGCAGCCGAAAACCGCACAATTCACGTACCCGGACACATCGAGACGACATGCTCCGACACACCCTGCTTGCCCTGACCTGCGCTCTGCTCGCGACCGCAACCTTCGCCCAAAGCAGTCGCGCCATCGACGGCTGCAACATCCGGCGAGGCACTTTTTGCGTGAACATGAGCCTGCAGGGTGCGATGCTGGATGGCGAGAACCTCGCCAACTCCCAGTTCACCCGCAGCAGCCTTGCTGGCGCGAGCATGGTGGGGACCGATTTGTCAGAAGCCAATCTGTCCCGTGCGACGCTCACCGGAGCCGACCTTACCGACGCTTTGCTCTCTCGCGCCAACCTGACCGGCGCGAACCTCACCGACGCGACTCTCGCGGGCGCACGGGCCACAGCGGTCATCATGCGAAATGCGAATCTCACTGGCGCAGACCTGTCGGAAGCGGTGCTGACCAACGCGGACCTCACCAACGCCCGGCTGGGCAGGGCGAAGCTCGACGGCGCAGAGATGCAGCGTGCCAATCTGCGCTCGGCCGACCTGCGCGGCGCCTCGCTGCGCGGCGCGAATCTCCGAGGAGCGGACTTCAACGGCGCCAATCTGTCCGACGCAGACCTGACCGACGCGGACCTCGATCAGGCGAACTTCACCCGAACCCAAACCCTGGGTTGCATCGGCTGCCCGTAGCTCTGCTGATCGCCCCGACCGGCCGCGGCCTGGCTACTGAAGGTCAAGCCCTCCCGTCACCCAACCGAAGTGAAACGAACGATGATCGAACAACCCTATCTCCTGTTCCTGGGTGACGCCCCGGACCCACTCGCTGCCAAGGTCGCACAGGGCATTCGCGACTGGCGGCCCGATGCGGCGGTCGGTCAGTACCGGCTGCCCGATTGCAATGCCGACATGGGCTTGCCCGACATGAGCATTGCCGAGGCGGTGGCTGCGGGTGCCAGGACGCTGGTCGTCGGCGTGGCCAACCGCGGCGGCGTGATCTCGCCGGCCTGGATCGACGTGCTGCGCGACGCCCTGACCGCCGGCATGGATCTGGCCTCCGGCCTGCACAACCTGCTGCGCGACGAACCCGCACTGGTCGAGGCCGCGCAAGTCCATGGCCGCAGTCTGCACGACGTGCGGGTGCCGTCGGTCAGATACCCGATCGCCAACGGCAAGCGGCGCAGCGGCAAGCGCTGTCTCGCGGTCGGGACCGACTGCTCAGTGGGCAAGATGTACACGGCCATCGCAATGGAGCGCGCCATGCATGCGCGCGGCATGAAGGCCACCTTTCGCGCCACCGGCCAGACCGGCATCCTGATCACCGGTAGCGGCGTACCGCTCGACGCGGTGGTGGCCGACTTCATGGCCGGCGCCATCGAATGGCTGACGCCCGACAACGAGCAGGATCACTGGGATCTCATCGAAGGACAGGGCAGTCTCTTCCATGCGTCCTACTCGGGTGTCACGCTGGCCCTGATCCATGGCGGCCAGCCGGACGCGCTCATTCTCTGCCATGAGCCGACCCGCACACACATGCGCGGGCTGCCGGACTTTGAACTGCCCTCGCTGGAAGACCTGGCCGAGGTCTCGCTACGCATGGCGCGGATGGTCAACCCCGCCTGCCGGATCACAGGGATCTCGGTCAATACCCATGGCCTGCCGGAAGACAAGGCCTTGGCCTATCTCGCCGCAGTCGAGCGCCAGATGGGCTTGCCAACGGTCGACCCCTTCCGCCAGGGCGCGGACCGGCTTGTGGATGCGCTCGACTGATGAAGCTCGTCGCCATCCGCGAGGTTTTCCCCTTCCGCGATGTGTTCGCAATTTCGCGCGGCGCGCGTAGCGAGCAGGTGGTGGTCAGCGTGACGATCGAGGCCGACGGCATCCGCGCGCACGGTGAATGCACGCCCTACGCCCGCTATGGCGAATCAGCCGAGCAGGTGATCGCCGACATCGAAGCCATGGCGCCCGCGCTGTCGTCCGGCCTGACCCGTCTCGAGCTGCAACAGGAAATGCCCCCGGGTGCGGCACGCAATGCGCTCGATTGCGCGCTGTGGGACCTCGAGGCAAAGCGCAGCGGCAAACCCGTCTGGGCCTTGGCTGGCCTGCCTGCACCCGGACCGGTGATCACCGCCTACACCATCGCGCTCGAAGACGCGGCAACCATGAACCGCAAGGCGGCCGCGAATGCGTGGCGCCCACTGCTCAAGATCAAGCTCGGCGGCGAGGACGACGTGACACGGCTGGAAGCGGTGCGAGCCGGCGCGCCGGCTTCGCGCATCATCGTCGACGCCAACGAAGGCTGGAGTGCGGACGAGTACGCGGCATTGGCACCGACCCTGCTGCGTCTGGGCGTCGACCTGGTCGAGCAACCGCTGCCCGCCGACGCCGACGACGCACTGGCTGGAATCGCCCGCCCGCTGCCGGTATGCGCCGACGAATCCTGTCACGACCGGGCCTCGCTGGCCGCGCTCGCCGGCAAATACGACATGGTGAACATCAAGCTCGACAAGACCGGCGGCCTGACCGAAGCCCTGGCCTTGCGCGATGCGGCCCGACAAGCCGGGTTCTCGGTCATGGTCGGCTGCATGGTCGGCAGCTCGCTGGCAATGGCGCCGGCGGTGCTGGTCGCGCAGAGCGCAGCCGTCGCCGATCTCGACGGCCCATTGCTGCTGGGCGCGGACCGCGAACCGCCGCTGGTTTACGATACGGAAGGCGTACACCCCGCCGACCCGGCGCTGTGGGGTTGACCCCCGGACCGATCCCTAGCTCCTGACCTGCGCTCACGAGGCGCTCCACCCCAATCTTACGAGTCGAATCATGAATACCGCAGCACGCACCGTTTACGTCAATGGCCAATACCTGTCCGAACACGACGCCAAGGTCTCGATCTTCGATCGCGGCTTCATGTTCGGCGACGGCATCTACGAAGTCACCACAGTGCTCGACGGCAAGCTGGTGGACTTTGCCGGCCACTGCGCCCGCTTGGGCCGCAGCATGCGTGAGCTAGACATGAAGACGCCGTGCACAGACGATGTCCTGCTCGCCATCCACCGCGAACTGGTCGCACGCAATGCGCTCGTCGAAGGCCTGGTCTATCTGCAGGTCACCCGCGGCGCGGAAGATCGCGACTTCGCCTGGTCCGACGCCATACAGCCCACCGTCGTAGCCTTCACCCAGGTGAAGAGTCTCGCCGCCAGCCCACTCGCGGCCCGCGGCGCGCGCGTTATCACCGTGCCCGACCTGCGCTGGAAGCGGCGAGACATCAAGACGGTGCAGTTGCTCTACCCCTCGCTCGCCAAGATGCAGGCCAAGGCCGCCGGCAAGGACGACGCCTGGATGGTCGAGGACGGCTTCGTCACCGAAGGCACATCGAACAACGCCTTCATCGTCACTGCCGACGGCACACTGGTGACCCGCCAGCTGTCGACCTCGCTGCTGCACGGCATCACCCGCGCCACCGTACTGCGCCACGCAGGCGACACCGGACTCAGGATAGAGGAGCGGCCGTTCAGCGTAGCCGAAGCCCAGGCCGCGAGCGAAGCCTTCGTCACCGCGGCAACCAGCTTCGTCACGCCGGTGGTCGAGATCGACGGCACGCCGGTCGGTACGGGCGTACCCGGCCCGGTCGCCACCCGGTTGCGCGAGATCTACATCGAGGAAAGCCGCAAGAGCGCAATCTGACAATCTCGTGGTCGAGCGCGGTGTCTTGCAGACACCTGTCGCTGAGGAGATCGATTGCCCTAACGCCTGTCAGACGAGATTGGCTGACTGCCGAGCGAATACCACTGGAGGCTGCAGTTCCAGCGTCGCTGCTGTGCGTCAGTCGAAACGAAAGCGCTCCACCTCGCGATTCAACTCGCGCGCCAGCTCGTCGAGTTGCGCTGCAGTCTCCACGCTGGTCTTTACCTGTGCGGAGTTCTCATCGGCTGCGCGTGCAACCTGCTCTACATTCTTGGCTGTTTCGGTACTGGCCGAGCTTTGCTCACGCAACGCGATCGAGATGTCGCCAATGGATTGAACGACCTGGTTGACTCCCTCTTCGATCTCGGCCATCGCCTGTCCCGCCTCCGATGCAAGGATGACACCTTGATCGACCTTCTTCGCCCCCTCGCGCATGGTTCGCACCGCAGACTGCGTATCACCTTGGATCGACGCAACCATTCCTGCAATCTCCTCAGTCGAATTTGCAGTACGTTCCGCGAGTTTACGTACTTCGTCCGCTACCACCGCAAAGCCGCGTCCGCTCTCACCGGCGCGAGCTGCCTCGATCGCGGCATTCAACGCCAGCAGGTTGGTTTGATCAGCAATCTCCTTGATCACGGAGACTATCGAAGAGATCTTCTCGGATTGTGTGCCGAGTCGTTCGACTGAATCGGCCGTTTGATTGGCCAAGGCTGCGATTTGCTTGATCTCTTCGACAAGGGAATTGACCAGCCCTGCTCCGTTGGCTGAAAGGGAACCCGAATGCCGAGCACTCTTGTCCGACTGCTCGGCACTTGCGCTTATGTGATCGATGCTCACCGTCATCTGCTCGATCGCAGCGGCTATGCTCGCAGCGGAGTCCGCCTGTTCTGACGTGCTTCCTTCGATCAAGCCAGCCGCGTCGGTCATTTTGCCCGCGGCCTCCACAACACGTCCTGCCCCCTCACGTACATTCTTCATTAGCTGGACGAAGGAGTCCGCCATCTTGTTGAAGCTGTCGGACACCGAGCTCAATTCATCACGCGTCTTGAGATCGATACGCGGACGAAGGTCACCGGTTGCAAGAACACCGGCAACCTCTGAAAGACGCCGAACACTGCCAATCGTAGCCAGGTAGGTTCCGACGGCCAGATACAGGGCTATCAGCATCGCCAGAACGCTCGCCGATACGGTGATCAAGCGCGTCTGTCGCAGTTCAGTCTCTTGCGCGCTCAGAATCACCTCAAGCGTCGGCAAAAGAATGTCGGACATGATTGCGTAGCCGCGATCGATCGACTCGGACAGTCGACGGAAGTACTCCTCCGCAGACAACTCGAAGCGTTCGCCGACCACATCTCTCATGACAAGCTGACTGACTGAATTGGCTGCGATCAGTAGTTGGATCGTCGCCTCCTCAAGGCGCTCAGACACGTCCGGGTTTTGTTCGGCAGTGCGCATGAGATTGGTTTCGACGACGCTGGAGGCTCGTTCCAGCTCTGCCACCAGACCCGCCAGCGCCAGACGCTCGTGCTCGGTGATTGAACCACGCGTGACCGACTCCAGACCTTGCGCACGCAACAGCCCGATAAGTTCGAGTTTGCGTGGCAGTCGATCCACCGTTGACATGGTCAGATAATATGACCCGAGGCGTGTGTCGAGAGTCAAACCATAGGAGTCGGCAATCCGGGTTGCAAATGACAGCAACTGATCCACAAGCACGGTATGACGGAACAGGCTCTCGCTCGCCACCATCCTCGCGACGTCGTCGAAGATCGTTTGCATGTCTTCCCTGATGCGCCCCCACTGCTCATGCTCGACCAGTTCCTTCACCAGTTGGCCTTCGATCTCCTTGATCGACTGTGCAAGCTTGCGCGACAAGGCATCACGCTCGCCAGCCAGGTTCGCCTGCCCATCCAGAACGGCCGACGTGAGACCACGATGCCGCTGGGTATCGGCAACCAGCTCGAAAAAGCCCCGGACTATCTGGGCGCCGACAGAGCGCCTCTCGTTGTTGTCGATCGCTGTCGTCAGCGTTCCGTGGATCTGTCCGAAAAGACCCAACACGAGGGCACCCAGCACAATCCCGATCAATGCGAATTTCTGGGGAAACCGCAGGCAGTTCATTAACCGGATGGAGGGGAGAAAGAATGCATTCATGTCAGGGCTCTCTGTCTCTAGGGAAGTAGCTCGTCATGCCTCACCTGCATTCGTTCGCCTCAGAGACATATGTGGACGGAGGGACGCTCGGACAGATCTCGGATGCGGGTATGCAATTGCGCCGCAGCAACTCCTTGCTACAAGTCACCACGATACCCAGCATCGCGGTTTGAGTGGCGGCCACGCTTTCCAGAAACACGCCTCATGATCCGAACGCTCCTCCGGTTCAAGCGCTCGTTGTCATTTACGGCAGAACCACTGAAGCGCTTTAGGTTTTTATCAAACTGTTTTAGCTCCAACTAATTGTATTCCAATTTCCGGCGTCTTGTGCAAAGCCGTCTGCATGCGAGGCCGGAGCGTCACATCGACACAGATCCATGCGTCTGCCTTGACGGGAGCTGACAACGCTTTCCAGCATGGCCACGGTGGATCATCAGACGAAGCGTGTCGGCGGCACGTCGGACAACACGCTGTCGTGTTCGGCCTGCGGTTCGCCGGGAACGGTGTGGAGCGGAATCACGCCTGCCCACACCGGCCAGCTCAGATCTTCCTCATCGTCCTTGACGCCGGCTGCGCGCACCTTGGCGGACGCTTCGGTGAGCGGGATGCGCAACACTGTGGTGGCGTTGAGCTCCTTATCGTTGATCGGACGCAGGGTTTGCCAGCGGCCGGGGTAGAGTCCTTCGATGAAGGCCTCGAGGCTGCGCAGCTTGTAGTCGGGGTCGGTCACCGCTTCGAAGCGGCCGTAGATCACCACCGAGCGGTAGTTCATCGAGTGATGCATCGCCGAGCGGGCGAGCACCAGGCCATCGGCCTGCGCGATCGTCACGCACGCCTCGCCATGCGCCAGCGCCTTCAGCATGCGCGAGGCCTTGGCGCCGTGGATGTAAAGGTGTTCGCCTTCACGCCAGTGCAGAGTCGGAATTGCATGCACTGCGCCGTCGATCTGGAAAGCGACGGTGCACAACATGGTTGCGTCCACGATGGCGGCAACGGTGGCGAAGTCGTAGCGCCCGCGGTCGGGTAGCCGACGGATGCGGGTACGGGCGGATGGCGCTGTAGCCTGGCTCATGGCGAACTCCCCGGATAGTGGTCAGGCCTCGATCCTAAGCGTCTCGTGGTACCTTGTTTAGCGCCACGAATTGTCGATCGATTGGAGCCATGATGGCTTTGGACTGGTTGCTCGCTCCGCCGCTCCCCGAGGCCACGCCGCGCCAACAGGTGCTGTATCAGCGTCTGCGTGAGGCCATTCTGTCCGGCCGCCTCCCGTCCGGAATGCGCCTGCCGGCAAGCCGCGGGCTCGCGACATCGCTCGGCGTCGCCCGCAACACCGTGCTGTTCGCCTACGAGCAGCTGGTCGCCGAGGGCTACCTCGTGGCCGACCGCCAGGGCACGCGGGTCGCGCGGTTTCCGCCGCCGGTGACGGTCGGCCGGCCGGGGGTGTCCAAACCGAGTGTTTCCCTGTCACTGTCGCGTCGGGCAGAAGCCGCGCTGCAATCCGAATCCGGACGCGATGCCGAGGCATTGCCCTTCTCGCCCGGCGTACCGGATTTCGGCGCATTTCCGTTCCGCTTGTGGCGACAGTCGCTGTCGCGCGCCTGGAGCGATGCCGGCTGGCGCCAGCTCGGTTACGCCGCCCCCGGCGGCGACCCCGCGCTGCGCGCGGCACTGGCCGAACACCTGAGCGGCGTTCGCGGCCTGTCGGTAACCCCGGAACAGATCGTGGTCACCACCGGCACCCAGTCGGCACTCGATCTTTGCGCCCGGCTGCTTGCCGACCATGGAGACACCGTGTGGGTGGAGAATCCGGGCTATCTCGCAGCACGAACCGCATTCGGACTCGCTGGGTTGAAGGTGCATGACGTGCCGGTGGATCTCGAAGGCCTGGCGCCGCAGGTATCCGACTGGCGCGCACATCGGCCACGGCTGATCATGGTCACCCCGTCCCACCAATACCCGACTGGGCGCGTGATGTCTCTGCCGCGCCGCGTCGCACTCGCGGAGGACGCGCGACAAGCTGGAGCATGGCTCATCGAGGATGACTACGACAGCGAGTTCCGGCGCAGCGGCCCCGCACCGGCGCCCCTGTTCGGGTTACAGGCGGATTCACCGGCGGTCTATGTCGGGACCTTCAGCAAGACGCTGTACCCCGGCTTGCGCCTGGGCTATATCGTCGTGCCGCAAGCCGTCGCGCGGCAGTTCGCTCGCGCCACAGCCCAGGCCACTCGGGCCGGCCAGGGAATCGAACAACGCGCACTCGCCGACTTCATTCGCCGCGGCCACTACACTGCCCATCTGAGGCGCATGCGCAGTCTTTACGCCAAGCGACTCGCCGTGCTGCGGGTGGCCTTGCGCAACGCCTTCGGCTCGGAGCTGGCCTTGTCGGGTGGCGACGCCGGACTACACCTGGTCTTGTGGCTTCCACCCGGCGCGAATGATGACGAAATCGCCAGGCGAGCCAACGCGCTCGGCCTCGGCGTTCGGGCGCTGCGGGGGTACGCGAGAGCGCCGGTCAGGTGCAACGGCTTGTTGCTGGGATACGGCAACCTCGACGAAGGCATGATCGCCGAGGGCGTGCGACGGCTGAAAATCGCAGTTCTGGGGTGAGACATCGTTTCAGACGGCGAGCGACTTCGCCCCAATCAGCAAGCAAGCGAGTTCCAGCTCCCCCGTCGCGCCGCACGCCACAGCCCCCAGGCCGCACCCACGGCCAAACCAATGGGGCCTGAGTAGAAGATGCCCAACATCGGACCCTGATTAGCGCCCGGCGCGAAGAGCATCGGGCCGAAAAAGCCGGCTGCAAAGCTCACCGTTCCCACGAACAGCGCGAACCCGAGTGGGTTCTCTCCTCGCCACCAGCGATTGCGGACAGGACCATGGCGCAACGCGATCCACACCACGACAAACGGAACGAGCGGTAACCACAAGGTCAGAAACAGTTCCATGACACCTTTCTACTCTCTCTGGTCCATGGCCATCAATGCTTGCCGGATGCGCGCGACTTGATGGACTGACGATATTCGGCAAGCGCACTCAACGCGTCTTCTCCCCAGCGCCCGGTTTCAGCGAGCGTCGCTGCATGCAGCCCTTGCGCGTAAGCGAGCACCAGTTCGAAACCGGCATCGAGGTGCCGGCTGTCACCAGTTGACGCCAGATGGCGGCACCAGGCGATTCGCGATTCGGCGATGAGCTTTTCGAGTTCGAGCTGGACCTGCACAAAGCGGACGTGGCCGGAAGTGCCACCAAACAGGGCATTCGCACCCAGCAGGCAGGCAGCAGCGGCCAGAAAGACGTAACCATACTGCCCCCAATCCCTGAAGACTGGCGCGGCGGTGCCGGCCAGCAATGGAAGCAGCAGCCCGACAGAGCCCAGCAGCCAGGCCAGAAACCTTGCAAGCGACGAAATCAGGGCGCGTGTGCCCCGCCGCCTGTAGTAGTAACGGACTTCCGATTCCGCCAGGTCGTCCACCGCGGCGAAGAGTTCCGACAGCGAACTCTCGGCATTCGCGGCATCCCACTGCAGCGACTCCGTCCGCTCACGAAATCTTCTCACCCGCCGAGGATCCTCCGGGCGCAGATTTCGCCACACGCTGTTGTCACCGACACTCACTCACGCCTCCCATGACACCGCTTATGCCAGGGCCATCGATAGTTCAGCATAGTCCACGCTTTCCACTTCGACTGCTCCTGGAACGCTGCGAGGTCTTCCCCCGGAGACTTCGCGCCAGGGTTGACCTGGCGCATCACGCCGGATCCGAATCAGGAATACACTGTGAGCGGAAGGCAGGCCAAACGAAAAGGAGGCAGTCATGACGAACCGCAAACTCGCGCTAATCGTCGAGCATCAGCACCCGCTCACGCTCGCCAGCGCAGAAAACATCCAACGCGCGTGTCAGTGCATGCGCGAGCAACGTATCGGTGCGGTCATGGTGTCGGACGACGGGATCACACTGAAGGGCATCTTCACCGGTCGGGACGCGGTGCGCGCCATGGCCGAGTGCTGCGATCCGGTTACCACCCGCATCGAGACATTGATGACGCCGGACCCGACGACCATTGCGCCCAACGCCACCGCGATAGAAGCCTTGCGGCTGATGAGCGACGGCGGTTTCCGCCACCTGCCAGTGGTCGAGGCTGGCCGTATCGTCGGCATCGTCTCGCGCGGCGACTTCAAGGGCCTGGAGCTCGACCACTTCGAGGACGAAACCAGCCTGTGGGAACGCATCGCCTGATTCATCCGGCCCACGGCGTTTCGGCGCTCGCATGCTCGAGACGGTCGTGCTCGACGTAGTAGATCGCGCAACGCACCGGCAGACCCTCGTCGCGGAATAGCGCAGCGTAACGATCAAGCTGGTCACGATAGCGCCGGGCATGTTCGGCAAAGGCCGCATCGTCTGCCCCATCGGGCAGGCGGGCGGTCTTGAAGTCGATGATCCAGCGCACGCCATCCTCGACGAAGCTGCGGTCGACCACGTGCAGGCGGATCGCCGTTTCGCTGCGCGAGGCCAGCGTGAGTTCGGAAGCCGCCTGCTCACGCGGCACGAGTATCCACCGCGCGGTGTCGCTGGCCACGACCCGCTCCAGCATGGATAACGCCCTCGCGGCGCCCTTGTCGGCGTCCGCATCGGCAAAGCCTTCTCCGCCCAGCCAGCGCACCATGGCCTGACGCAGGCTGGACAGCCTGCCGACAGTCCAGCCATCGCAACCGGTGCGCGCGAAAATCTCCAGATAACGATGCACCAGGGTGCCGACCGCTGCTTCAAGGCGGTATCTGCCCTCGGTGTCGGCGGGTTCCTGCTCGAGTCCCGGGGTTTCCGTTTCGACCGCCTCGGCCGCGCGCACGATGCACTCCGGCTCGCCAGGTGTGCGCAGGCGCAGCAACGGCGGCACGAAGTCCTCCCACGACGGCAGGCCGTGGCTGTCCGCTGGCGGAACAACGCTCACCGCACTGGCGCCGAACAACGACTCGACCACCGGCCACAGCAGCCGCAGCGGCGTGCCTGAAGACGGCTGCCGCAGGCTGCCGTCGTCGGCCTGCTCGCACGCGCCGACCCAATGCAGGGCACGCACGGCCCGGGTCGCCGCGACATAGAGCACGCGCAGTTCCTCGTTGAGCGCGCGCTCGGCCTCGAGCTTCTGCAGATAGGTATAGGTGCTGGTCGTCTCCGCGCTGTTGCGGCGGGTGCGCACCGGAGCGACCACCAGGGTGCTGCCGCCATCCCCGGTCGCCACATCCTCCCAGCGCAGCAGCGGCGTATCGGTCTGCCCGGAGCGAAGGTGCAGGCCGGGCACGATCACGGTGTCGAACTCCAGACCCTTGGATTTGTGCACCGTCATGAAGCTCAGACGGCCATCTGCGCCGGCGTCGGCGGCGGCGAACAGCCTGCCGACCTCGTCCTCCAGCCGCTCGAGGCTGAACTCGCCGCTGTCGACCAACCGGTCGAGCAGCCCGAACCAGGCTTCGACATCCTCACCGGCGGCGGCATCCGGGAGCAAGGCCGGCCCCCCAAGGCGTAGCCAGGTGCTCTCCACCCAGCGCCCGAAAGGCATCCGGCCGGCGTGTGCGAAGGCCTCCTCGCAAACCTTGCGTACATGCGCGAGCCGGGCCCGGCCATCGTCGCTCAGCGCGGCGACCCGGGCCTCGTCGGCCATCAGGGCGCAGATCGTTGATCTGCGGTCTTCGGCCGCCAGTGCATGCAGGTCGGCCAGGATCAGGCCGCACCAGGGAGCACGCAACAGGGCCAGCCAGGCGACCCGGTCTGCCCGCTGCGACAAGGCCCGCACCAGCGTCATCAGGTCGGCAATCCACTGGCGATCGGCAAGCGCTTCGACCTCGACCGCCGAGAAACGCAAGTCCGGCCGATGCGCCCGGATCTCGGCGATCAGCGACGAGAGATGGCTGCGGGCACGCACCAGCACCGCAATGCTGCGAGCGGGGTCGTCGGCGCGCACCCCGTCGATGATGGCGAGCATTCTGCGCGCTTCGAGCCGGTCACGCTCGGCGGCGAGCGTGCCTGCCGGCAGGACCAGCGGATGAACCGCCACACCCGCGGACGGCAGAGGCTCATGGGTGGCGACGAAGCTGCGATAGCGAATCGTGCCGCGACTGATCTGGTCGGCCGGCGGGAAGATGGCGCCGAAGGCCTGGTTCACCCAATCGACCACCGCCGGACAGGAGCGGTTGTTGCGGGACAAGCGCAGGGCTTCGAGCGGCGCCCCGCCGATGCCGCGCTGTGTCGCCTGCAGGAACAGCCCGACGTCGGCCTTGCGGAAACGATAGATCGACTGCATCGGATCGCCGACGCAGAACAGGGTTCGACCGTCGCCTGGCATCCAGCCGGTGGTGAGCAGTTCCAGGAGCCGTATCTGCGTCGGGCTGGTGTCCTGAAACTCGTCGACCAGCAGGTGGCTGAGCCGGTAGTCGAGTTTGAGGGCGAGTTCGGTCGGGCCGCTGCCGTCGTCCAGCGCGGCGATCGCGCGCTGCGACACCTCGATGAAATCCACCTTGCCGTGGCGCTGGAAGACCGCGAAAAGCTGCGCCGCGGCCAGCTTGAGCAGTGCAGCAAAATGCTCGACGACCTCGCCCTCGTCTGCATGCAGTGCGGGATCGGGCAGCATGCGGATACGGGCGAGCGCAGCCTCGAAATCGCTATCGTCACGGAGCCTGTCGAGCAGTTCCAGCAGGCCTTGCTTGGCAGCCCGACCCTCGTCGGTCGCCGGAAAACCGTTGTTCTTGTTGAGAGAACGGCGCAGGCCGTTGGTGCCTGTAAGCAGCAGATCGCAAAGCGCTCGCCACATCGGGAGTGCATCGGCACTCGGCGCGAGCGGTGAATCCCAACCGCGCAGGCAGGTGAGCGTGGCACCATCCTCCAGCTGATCTGCGGCAAAGCGCGCATAGGGCATGAGCTCGTGCTGCAGCTTGTCGTCGACCCGTCCCGCGATCTCGACCAGTTCCTCGTCCACCAGCTGATTCAGCACCCGGGCCGAGGCTTCGGCCAGCGACTCGTCGAGCGCATGGTGAAGCCATTGGTCGCGCCGCGCCAGCATCTCGGCGATCAGCCGCTGCAGGCGGGCGGTGTCGTTGTCCAGCCAGGAAAGCGACTCGGCGACAAAAGGCAATGCCGCCTCGTCGAGCAGCGCCACGGTTTCGGCAGCCGCTTCGGCGTATAGGGCGCCGGCTTCCTGCGCCACCGCCGGTTGTGCGCCGAAACGGCTAAGCAGCGGCATCTGCCGCGCGAGCGACGCGCACAGCGAATCGATGGTGAGAATCCGCAGCCGCTGCGGCTGGGACTGCAGCGCCCAACCGAGCTCGGCCGAGCGCGCCAGTACCGAGCGCGCGAGCTCGAAGGTGACCTGCCGATGGGCCGCCTCCGGAAGCACGCCGCTCGCCGCCATCTCGAGGCTGGCGAGAATGCGATTGCGCATTTCGGCTGCCGCCTTGCGAGTGAAGGTGATCGCGACGATCTCCTCGGGGTGTTCGACGCGGGCCAGCAGCATCAGGAAACGCTGTGCGATGAGCTCGGTCTTGCCCGCGCCTGCCGGCGCCTCGACGATAAAGGAGGCAGGCTCGAGCGCACGCCGGCGAGCCTTGGCGTCCGCTGCGAGCAGGTCGTCACCACTGGCCGTGATCAGTGTCTCGCTCATTGCCCGGCTCCGTCAGCAGCCAGCAGGCGCCCGTAGAGCATGCGTCGCTCGGGCAGACGCAGGATCGGCGCCACCTCGCACCAGGCCAGATCCTGCTCGCGGGTGAAGCGCACCGCCGCCTCGCCGGCACGGATCTCGTCGGCGAGCGTGGTCAGGCCGCTATGCCAGCGGGAGAGCAAGGCGTTCCAGTCGGCCACTTCTGTCTCGTCGTAGAGCGATCGGGCGTTCGGCAGACCCTTGACCCCGGGCAGCACGCCATCTTCGGCGGTAATGCCGGCAAAGCGGGCGCCGGCCAGACGCACCCGCGCCAGCGCAATACCCGATACCGGCTCGCCGTCGGTGGCGAAGCTCGCGTAAATCGGCAACTGCGGTTCGGTGATCCGCTCCGCGGCCCAGCTCGTGGCGTCGACGGTGGCGCTTGTCTTGTAGTCGATCATCAACAGGCTGCCGTCAGCCAATTCATCGATCCGGTCCACGATCAGGCGCACCGCGATGCCGCCGACCTCGACCGTGCGCTCGTGTTCGCAGGCGCGCACCGCGAACGGGATGCCGCGCTGCAGTTCATGTGCCACCCATTCGCCGAGCAGGTCGATCAGGCGATCGCGCTCGAGTTCGAGAAAGCGCGGCGTCAGGGGCGCTTCGCGCTGTTCGGTGAACTGCGTGATCGCCGCTGCGACCGCGTCGCCGATTTCCCTGGCAAGCACCGCCTCGTCCATGGCCTTCACGCCAGCGAGATCGCGCCCGCGCCAGAAACACTCGAGCACCTTGTGCACCAGCGAGCCGCGTTCGCGCGCATCCAGTCCCTCTGTCGGCGTCTCAAGCGGCTGGGCGCCGAGGCGGTGGCGATAATAGGCCCAGGCCGGGCAGATAGCCTGGGTGCGGAACAAGCCGGTGCCACCGGCAACCTTCTCGCCCTCGGCCACCGGCGGCGCGAGATGATCGTCCAGATACTCGAAGCGGTTTGCCTCGACCGCCGCGCGGACCTGGTCGCCGAGCGTACCGGCAAGCGCTGGCGCGACCGGATGCGGCGTCATGCCGACCACCAGCGGGCTCGGCCGGAGTTCGGATTCGCCCTCGCGCAGCGCGTGCGAGAAGACCAGCTCAGGCGCTGCCTGCAGCAGCCTGGCGTGGATCGCTCGCGCGAATTCGAACTGCACCTCCGCACAGGCGTTCGGTGTGCGAGCGGACCGTTGCAGGGCAGCCGGCAGCAGTGGCGAGGGGTTGGGTGCCGGAGGCCACAAGGCATCGTTCATGCCCATCACCCACAACGCATCGAGTCGCTCACCCGCGGCTTCGAGCAGGCCGAGCACCTGTATGCGCGGGCGCCCCTCGGTTCGCGGCTGGAAGAGGTGCGCGGCACATGCCTCGGCAAGCCGCGCCACCGCTTCACCGAGCGACAGGGTGCCGGTGATGTCGTCCAGACCGCCCAGGGACTCGAGTCCCTCGACGAAGGCCTCACGCGCCTGAAAATCATGACTGCTCAACGTGCGCTCGCCCGGCCAGCCGAAAGCTTCGAGCAGCCGCAGCAGACTGGCGCGCCAAGCCGACGGCGCCTGCCGGGGCGGCAGCCGGTCGAGCAGACGCGCGACATGCTCCAGTCGGTCGGTCATGCCGTGGATGGCGAGTCCGTCCACGATGGCCTTGCGCGCGAGCCGCACGATTCGCGCCAGCGAGCAACGGGCCGGCAGACGCTCGCGCATCAGCGCGTCGAGGCGCGCCCTCGCGTCGACCTCCGACAGATCGCTTCCCCACCACGGGCCGTTGAGAAGACTGCCAAAATCCTGCTGCGGAAACTCACGCCGGGCGGCCAGACGCAGCAATGCGAGTGCGGTCGCGACCAGCGGCACCTCGGACAAGGGCAAGCCGAGCGAGACGTTGTAATGACGCTGACGCTGGGCCTGGGCCGGGCGCAGCGCGGCCACATCCAGGGCATGGTCGAGCAGTCGGGTAAGCAGCGTGCGACGGGCGGCCAGATCGGGTACCGCAATGCCGACCCTGGCCTCGGGGCGCGCCAGCGCGATCTCCACCGCCCAATGCACCGCGGCACGGCATTCAGCGGCGCCGTCGGCGAGCGCGATCAGCCTCGCCTCGCCCGGCGCCTCGGTGCCGGTGACACGTTCTCGCACGGCCACGCCTCGCTGTTCGAGGGCACGAACAAGCCGTTGTTCCAGCGGATTGAGGCGATCGAACCCGGCGAGCGCAACCGATGCCGGCATGCGCCCCACGCCGGCCTCCAGCAACTCGACTTGCCTCAACGCGGCCATGGCGGACGTCGCCCAGCCATGGCGCGTGGCTTCGTCGACGAAGCGCTGTCGCCATTCGAGAAAGCGGCGGCTTTCCTCGCTGGCCTGCACCGGGTCCACCGCGAGCGTCCAAACATCGACAAGCTCGGCGGCCTTCATCGCCTCGGTGGCCAAACCCCGCGCATCGAAGAGCTCCGATGCGATATCGTCGTCGACTGCGGCGCGCACGCAGCGCTCCCACAGCAAGGCTTCGGCCTGCGTCGTGAGCACGCGTGAAGGCAAGGCGGTGGGCGCCACCTCGCCGCACAACAGCGCCTCCTCGATGACGTTGCCCAACCATTGGGAGACAGTGGCGGTGTTCGGCACCGGCACCCCAGCCTCGCCAACGCCTGCACGGGCTGCCGCCTCAAGCGGCAGGGTGCGCGCAAGGCGCGCGGTGGCGCAAAGCACGATTTCGTCGTCCGAGGGGGCAAGAGCTTGGGTCATGCGTGGCATCCGGCTGGCGTTTGACGCATATTATGGGACCGACAGGCTCACCGGACGAGCCCGCTCAGGATCATGCCGACCATCCAGCTCCGTTTCGACCCGGCACTCGTGCATTTCCTTCCCCGACAGCATCGGGGCGGGAACGTCATCTCTCACGCACCCGAGACCGCGACGCTCAAGCATGTGATCGAAGCCCTGGGGGTACCCCATACCGAGATCGGGCGGGTATCGAAAGACGGCCGCCTGGCGTCGCTGGACGAGCGGGTCACAGACGAAACCAGCGTCGAAGTCGCCGCTGCGCGCGACCACGACGGCGACCTGCCCGGCTTCATTGCCGATGCGCATCTCGGCGGACTTGCACGCCTGCTCAGACTCGCCGGCTTCGACACACTTTACGACAACCACTTCCAGGACGCCGAGATCGCCGCCCTGGCGCATGACAGCAACCGCATCGTGCTCAGCCGCGATGTGGAACTGCTCAAGCACCGTGATATCGCGCGAGGGTGTTACCTGCGCAATACCGACCCCGAGCGACAGTTTCGCGAACTCGACGAACGTCTCGGCCTTCGACGCCATGCAAAGCCTTTCACCCTGTGCCTGACGTGCGGTCTGCCTCTGCACCCGCTCGAGGCTGAACGAGCCTCCGCGCGGGTTCCAGCGGGCATACTGGCTCGGCACACCCGCTTCAGCACATGCGACGGCTGCAAGCGGGTATTCTGGGAGGGTAGTCACTGGCAGCGGATGCGTGCGCGCCTGGCATCGCTGCTTCAGTGCGAAGAACCCGCAATCGTCTCAAAGCTCCGCAAATGACAGATCACATCGAATACGACCTTGCCGCTGCCATCGCCAAATGGCCTGACGTGCCGGCCTGCTACGGCTGGCTGTCGCTGGACTGCCGCGGCGCCTGGCGCCTGCAGGGTGAGGCGGTCTCCCACCCCGGGCTGCGCAAGTTGCTGGATGCGAATTACGGCCGCGGCGAGGACGGCGCCTGGTTTGTCCAGAACGGTCCGCAGAAGGTGTTCGTCGCCCTCGAGTACATGCCACTGGTGCTGCACTTCGACGCAGCCGGCGATGTGTTCGCACACACCGGCAGGCCGGCCGGCGACCCGATTTCGGTATGGATGGACGACGAAGGCAACGTGCTACTGGCGACACCGGCTGGCCCCGGGCTACTCGACGGCCGGGATCTCGCGACATTCATCGACGCCTGCGCCGACGAGCACGGTCAGTCGGTCGATGAGGCCACCTTGCTCGCTGCGCTGGATGGTCGTGCTCGCCTGCGCTGGCGAGGGCTGAAGGTCGGCCACATTGCCCGCGCCGAGGCAGCGGCACACTTCAGGTTCATCCCGAACCCCGCGCCCCGCTGATCGCTCGGTCCCGATTCACCCCCGTAGCAGCACGATCGCGATCGTCCACAGGATGAGCGCGACCAGACCGTCGAGCACCCGCCACGCAACCGGCCGCTCGAACAGCGGCGCGAGCACCCGCGCACCGTAGCCGAGGGTCACGAACCACACGAAGGATGCAGTGACCGCACCGGCGCCGAAGATCAGGCGCACGTCCTCGGCCTGCTGACTGCCCACCGAACCGATGAGCACCACGGTATCGAGCCAGGCATGCGGGTTCAGAATGCTGAACGCCATCGCCGCGAGCAGAACCTGGCGCCGAGTCAGGCCGCCCCCGCCTTGCTTGTCGATCTGCATCGAAGTGCCGCGAAGCGCATTGCGCATCGCTCGCGCGCCATACCAGAAGAGGAAGGCCGCTCCCCCGTAGCGCGCGGCCGCCATCCAGTCGGGATTGGCCGAGATGATCGCGCCGAAGCCGCCGACGCCGATCATGATCAGCATCGCGTCGCACACCGCCGCCACCAGCACCGCCACGCCGACGTGTTCGCGCCGCAACCCCTGGCGCAGCACATAGGCATTCTGGGCCCCGATCGCCATGATCAGGCCCACGCTCAGCAGGAAGCCGCTGAAGAAAACGCTACCCATTTCGAAATTCAACATATCCAACTCCGTTGCTCTTCTTGTTTGATTCAGACCTCACCGGCCTGACGGAATGGCATGAATCTATCGCCTCGGCGCTCAAATGTTCAGTAGAATTAATTTTCATCGCCTTCAATTAGAGAATCTAATGTTGGACAGCCGCTTCATCGCCTTCGAAGCCGTGGTCAGGGAGGGCAGCTTCGAGCAGGCCGCGCGCAGCCTGTCGCTCACCCAGTCCGCTGTGTCACAGCGCATCCGCCAGTTGGAAAGTGATCTCGGCCAGGTATTGTTGATGCGCACCAAACCGGTTCGACCGACGCCTGCGGGGCGGCGACTGCTGCCTTATCTTTCGCAGATGCGCCTTCTGCAGACCGAAGCGGATCGGGCACTGCAGTCCGGCGGCGGCAGCGGCGCGATGCGTCTGTCAGTGGGCGTGAATGCCGACAGCTTTGCGACCTGGTTCTGGCCGGCGGTCGCTCCGGTGGTGGCACAGGAAGGCGTGGTGCTCGACTGCGTACTCGACGACCAGGACCACACCCACGCACTGCTTGCCAGCGGCGAGGTGCTGGGCTGCGTCAGCACCCGGCGGGAACCAATGCGCGGCTGTGTCGCGTTGCGCCTGGGGGTGATGCGCTACCGCTGCATCGGCTCGGAGGCATTCCGTCGGCGCCACTTTCCGCGCGGGCTCAGCCGCAGCGCGCTGGGTCGTGCGCCGGCCATCGTGTTCGGACGCCATGACGACATGCACGAGGCCTTTCTGCTCCACCACTTCGGTCTCGACAAGGGGCAGTTCCCCTACCATGTCGTGCCATCGTCAGAGGGGTTCGTAGCGGTCGCCAGCGCAGGGCTCGGCTACGGCTTCATCCCCGAACTCCAGGTCGCCACCCAGCTCGCCGACGGCGGCCTGATCGACCTTGCACCAGACAAGCATGAGGACGTGACGCTGTTCTGGCACCACTGGGAGGTCCAGTCGCCAGTGATGACCAAGCTGTGCGGCGCCATCGTTGAGGGTGCCGGCAAGGTACTCCCCCGTTAACCCGCATTTCTCACACGGGCGCGAGGCGAGGGCGCCGAGGTGCCGCTGTGGCGCGCCGCACGGACCGAGGGGCGCGCCACAGCGAGCGCATCGGTGGCCGCAGCCGTGACGGTGCGAGAAATGCGGGTTCAGCACATCGCTTCGGCGGTGAAACCCGTCCGGCGCGGAGCTGTCACATCCAGGCCGAGTGACTTGATACGACCATGACCCGCCTTTTGCTATTCCTCCTGCCGATTCTGATGCTTGCGGTGTGGCTCCCCGGCTGGTGGGTACGTCGCACGATGCAGCGCTACAGCGAACCCGCCGACCGCTATTACGGCAGCGGTTCGATGCTCGCGCGTTTGCTGCTCGACAAGCAGGGCCTGAAGGATGTCGCGGTCGAGCTCTCGGAGATCGGTGACCATTACGACCCGCAGGCCCGTGCGGTGCGCCTGTCACCGAACAACTTTCATCAGCGATCGCTCACCGCGATTACCGTTGCGGCGCACGAGGTCGGCCACGCAGTACAGCACGCCAACGGCTATGCTCCGCTCGCGATGCGTGAGCATCTGGTGCGCATGGCCATGCTCGGTCAGCGTCTGGGCGCGATGATGATGGTCGCCGTACCCTTCATCACCGTCATCGCCCGTCACCCGGCACCGGGCTTGATGTTCGTGGTCGCCGGCCTGTTGTCGATGGGGCTTGCAGCACTGGTGCACCTGGTCACGCTGCCGACCGAGTTCGACGCCAGCTTCCGCCGCGCAATGCCGATGCTCGAAAGCGGCGACTACCTGCACAGGGACGACTACCCGCACGCACGCCGCATCCTCGAGGCCGCCGCGCTGACCTATGTCGCGCAGTCGCTGATGGCGCTGCTCAACATCGCAGCGTGGATGCGGTTTCTGCGACGCTGACCACAACGCGCTGAAGCGTCAGACGGTCTCGTCGAGCGACCTGACCACGCGCACAGTCTCGAAGTCGTCCGGCAAGGGCTCCATGCGAAACCCGAGTTGACGACAGAACTTCAGCATCTTGTGATTGGTCGCCAGCACGAAGCCTTCCATGGTCTTGAGGCCGCGACTGGCTGCCACTTCGATGAGCTGAAGCATCAGCATGCCGGCGACACCGCTGCCTTGCCAGGCGTCGCCGACGACGATCGCGAACTCGCAGGTGTGACCATCCGGGCCGACCACATAGCGCGCCACCGCGATCTCCTCCTCGACACCATCGTGATCAATGGTCGCGATCAGCGCGATATGGCGTTCATAATCGATCTCGGTGAGGTAGCGCAGCTTGGGCGGCGACAACTCCCGGAGCGTCGCCATGAAGCGGCCGTAGCGGGTTTCGCGAGACAGGCCGCGCACGAAATCCTGCTCGATGTCGGCATCCTCGGCACGAATCGGCCGGATCGTCGCCGGCGTGCCGTCGAAGAGGTAGCGCTTGCGAATCAGTTCGGCGGGATAGTCGGCCATGGCAATCAGTGAGGATGCCTGTCGACCGCTTCGGCCAGTGCTTGCAGCACGGGGGAGACGGTTACCGGCACGCTGGCCGCCGCGGGCTCGAGCCGTCGCAGCGGCTCTGGAAGCGTGTCGAGCTGAGCGGCGACCCGCTCGCGAACCGCGTCGAGCGCGGGCGATGGCGCAAGACGACGGCCATCGCGCATGACCGGCTCGAGCAAGGCGGTGCCGATGCCGTCGTCGTCCAGCGTTGTCAGGGTGTCGCCGACGATCCTGCCCACGTCATCGTAGTGTCGCCAGACCTGCTTGCGGCCCGGCCAGGTGGCCTTGCCTTCGGAGCGCTTGCGGCGGGCCTCACCCGCATATTCCTGAAGCTTGTAGGCGCAGTCGAAATAGGGATGATCGGCCGAGGTGTTCATGCGGGTGCCGACGCCGAAACCGTCGATCGGCGCGCCGGCCGCAACCAGTTCGCGCAACCGGTACTCGTCCAGGTTACCGCTGGCGAAGATGCGCATGCGCTGCAGACCGCCGGCGTCGAGGATCGCACGGACCTTGCGTGCATGCTCGCCGAGATCGCCGCTGTCCAGTCGCACCGCCTGGATCTCGATGCCCTCTTTCGCCAGCCTGTGCGCCAGGCCGACAAGCTTCTCGGCGGCAGCCTCCGTGTCGTAGGTGTCGATGAGCATCGTGTTGGCCTGCGGCTGCGAACGCGCGAAATGCTCGAAGGCCACGACTTCGTTGTCATGAGCCTGGATGAAGGAATGCGCCATGGTGCCGTAGAGCGGCACCCCCCAACGCATGCCGGCGAGCACCGTAGCGCTACCGGCGAAGCCGGCCAGATAGCTTGCACGAGCAGACAGCAGCCCGGCTTCGGCCCCGTGCGAGCGCCGCATGCCAAAGTCCACCAACAACCGCCCCTCGGCTGCGAGCACGCTGCGCACCGCCTTGGACGCGACCAGTGTCTGGAACTGCAGCAGGTTGATGATGCGCGATTCGACCAGTTGTGCCAGCGGCAGCGGGGCGACAACACGCAGGATGGGCTCATCGGGGAAAAAGACTGTGCCCTCGGGCATCGCATCGACTTCGCCGGTAAAACGCAGCTTCGCCAGCCACTCGATGAAGGCAGGGCTGAACCGACCCGTGCCGGACAGCCAGTCGAGTTCCTCAGGCGCGAAACGCAGGCCTTCCAGAAAATCGAGCACCTGCTCGAGTCCGGCCGCAATCAGGAAGTTGCGCCCCTCCGGCAGCTTGCGCACGAAGAACTCGAACACCGCAGGCTCGAACATGCGGCCGTCGAAGTAGGCCTGCATCATCGTGAGCTGGTAGAGATCGGTGAGAAGCGGACTTCGCCCCTCGTTCGGCCGCATCTCTTGTTGGCTCATGCAGCGGCCGCCTGCGTCGCACTGCCGGTGAGCGCACCGGCGGCGAGCATGGCAGCCAGCGCACGATCGCCGTCGCCGGGATTCACGTCCACCGCACGAATCGCGTCTGCCAGCAACACCACCTCCAAGCCCCCGGCGAGCGCGTCGCTCACGGTATTGAGCACGCAGTAGTCGGTCGCCAGACCTCCAACGAAGACTCGCTTCACCCCAAGTTGCGCGAGCTGGACGCCAAGCGTCGTGCCCTGAAAACCGGAATAGGCGTCACTGGCGGCTTCAGTCGCCCTGGAGACAACGACCGCCGTTTCGGGCAACCGCAGACCCGGCGCGAATGCGGCGCCCTCGGTGCCTGCGACGCAGTGTGGAGGCCACGGCCCGCCCTGCGCAGCGAAGGAGCAGTGATCTTGCGGATGCCAGTCACGAGTTGCGAACACCGGCAAACCCAGCTCGGCAAACCTGGCGGCGAGCTGGATCAGCGGCGCGACCACCCGATCACCCTCTGGCACCGCAAGAGCACCGCCCGGCAGGAAATCGTTCTGCACATCGACGATTATCAGCGCATCACCGACGCCCGGTCGTGAGGGGAAAACGTTGGTCACGGGTGGTCCTCCGTCTTTTTTTTGCTTCGCTGAACGTAGAAACGATAGGCCGCGATGCCGCCGAAACCAAGACTGAACACCCAGGCAACGAAGGAGACCGTGCGGCTCAGCGGATGGAGGTCCGGGTCGCCGGCCAGCAGCGCGGGGATCGCCAGCACCCCCACGACGAAGCCGATCAGCGCGAGCTTCAGCGAGTAGGTCCAGTCGCGGCGCAGTGCGATCTGGTAGAGCCTTTCGTTACGCTTGTAGTCGTTTCTGGCCATCTGCTGAATCGGGTCCGGAACGGTCAGTGGATTCTACCCGAGCGAGCGCTTGGCGACGGTGCCATCACTCCCCCATCACCACGCCCTCGCGGCGCGGATCGGCGCCGCCGAACCAGCCTTCAGCCGTGCGCTGGATCGCCTGCAAACCGCTGGTGAGCTCGCGCTCGCTGACCTCGTGGCCACGGGCGCGCAGAGCTTCGAGGGTGGCTTCCGGCCAGCGGCCCTGTTCCATGAAGACCGGACCGCCAAGCGTGATCACGTGCGGCAGGTCGAGCGCGCGCTGGGCGTCCAGGCCCCAGTCGAACAGCGCCCACAACGCACGTGCGGTGTAATGGATGATTGCGGCGCCCCCCGGCGAGCCGAGGCTGGCAAGCAGTTCGCCGCTCGTGGCATCGAACACCAGAGTCGGGCTCATGCTCGAGCGCGGACGCTTTCCGGGCTCCACCCGATTGGCGATCGGCATGCCGGCTTCGTCGCGCGGTCGGAAGGAGAAGTCGGTGAGTTCGTTGTTGAGCAGATAGCCACCCGGCAAGCCCGTGCCACCATCGGCCAGGATGCGAGAACCGAAGGCGGATTCGATCGTGGTGGTCATCGCCAAGCCATTGCCGAAGGCGTCGACGATGCTGATGTGGCTAGTGCCGTAGGCCGTCTGTTCGTGCTGGGGCGCGAATCTGGCGGTTTCAGGCGCCGGGTTGCCGGCTTCGGCGCGACCCATGCTCTGCTCGCCGATCAAACCGGCCCGGTCGCGCAAATAGGCCGGCGCCAGCAGGGTGCGCCAGTCACTACCGGGCGCCGCGACGAAATCGGGGTCGGCCACGTACAGCGCCCGGTCGGCAAAAGCCAGCCGCGCCGCTTCGAGGAAGCCGTGCAGCCAGGTGACAGACGGCAGATCGCCTGCCAGCACATCAGTTTGCGGTGGCAGGTTGTCGAGAATGCCGACGATCTGCATCATCGCCAGATGCCCGGACGAAGGCGGTGGAAAACCACAAACCCGATAGCGACGCCAGTCGGTGCACAGCGGATCACGGCGCAGCGGCCGGTAGTCCGCGAGATCCTGCTCCGAGAGGCTGCCGGCGCCTCGAGGGTGCGCTGCCACCCGGGCGACGATGTCGCGTGCGATCGGGCCACTGTGGAGCGCATCGGCTCCGTTGATTGCGATGTCACGCAGAATCGCGGCCAGCGCGGGGTTGGTCAGCACATGACCGACCGGCCACGGCTCACCCGCGGCATCGTAGTAGAAGGCGGCTGCAGCGGCATCGTCACGCAGGGCCGGGTCGGTCGCGAGCATGGTGTGCAGTCGGTTGCTCACCGCGAAGCCGCTCTCGGCCAACTCGATGGCCGGAGCGAACAGATCCGGCCACGGCAGGCGTCCATGCTCGCGGTGCACCGCCTCGAGCATGCGCAACACGCCGGGCACGCCGACCGAGCGGCCGCTCGCGGCGGCCTCGATGAAGGGCAGGGGTTGGCCCTCGGTATCAAGGAACAAGGATTCGGTCACACCGGCCGGCGCGGTTTCACGCCCGTCCCAGGCGGTGACTTCGCCGCGATCGAAATGCATCAGGAAGGCCCCGCCACCAATGCCGCTCGACTGCGGTTCGACCAGGGTCAGCACCATCTGCACCGCGATCGCGGCATCCACCGCCGAGCCACCGGCCCGGAGAATCCGGTACCCGGCTTCGGTCGCAAGCGGATTGGCCGCCGCGACCGCAAAGCGCGTCGTCGCCCAACCAGTCCTCGCTTCGATGCCTGAAGCGGCCTCAGGCTGAATCGCGGCGCTCGTCGCATCGGTACGCGTGACGAGCGGAGCGGAACAACCCAGCAGGAGCGCAAAACCCAGGGTGCAGAGACTTGCGCGCATCGCGCTTGAGCGTTCGTCTGTCATGGTTCGTCCCGAAGAAGCTAGCATTTCAGCATAGCAGCCCTGGCGGCGTGTCAACGCGAAGATCGCAGCCGATCCACCGCCATTATCAAACCTGCCGCCAGCAGTGCGATACCGAACACCGCGACCGAGCCGGACAAGTCGTTCATCAGGTCCGGTGCCATGACCAATACGACGGCCAGCGCGACCATGACCATGCCGCCGACGAGTTTCAGCGCGCGGCCATGCCGCTCCTCGAAACGCTGCATGCGCAGTGTCAGCAAGGCGATCAGGAAGACCACGAGTTCGATCGACAAGTAGACCAGCAGATAAAGCGCCAGCAACAGCACGAATGCCGCCCCGGAAATACCGCGGTCCGCGACGATGCCGCTCCACACCACTGGGAAACCGGCGGTGCACGGCAGTTCGACCAGAGCGATGCCGGAGGCCATGACGACAGTCGCAAAGACCAGTCCGAGCCCTCCGAGCCGGCGATCGGTCAGGCTGCGGATGCCCTTGTAGATGCCCGGCTTGTGGCTGTCGGCGATGGTCAAGGATGGACCGCGCCGAAACCAGAAATAGTCCTTGACGTTGACCAGCCCGAAGGTGAGTGCAAAGGCTGCGACCAGCCACTGTACCCAGCTCAGGTAGAGAATGAAGCTCAACACGCTGAACACCCCGGCGATGAAGGCGCCGTATATCAGCGAGGTGGTCGTGAGAAAGGTGACGCCGACCAATGCGATCCGGCCGCGCGAACCCGAGTGGATGACCAGGCCGAGCAGCAAGGTCAGCACCCACAAAGAACAGGGGTTGAAACCATCGACGAAGGCGATCAGCAAGGTGGTCAGCACAATGGAATCGCGCACCGGGTCGAGTCCCCCCGGCAGGCGGGTCGTCTCACGCGACGGCTGCGACGGGACATCGGCCTGCTCGCCGCCCGACATCGCTCCAATCGCCCACGCAACCGCGATCTCGATTTCTCGCCGGATCTGGGGCGAGTCTCCGATCCAGGCGCGCCCCGCAGCGAACAAGGTCGGCACCGAACCCGGCTCGATGCCGTGCGCAAGCGCCATGTCGATGAAACGACGATGATGCTCGCTGGTCCGGGAGATCTCGTAGTCGTAGACGACGACTTCAGGGTGGCGCTCGGCCAGCTCGGCAAGAAAGGGCTTCTGACTCACACAGTGCGGGCAGTCCACGCTCCAGAAGACGTGCAGTTCGACATTTGCACCGGCCGGGCTGGCAACCGATACCCAGCTCAACAGACACGCCAGTAGCAAGGTTTTGGACCATTGCTTCAGCATGCGGCGGACTGAACATGCGCGCTCGTGGATCATGAGTCGAAGTATGTCACAGGGTTGCTGCGATGCACCACGATTCCGGGTTTCAGCGGTGGTGGATGCGCAGGCGTCCGGAATGGATTTATCGTTTACGCGTCACTGAAGAAAGCACTGAGACCGACTGACCGATCAAGCAACGGTGCGCGAACCTGCTGCCGCCGTGGCGGCTTCCACCAGCGCTCGAAAGAGCACTCTGTGGCGCGGCATGGCAATCAGGAACTCCGGATGCCACTGAACCCCGACCAGAAATCCGCGTGACGGGTCTTCTATGGCCTGGACGATGCCATCGAGATCGACGCCGCTGACTCTGAGCCCGTCGCCAACCGTGTCGATCGCCTGATTGTGCAGGCTGTTGATACGGCAACGCGCACCGCCCATCAGCTCCGCGAGCACCGTTCCGCTTTGGATCCTGAGGGTTTTCAGTGGCAGTATCGTCCACCGATTCGACGTGTGGCGCCTGCGGCTGCGCAGCTCCTGATGGAGGCTGCCCCCGAGACAGACATTGAGCAACTGTGCGCCCCGGCAAATGCCGAGCAGAGGCAGGCGCCGCCACAGCGCCTCTTCGATGATCCGGGTCTCGAGTGCATCGCGGGCCTTGTCATGACGCGGTTCCACCTCGGGCTCCGCAGCGTAGAGCACCGGATCTATGTCGTGCCCGCCTGTTACGACGACGCCATCATACGCGGGGTGGCAGTCTATCTCGCTCGGTCGAATATGGACCGGCTTGCCGCCGTACCAGCGGATAGCCGCAGCGACCAGCGCGCGTGGTCCGAATGCGCCACGCTCCGGCCCGGTGACCGCGATTACCGGGCGAGCCATTTGCGGTCGGTCTCCGCCGCCCAATCGCCCAACCAGCGCTGCACAGGGTTGTCGAGGTGTTCACAGTAGGCAGCACAGCACGCCAGCAACCTGGCCGGATCGGCGGCCAATCGCTCAACCGCCACCCAGTCGTTCCACGCGAGATGCAAGCCCCAGCCCGGCACGTGGATGTCGCAGTCGGGCAATCGATAGTGAAAGGTCGGGCGGGCCTTGATCAGTACGTCGTCCACCGAACCCCGAACCCGGGCCTGGTCAAGGAACGCAAACAGCGGCAAGAGGTCCAGCGCGCGGTTGCGGGTCGGATTGTCTTCCAGATAGTCGTCGATCAACGTCGCGAGATCCGGTGCGTAACCGGGATCCACGACCTTGCGCACATACTCGGTCGGAAACGGATCGATATAGCTCGTGACCCGGCGCGACATGTCGATGTCGGCGCGTTGATAAAGCCACTCGTACAGACACAGAAACGCCTTGAAAATGCCGAGCAGCAAGCCAACGTCGGCACTTGGAATCTCGGGGTTGAACTGCATGCCGAACGCGTTGAGCACCCGATCGGATGTCCCTTTGGCGCCGGCTCTGCGCAAATGGGCGATGAGCGCCTGAACCTCCTCAAGGCGTCCGAAGGGCAAGGGAGGACTGACGAGTTCAAGCGGCACGACAGTCTCGGCGAACCACGCAAGCAGGTCCTCTACCGAATTGCCGATATCGCCGGCCAACGTACCGGCCTCGCGCTCCTCCCGGCCCATGCGCTTGAGCAGATCGAAATCAAGCTCGACCAGCCATTCTCCGGCTTCGTCGCCCACCAGCGCACGCTCGTGACGCCCTCGTCGCTCGACTGCCAGACCGAGATGGTCGGCTGCGAGCTCGGCAAGCCGATCGAGCGTCATGCCATTCATCTCCAGCTCGACACCGACGCGGCGGGTATCCCCCTGGGGGTTCGTGGTCCACGGCGGGACGTACAGTTCTGGAAACGCATTCATTTCGACACCTCGCTGGCCGAGCTTAGGTCAGCGCAGGGACAAATGGCAAATCCGGGCACGCCTGGTGGAAGCCGGTCATGCCTGGAAGCGCCGCCATCTCGGGGCGGGCGCTTCGGATCAGTTGCGTGTAAAGACGTTGGTCGCCGGCGACACACGAAAAAAAAGCCGGGGATACCCCGGCTCTTCGTTCTGCGCGATCGCTGCGGGTTCAGACCACGCCCTGCGCCAGCATCGCATCGGCAACCTTTACGAAACCGGCGATGTTCGCGCCATCGGAATAGTTGACGCTGCCATCCGGGCGGGTGCCGTACTCGAGGCACATGCGGTGAATACCCTGCATGATCTCGAGCAGGCGGCCGTCGACTTCTTCGCGAGTCCAGGAAATACGCATTGCGTTCTGGCTCATCTCGAGACCCGAGGTCGCCACGCCGCCGGCGTTGCTCGCCTTGCCAGGCGCATACAGTACGCCATTGGCCTCGAACACCTCGACCGCTTCGGCGGTGCTCGGCATGTTGGCACCTTCGGCCACGCATACCACGCCGTTCTTGACCAACGTGCGGGCATCGTCGCCATCGAGCTCGTTCTGAGTTGCGCACGGCAGCGCGATCTCGACCGGCACCGACCACGGGCGCTCACCCGGGCGGAACTCGAGGCCAAGGCGCTCGGCGTACTCATTCACGCGGCCGTAGTGCACGTTCTTGACGTCCATCAGCACCGCGAGCTTCTCCCGGGTGAAGCCAGCCGGGTCGACGACCGTGCCGCTCGAATCCGAGCAGGTCACGACGGTAGCACCGAGTTCCATGGCCTTCTCGATCGCATACTGCGCAACGTTGCCGGAACCCGACACCGCGATCCGCATGCCTTCCATTGAACGGCCTGCGTGCTTGAGCATTTCCTCGGCGAAATAGACCGTGCCATAGCCGGTCGCCTCCGGGCGGATCAGCGAGCCGCCAAAGGACAAGCCCTTGCCGGTGAACACGCAGTCAGCCTTGTTGGACAGCTTCTTCATCATGCCGGTCATGAAACCGACCTCACGACCGCCCACGCCGATGTCACCGGCCGGTACGTCGGTGTCGGAACCGATGTGGCGGTACAGTTCGGTAATGAAGGACTGGCAGAAGCGCATCACCTCGCGCGGGCTCTTGCCCTTGGGGTCGAAGTCAGAGCCACCCTTGCCACCGCCCATCGGCAGTGTGGTGAGCGCATTCTTGAAGGTCTGTTCGAAGGCGAGGAACTTCAGCACCGACTGATTGACCGAGGGGTGGAACCGCAGACCACCTTTGTAGGGACCGATGGCGGAGCTGTGCTGAATACGGAAGCCGCGGTTCACGTGCACCTCACCGGCGTCGTCAAGCCACGAAACGCGGAACTGGATGATGCGCTCGGGCTCGACAAGACGGTCGAGAATGGCATGTTCCGCGTAGCGGGGATTCTCGGAGATGAACGGCCACAAACTGGCCATCACTTCCTCTACCGCCTGGATGAACTCGGGCTGGCCAGGGTTGCGATCTTCGACGTAGGCCATGAATTCTTCGAGCGTTTTGTAGCGCATGGTAGAGACTCCGGGTCAAAAAAAAGGCCAAAAAAATCCGCCCAGCGGCGGCAAACTTGCAGATTATGAGCCATTTTTTCCCCGGTGGACCGATTTCGCGCAAAAAAATGTCGTGATCCCGCGAGACAAACCGTCGAGAACTTGGCGTAATCCACTCGGCGCGCCGAAGCCGTCGGAGCTCGATTGCGGCCCGAACACCTTGGCCCATTGTCACCCAGAAGCGCGGGCGGCCCCACGCTGAACGGACAGAAACCCTGAAAGAAAAGACCCGGCCTTTCAGACCAGGGACTGCGGACGTTCGATGATCTGCTGGTACACGTACCCCTTGAGCAGCATCAGCATTGAAGGATCCGGGTTCTCGAACTCGAAACCATGCTGATAGCTCACATCGCCGAGATCGGCCCCTTCTGCGGAGAGATCGAGGTAACGCAGCCTCGCCTCGAGCTCGACCTGGCTCTGGCACCCGTGAATATCCAGCATGAAGCGCAGACGCAGCGCATCGCCCTTGTTGCCGAGCGGAGCAGGCGCTACGACCAGCGCGCCTGAGGCGCTGATGTTCTCCATGACCGCACCACCCGGATCCTCGGAACTGCGGCCAGCGATCTCGACTGGCACGCCAGCCCGCACACGGGTCGCCTTGCGAATGACGGTACCCTTGATTTCGCTCGGGAAACTGAGATGCAGGTAATCGAACGGCAGCCTGCAAACTCTCAACACCGAGCAGTTGAACAAGAAGGCGCTCTGACGGGTGAAAGCCCGCACTACAAGCAATTCATTCTCGATCAGAGGAACTCGCATGCCTTTGTGCATCGGCGCCGTGACGATGACGCTGGCCTTGTCGAGATGACCCACGAGGCGCACATACGTCCTCGGAACCTGAAGGTGCGCCGGCAGCTGCACCTGAAGTCTATCTCCAACCGCAAGCTGCATGTCCTTGAAGGCGAACGGTCGCTTGCGTTCCGGCTTCACCGGTGCCGGCTTGCTGCCGGGTGTATTGCCGCCGGACTCGTCGCGCATTTCGACTGTCGCTGAGTTCTCGGGGGTGCTGCTGGTGATCGGCTGGGGCGCCATAGGATGAAGAAAGGTTCTGGGGGAAGAATTGAGGTAGGGTACCGACTAAACTCTGACGCATCACACCGGTCTGTTGTAACGCAGGCTTCATGTCGAACGAAAACGACATGACATTTTCCCACGTACCCACGAGGAAGCAATCCCATGAAGTTTCGAAAACTGCCGATTCTGACGGCCGCGGTCTCCTTGATCCTGGTCGCCACACCACTCCACGCCCAGCCGGCCGAAGCAGAGTCGCTCAGCGAGCGTCTCGCCGGGGCCACTTTCCAGGGGATCTACATCCGCGCCGGCACGCCCTACACGCTGAATTTCGGCCGCGACGGCAATCTCAGCGATAGCGCCGGAAGAACGGGACGCTGGTGGGTGAACGATGAGGGCGAATACTGCCGGGAATGGGAAGACGGGCCGATGGCCGGCGTCGAGACCTGCATGGAAATGATCTTCCACCTCAACAAGGTCGCGATCTACAGCGGCGAGGACAAAGTACTCGAGGGCGAGATCATTACGCCGGCGGAGTGATCCTGCAATCCGCAGCTGACCGTTTGCGATGGGCTTGAACGCCCACACAAGCTGGCCTGATGGTCACCTAGCGGGTGCGTCAACTACGTGGCCGATCGCGCATCGGGTACGTGGCACGGCGGTATCCAGGATGATCGCACTGCGACCGGTGGCGGACCATCGCCGCCGGTACAGCTCAAAGCGTGGCCGTCTCCCGCCGGAGCACGTTTGAACCGCTTGATCCCGCAACGCTTTCTGCCCCACGGCCTTGTCTTCGTCGACATCGAGGCCACCCGCGGCCCGAGCCAGCGCGAGTCCATCACCGAGATCGGCATCGTCGAGGTATCCGAGGCCGACATACGCGAATGGTCCACGCTGGTGCGGCCCTGTCCGACCTCAATATCTACCGCATCCTGATACGTGCGCTCGCCCGGCCCGAAGCCATACAGGTAATTCCACTCGACAGCGCTTCCGTCGCGGCCTGAGTCGTATTACGCTGTGCGCTGCACAACCGACGACGCCGTCATCGAACGGTCTCCCGATCATGTTCCGCCACTTTCTCTGGCTTCTTGTTCTGCTGCCGGCATGGGTTGCTGCTCAGCCGTGGGCGTCCCGTCCGCTCGGTGAGCTCGCGATCTACCCGGAGCAGCGGGTCAACGCCCGCGTCGAAGCGCTGGACCAGGCACGGGTGGCCGCGGAGGTCGGTGCACGCATCGAGCGCATCGAGGTTCGCGTCGGCGACACGGTCAGCACCGGCGACGTCCTGCTGCGTCTCGACAACACCGACTACCGCATCGCCGCGGACCGCGCGAGCGCTCAGGTCGATCTGCTGTCCGCCCGGCTCGCGCTTGCCGAGGCCCAGTTGGAGCAGGCCCGCACGCTCGCCGGGCAGGGTTTCGTCAGCGCCGACGGTCTGCGTATCCGGGAAACCGAGCTGGCGGTCACTCGCAGCGAGCTCGCAGCGGCGCGTCAGGCGCTTGACGCCGCAAGGGTCGCGCTTGCCCGCGCAGCGGTGCGCGCACCCTTCGACGGCGTGGTGCGCGAGCGCCTCGCCAGCACAGGTGATTACGCCAGTCCAGGCGCACCCCTGCTCGTACTCGCCTCCACCCGCGACACCGAGATCCATGCCCTGGTGCCGGAAGCCCAGGTTTCCGGTCTGATCGAAGGCGCAGCCGTCGAATTCCGGGTCGGCAGCGTCGCCTACCCTGTCAGCGTCAGCCGCGTGCTGCCGCTGGTAGAATCGGCCGGTCAGACGCGGCGGGTGCTTGTCGCCGGCCCGCCCGAGCTGC
>NZ_WTVM01000049.1 GCF_012910885.1 Azoarcus taiwanensis | reverse complement strand
CTGTGGCATGCCGTACTTCCTCTCGCCGCTTCGACGTAGTGTGAGCTACGCCTTCAGCGTCGCTCGGTCAGTGGGGCGACCACAGCGGTACCTCGGCGCCCTCGCTACGCGCCGGTGTGAGAAGTGCGGGCTAGGTTGAACGCAGCCGGAATGAGCCCCGGTGCTATTCAGTGGTCGGCTCGGTCTCGCCTTTGCCGCGCCACCGGTCCAGGTTTCGTCTCTCGCGCTTGGTGGGACGAGTACCGCCCGGGCGATACGCGTCGGAGTGGAGTCGTCGTTCTGCGCTGATCTGCTCTCGGCGGTCAATGCTTCCGGGTGTCTCTTCGTAGAGGGTGGCAGCGATGCTCGCGGACCCACGCTGATTGCTCAGGCGCCGAATGTTGCACTCGATGGCGTGCTCCCCCCGCTTGATCTCAATCAGATCGCCGATCCGCGCCGGGCGGGACGGTTTGGCTGAAACGCCGTTCGCACGGACGTGGCCGGCTTCGATTGCCTGCCGGGCGAGGCTCCGGGTCTTGTAGAAGCGGGCCGCCCACAACCATTTGTCGAGGCGGAGTGGTTCGCCATCGGGGGCATTGGCTTGGGTGGCAGTGTTGGGGTCGGGCATATCGGGTGCGAGTGAGGTTTCGACGTTATTCTGACGTTAAGATGATAACCACTTGGGTCGAGGGAGAGGTGGATGGCTACTGTGCTGGTCACCGGCGGAGCTGGCTATATCGGGAGTCACACCTGTGTCGAGCTTATGGCGGCCGGACATGAGGTGGTCGTGGTCGACAACCTCTGCAACAGTCGGCAGGAAGCGCTTGAGCGTGTGGCGCGGATTGCGGGGAGGCCCGTCAGCGCGTTCTATCGGGCCGATGTCAGAGATCGGGGATCCTTGCGCGGAGTGTTCGGCGCGCATCGAATCGATGCAGTGGTTCACTTCGCGGCGTTGAAGGCGGTCGGCGAATCGGTTTCAGATCCGTTGCGCTATTACGACAACAATATCGTCGGTACGATCGCGCTGGCTGAAGTGATGGCGGAGTGCGATGTGACTCGCCTGGTGTTCAGCTCCTCGGCCACTGTTTACGGGGATCCTGCGACTGTTCCGATTCGGGAGGACTTTTCGACGTCAGCGACGAATCCCTATGGTTGGAGCAAATGGATGATGGAGCGGGTGCTCACCGATCTGGCACTCGCCGATGCGCGCTGGCGCGTCGTGTTGCTGCGCTATTTCAACCCGGTGGGTGCCCACCCAAGTGGTCTCATCGGGGAGGATCCGGCCGGGGTGCCCAACAATCTGATGCCTTTCGTCGCCCAGGTGGCGGTGGGGTTGAGGGACGCCCTGCAGGTTTTCGGTGGGGACTATCCGACGCGAGACGGCACCGGGGTGCGTGATTACATCCATGTCGTCGATCTGGCAAAAGGTCATGTGAAGGCCATCGAGCGGCTGGATGAGCTCGGGTCCACGACATGTGTGAATCTTGGAACCGGGCAGGGCTACAGCGTGCTCGAGGTGGTGCGGGCGTTCGAGCGCGCGGCTGGGAGAGCAGTGCCGTATCGGGTGGTCGCTCGTCGGGCGGGTGATGTAGCGGAGTGCTGGGCCGATCCGGCATTGGCGCAGCGCCTGCTCGGTTGGCGTGCCGAACGGGGGTTGGAAGAAATGTGTGAGGATGCGTGGCGCTGGCAGTCGCTGAATCCGCGCGGGTACGCGAACTGAGCGGCGAGGCCCGAACCTCGGCTGGCGCCGCTTGTCGGATCATCAAACTTGTTGGAGCGGAATACGTGAGCGACCTTCGAACACAGGAACAACTGAACGTACTCGGCGGGCCCTTGCTTGCTTGCAGCTATGCACCATTGACCGGTTTCTTCCGGACCGGGTGCTGCGAGACTTCGCCGGACGATCTCGGACGCCATGTGGTTTGCGTGAAGGTCACCGCCGAATTTCTCGCGTTTTCCAGTGAGCGCGGAAACGATCTGGCGACCCCTCGCCCGGAATATCGCTTTGCAGGACTTAAGCCCGGTGATCGCTGGTGTCTTTGCGCCCTGCGTTGGATCGAGGCGTATGAAGCCGGTGTCGCACCGCCTGTGGTGCTGGCTGCGACACATCAGTCGGCCCTGTCTGTAGTGCCGATGGAAACCCTGAGGGCCTGCGCCCTGGACGCGTGATACGGCGCGCCAGCTACCAGGCCTTGCGCAGGCGGTTGCGATACTGGACGTCGTGAGGCAGCACTCGCTGCATCGCTTCGAGATGGCGGTTGAGGATTTCGAAGGCCTGCTTGAAGGCTTCCGGCTTGATGTGCGGCAATTCGCTCTGGCGTGCGATCAACCGCACAAGCATCTCTATCGTGCGCCTGCGTTGCTCGTTGTCGGGCGACAGGTAAACGCCCATTTCAGCGATGAACAGGGTTTCGAGAAAGCGGGCTCGGCGCTCTACGCGATGAAGAAAGCGGCTCGAGGGGTCGGTGGGAACGTCAGTCATCCGTTTGGCTCCATGCCGGAATCAGTGCTTCATTCTGCCCGATATCGATGTCGCATGGTGATGCCGTCGTGCGGTCAACAGTAAGCGCAGATTTCACATCGACGGTTGGGCGCTGGTCTGCGTCAGTGCTCGCCGGAGATAACGGCCGGTATGGCTGTCCGGGTGCTCAGCCACGACTTCCGGCGTGCCGGCACAGACGATGTTTCCGCCGCGGTCGCCGCCCTCCGGACCAAGATCGACGATCCAGTCCGCGCTCTTGATTACGTCGAGGTTGTGCTCGATGACCACGATGGTGTTGCCATGGTCGCGCAGTCTGGCGAGCACGCTGAGCAGCAGTTCGATGTCACGAAAATGCAGGCCGGTAGTCGGCTCGTCGAGGATGTAGAGCGTGCGTCCGGTATCGCGTTTTGACAGTTCGAGGGCAAGCTTGACCCGCTGCGCCTCACCGCCGGAAAGCGTCGTTGCGCTTTGTCCGAGGTGGATATAGCCGAGTCCGACATCGAGCAAGGTGTCGAGCTTTCGTGCGATGCTGGGTACCGCGTCAAAGACAGCGCGTGCCTGCTCGACCGTCATTTCGAGCACTTCCTGGATGGTTCGCCCCTTGTAGCGGATTTCCAGCGTCTCTCGATTGTAGCGGCGACCCTGGCAGACGTCGCACGGCACGTACATGTCCGGAAGAAAGTGCATCTCGACCTTGATCATGCCGTCGCCCTGACAGGCCTCGCAGCGTCCGCCCTTGACGTTGAAAGAGAAACGGCCGGGGCCATAGCCGCGAGAGCGGGCCTCGGGCACACCGGCAAAAAGGTCGCGGATGGGCGTAAACAACCCGGTGTAGGTCGCCGGGTTAGAGCGTGGCGTGCGCCCGATCGGCGCCTGGTCGACATTGATGACCTTGTCGAAGTGCTCCAGCCCTTCGATGCTGTGATGTGGCGCAGGTTCGGTCGATGCCCGGTTCAGATGCTGGGCAGCCAGCATGTATAGCGTATCGTTGATGAGTGTCGACTTGCCCGAGCCCGAAACGCCGGTGATGCAGGTAAGCAGGCCGCAGGGAATCTCGATATCGACGCTTCGCAGGTTGTTGCCCGTCGCTCCTTTGAGTTTCAGGCACCGTCCGGGAGACGGAGGCTTGCGCTCCCCGGGTGTCGCGATGCTGCGACGCCCGGACAGATAAGCCCCGGTGAGGGATTTGGGTGAGGCAATGATGGCCTCCGGAGGCCCGCTTGCCACGATCTCCCCGCCGTGAATGCCGGCGCCGGGACCCATGTCCACCACGTGGTCCGCGTAGCGAATGGCGTCCTCGTCGTGCTCGACCACGATCACGGTATTGCCGAGATCCCGCAGGTGACGCAAGGTGCCCAGCAGACGGTCATTGTCTCGCTGATGCAAGCCGATCGAGGGCTCGTCGAGGACGTACATGACACCGGTCAGTCCGGAGCCGATCTGGCTGGCGAGGCGAATCCGCTGTGCCTCGCCGCCGGAGAGCGTGTCGGCCGAGCGGTCGAGTGACAGGTAGTCGAGGCCGACGTCGATCAGAAAACCAAGGCGGTTGTCGATTTCGCGCACGATCTTGTCAGCCACCAGGGCCTTGTGCCCGTCAAGACTCAGGTTCGAAAAAAAGTCACGACATTCGCCCAGAGGCAGGTGACCGACCCGGTCGATCGACTGGCCACCGACCAGGACATGGCGCGCTTCGCTGCGCAGACGGCTGCCGCGACACACCGGGCACGGTTGTGATGCGCGATATTTCGCGAGTTCCTCGCGCACCGCGATCGAGTCGGTCTCGCGATAGCGGCGTTCCAGGTTGGGAATGATGCCTTCGAAGGGGTGCTCCTTGCGCACGCTGCGACCGCTGTCCGAGAGGTAGCGGAATGCAAGCTTCTCCTTGCCCGAGCCGAAGAGGATCACCTTTTGCACGGCTTCGCTCAACTCGGCAAACGGCGTATCGATATCGAAGCCGTAATGCGCGGAGAGGCTCGCCAGCATCTGAAAATAGAATTGATTGCGCCTGTCCCAGCCACGAATCGCACCGGCTGCAAGTGAAAGCTCAGGGTGGCCGACCACGCGCGCCGGGTCGAGAAACTCGACATGGCCGAGGCCGTCGCAATTTGGGCAGGCGCCCGCCGGGTTGTTGAAAGAGAACAATCTGGGCTCGAGCTCGGCCAGCGCATAGCTGCACACCGGGCAGGCGAAACGTGCCGAGAAGAGATGTTCGGTGCCGCCGTCGATTTCCACCGCGATCGCGCGTCCGTCCGAGTGGAGCAGGGCAGTCTCGAAGGACTCTGCGATACGGCCGCGTTGATCTGGTCGAACCTTGAGGCGGTCGATGACGATTTCGACCGTGTGACGCTGGCGTGCGGCGAGATCCGGCAACGCGTCGATCTCATGGACCTGGCCGTCCACCCGGATGCGTACGAAACCCTGGGCGCGGAGTTCTGCGAACAGGTCAAGCTGCTCACCCTTCCGCCCGGCGACCACCGGAGCGAGAATCATCAGGCGCGTTTCCTCCGGCAGCGCGAGCACATGATCCACCATCTGCGAGACCGTCTGCGCTTCGAGCGCCTGGTCGGGGTGGTCCGGACAGTGGGGTGTTCCGGCTCGCGCGTAGAGCAGGCGGAGATAGTCGTGAATCTCGGTGACGGTGCCCACCGTGGAGCGGGGGTTGTGGCTGGTCGCTTTCTGCTCGATGGAGATAGCCGGTGACAGCCCTTCGATCAGATCGACATCCGGCTTCTCCATGAGCTGGAGAAACTGGCGGGCGTAGGCAGACAAGGATTCGACGTAGCGGCGCTGACCTTCGGCGTACAAGGTGTCGAAGGCGAGTGACGACTTGCCGGACCCCGACAGGCCGGTGATGACCGTCAGTCGGTTGCGGGGAAGGTCGAGATTGATGTTCTTGAGATTGTGGGTGCGGGCACCCCGTATCCGGATGTCGATCATGTGTTTCATAACGCGCCGGGAGCAACACACCACTATACGAGAGAACAGAGTCACGCGACAAACGTCGTTGCGCCGGCGTTGAGCCGGATACGGCCACCTGTTGTCGGGAGATTGCGACCGTCGCTGGTAGAATGCCGGCTTTCGTCGAAAAGCCTCGAACCTGGAAACCAATGAGCGAAACCGCGCACGATTCCATGAGCCGTGAAGAAAGACGCGCCGGCATGAGCCTGGCGGCGATCTTCGGCTTGCGCATGCTCGGATTGTTTCTGATCCTGCCGGTCTTCTCGGTGCATGCGCAGACGCTGCAGGGCGGTGACAACCTGATGCTGGTGGGGATTGCCATTGGCGCTTACGGTATCACCCAGGCGATGCTGCAGATCGCCTTTGGCGCCGCATCCGACCGCTTCGGCCGCAAACCCGTCATCGTCGCCGGGCTGGTGATCTTCTTCCTGGGCAGTGTCGTCGCCGCGCTGGCGAATGATATCTACATGGTCATTGCCGGGCGCGTGCTGCAGGGTGCAGGTGCGATCTCCGCCGCGGTGACCGCGCTCGCCGCGGATCTGACGCGCGATCAGCACCGCACCAAGATCATGGCGATGATCGGGGCCAGCATCGGTCTGGTGTTCGCGCTGTCCATGGTTGCCGCGCCGTTGCTTTACGCAGCCATCGGCATGAGCGGGATCTTCTGGTTCACCGCCATACTCGCGGCGGGCGCAATTTTCGTGGTGTTGCGCGTGGTGCCCGATGCGCCGCCGGTACCTCGGGCCAATGCCGGTCGATTCGTCGACGTGCTTCGCGACGGTCAACTGATGCGTCTGAACTTTGGCGTGTTCGCGCTTCACCTCATCCAGACTACGATGTGGGTGCTGGTGCCCGCCGCGCTGGTCGCCGCCGGCGGTCTGGCGCTGACCGAGCACTGGAAGGTTTATCTGCCTGCGGTGTTACTGTCGTTCGCGGTCATGGTCCCGGCAGTGATCTTTGCAGAGCGCCATGGACGGATGAAGAGTGTGTTCAATGCTGCTATCATATTGCTCGTAATCGTCCAGCTGGGGCTTTTCGCGCTCGGCGACACGCTCTTCGGGCTCGCGCTGTGGCTGACCCTGTTCTTCGTGGCCTTTAACGTGCTCGAGGCGACTCAGCCGTCGTGGATCTCCAAGATCGCGCCTGCGGCGTCCAAAGGGACCGCCCTCGGCGTGTACAATACCTTGCAGTCACTGGGGCTGTTTCTCGGGGGCATGCTCGGGGGTTACATCGCGCAGCAGCATGGTGCGCAGGCGGTGAATCTGGTCTGCGCGGTGATCGCCGTGGTCTGGCTGGTGTTGGCTGCCACGATGAATCCGCCGCCGCGCCGGGTAGAAGCCGCCGTGCCCGGTACGGACGCAACAAACTGAACCGCCGGCGCCCCGGGAGCCGGGCGCCACATGCACACACACAGGAGCTACGGATGGCATCCGTCAATAAGGTGATTCTGATCGGCAACCTCGGTGCCGACCCCGAAACCCGCTACGCCCCGTCCGGCGACGCGATCTGCAACCTGCGTATCGCGACCACTGAGGTGTGGAAGGACAAGAGCAGCGGCGAGCGTCGCGAAGCGACTGAATGGCACAGGGTCGTGTTCTTCGGTCGCACCGCAGAGGTCGCCGCCCAATATCTCCGTAAGGGCAGCCAGATCTATGTCGAGGGCCGGTTGCAGACGCGCAAGTGGCAGGATAAGGACGGTCAGGAACGCTACACCACCGAGATTCGTGGTGACGAAATGAAGATGCTTGGCGGCCGCCAGGGCATGGGCGGCGACGCACCGATGGGGCGGCAGGACGAGCCGCCGGCACGCCAGCAGCGCAGCGCGCCCCAACAGTCCGAGTCCAGCAATCGAGCGCCGGCCCAGAGCGGCGGCTTCGGTGACTTCGACGACGATATTCCTTTCTAATTCGGCTCCGGTCGTCAGTCCGCCAACGCCCTGAGCATGCGTTCAAGGGCGTCGTCCAGGGTGCTGCGAGGACATCCGAAGTTCAGCCGCACGAAGCCCGGCATGCCGAAGGGTTTGCCATCCGAAAGCCCGACACCGGCGTGTTCGAAAAAGTCGACCGGGTCGTCGGTCGCCATCTCACGGCAGTCCAGCCACGCGAGATAGGTCGACTCCGGGCGCCAGGTTTTCACCCCCGGCATCTCCTCGACCGCTGCAAGTACTCGCTCGCGATTGCCCCGCAGGTAAACCAGCAATGCCTGGCGCCAGGGGTCGCCATGACGATAGGCGGCTTCGGCCGCGACCATGCCGAGCAGATTGGGCTGCGGAATCAGCCCACGCATTGCGCGCCGGTAGCGCCGACGCAGTTCTGCATTCGGTATGATCGCGAAGGCACAGTACAACGCCGGTATGTTCCAGGTCTTGGACGGTGCCATCAGGGTGATTGAGCGCGCCTCGATCGACGGACCCAACGAGGCGATCGGGACATGGCTACGCGCCTCATCCAGCACCAGGCCGCAGTGGATTTCATCCGAGCACACGATCAGGTCGTGGCGCTCGGCGAGTTGGGCGATCCAGGTGAGCTCCTCGCGGTCGAACACTCTTCCCGTGGGGTTGTGCGGATTGCACAGGAGCAGCACGCGCGTCCGCGGGCCGATTGCGGACTCGGTGGCCACGCGGTCCCATTGCCAGCGGCCTCCATCTTCCACCATCACGCTGGTCACAAGCTGGCGCCCGGTGTTCGCCGGCGCGGTCAGGAAGGGTGGATAGACCGGAGTGTGTGTGAGCACTTCGTCGCCATCGTCGGCACCGACCTGGCAGGCGAGGTTGAAACCGCTGACCACACCCGGCAACCAAACCAGCCAGTCGGGGTCGATAGTCCAGTCGTGATCGCGAGCGATACCATCGACGACGGCATCGACCAGACTCGGCCATGGGTCCGTATAGCCGAATATTCCGTGTGCAATGCGAGCCTGCAAGGCGGCGACAACCGGGTCAGGCGCGGCAAAGTCCATGTCCGCAACCCACAGCGGGAGTACGTCGCGCCCAGCGTAGCGGCTCCATTTTTCCCCGGGGAGGGAACGTCGGTCTATCGGGGTGTCGAAGTCAGGGTTTTCGTGCATTTGTTAACAGCCTGTTGTGCATTGCCCGTTTTGGTGTCACACAGCATATACAATATCTCCCCGTAACTCTCGGGGGAGGAGGATTCTGATCGTGCAGTATGTAACCGCACATCCCGATGGCATTCTTGCGGTGGACGCCGGCTATTGCCGAGACGGTCTGGCCGCGATCCATCTAGTGATCCATCATGGCCAGGCAGCAATCATCGACACCGGCACCAATGCCTCGGTGCCGCGTGTACTGGCGGCCCTCGCGGCAGCTGGCGTCGAGCCGGCAAACGTGGCCTGGGTAATGCTCACCCACATCCATCTCGATCACGCCGGTGGGGCGGGCAGCCTCATGTGTGCGCTGCCCAATGCCAAGCTCGTGGTCCATCCGCGCGGAGTTCGCCACATGGTCGATCCTACCCGACTGTGGGAAGCAACCAGTGCGGTCTACGGCGCGGAGCAGACATTTGCGATGTATGGCCGGCTCGCGCCGGTTGCAGAGGAGCGTATCGTACCGGCTACCGACGGCCTCGAACTTGAAATGGGGACGCGTCGCTTCACCATCATCGATACTCCCGGCCATGCGCGACACCATATCTGCATCTGGGATCACACTGCCTCGGCCTTCTTTACCGGGGACACCTTCGGCCTGTCCTATCGCGAGCTTGATGTCGATGGGCGCCCCTTCGTCTTTCCAAGCTGCACGCCGACACAGTTCGATCCCGATGCCTTGCATGCTTCCATCGATCGCATGATGTCCTTCGGCCCGCAGGCGATGTATCTCACCCACTACAGCCGGGTGACCGATGTCGAGCGTCTGGCGGGCGATTTGCATCGGCTGATTGATACGCAGGTGGCGGTAGCGCAGGCTGCACGCGGCGACGGTGTCGCGCGGCACGTGGAGATCCTCGCCGGACTCGAGCAGATTGTCCGCGAGGAAGCAGAGCGCCAAGGCTGGACCCTGGCGGAGGACGACTATATGGAAGTCCTGCGCCTGGACCTCGAGCTCAACGCCCAGGGTCTTGGCGTGTGGCTGGACGCGTGCAGGGAGCAGGCTCTGACCGTCTGAACCCCGGGAAAAGTCAGGGGCGGCTGTCGCCGACCCCTGCTTCGTAAAGCGCGGTGAGCCTGCGACGGGCCTCCGGGTGTCCCGCTCGTGCCGCTGCGTGCAGCCAGCGCAGTGCCTCATCCGCGTGGGCCTCGGCGCCACGCCCTGACAGTTGCATCGCGGCCAACCGATACTGAGCCGCTGGGTAGCCCTGTCGCGCCGCCTGCCGATACCACTCCATCGCGACGGAGTCGGACTGCCTCACGTACTCGCCGCGATCGTAGAGGCGCGCGAATTCGTACTGTGCCTGGGGCAGACCCGCATTCGAGGCTCGGCGCAGCCAGCGCCAGGCCGCTGCTGGTTGCTTTTCAACCGCGTTCCCGTACAGCAACATGACTCCGACGTGGTACTGCGCGAGGCGGTTGCCACTTCGCGCCGAGCGCTCGAACAGCGCGAAGGCCTCTGCATGATTCCCCACCTGGTAGGCTCGGGTCGCGCGCTCGATCAGCATTGCCGGTGACTCGCCTGAGACGGCCGACGGCGAGACGCCCAGCAATGTGATGATGATTGCGCAAGTGGTGAGCTTGAATGCCATGAATGTCTCCCGCGATCCCGGGTCGCTGCGTCCCGGAACCTTTGAGCGATATCACGTGCCTGAGTTCGGCCATGCGCTAACATGGAGCGCCAATCCTCTGCGTTTCAGCTTATGTGTCATCTGATCACCTCCGCCCCTGACGATGTTGTCGATCGGGAACGCCGTTTCGGTGGAATTGCGCGCCTTTACGGTCCCGGTGCGCTCGAGCGCCTCGAACGAGCGAGCGTTTGCGTGGTCGGCGTAGGGGGTGTCGGTTCTCCGGCGGTCGAGGCGTTCGCGCGCAGTGGCGTGGGGTCGATCACGCTCATCGATCTCGATCATGTTGCCGAGTCGAATATCAACCGACAAATCCATGCACTGGAAACCACGCTTGGTCAATCCAAGGTCGAGGCGATGGCCGAACGCATTCTCTCGATCAATCCCGCGGCCAGGGTGCGGTGCATAGATGACTTCCTGACACCGGAAAACGCGGCGACGTATCTGCATGGGTTCGATGCCGTGGTCGACGCCATCGACAATGTTCGAGCGAAGGTGGCGATGGCTCTGACCTGCCGAGATACCCGCATGCACCTTGTGATGGCCGGCGGTGCCGGCGGCAAGACCGACCCCGCAAGGGTGCGCGTGGATGATCTTTCGCGCACGCAGCAGGATCCGCTGCTCGCCAAGGTCAGGCGCCAGTTGCGCGCTCAGCACGGCTATTCGCGCGATCCGCGACGCCGTTTTGGTATCGAGGCGGTCTATTCCGAAGAGCCCCCGCGCCAGCCGGCCACGGCGGGTGAGGGTGCCGCTTGCGCACCCCAGGGGCTGGCCTGTGCCGGCTATGGTTCGAGCATGGTGGTGACCGCGACGGTCGGCCTGATTGCCGCCTCGCGGGTGCTCGAAGGCTTGCTGATGGCTGATGAAGCTTGCTGATAATGGAGATTGATGCGATGACGGTTAGAAGCGGAATTGTGCTGTTCGGTCATGGCGCGCGAGCGCCCGAGTGGGCGGCACCTATGGAGCGCGCAAGAGATCGCCTCAGATCTCAAGCTGCGGCGGACGAAGTCGAACTCGCCTTTCTCGAATTCATGGCGCCGACCTTGCCGGAGGCCCTGGACGAGTTGGCGCAGCGTGGCATCGCGCGTATCGAAGTCATTCCGATGTTTCTTGCCCAGGGCGGACACCTCAAGCGCGACCTGCCCGCTTTGCTCGACGAAGCCCGCGCGCGGCACCCGCAACTCGACATCCGTCTCGCGCCAGCGGTCGGTGAGGCTGAGTCGGTAATCGCCGCGATGGCGGATTACGCGGCAGAAAGGGCGCGGATGCGCTGAACGCCCGGGCCGAGGATCACGCACGGAGCATTGACCAGAACTGTATATCAGAGTATGCTGATATACATGAAGCTCAGACACTTACTCTCCCTCTCGCCGCTGGTCGCGACCCTTGCGTTTGCGACGCAGTCGTTCGCCGACATCCCCACGACCGTCGTGGATGCGCGGCCCACGCCGCTGATTCACGTGGCCGAGGCCACGATTGAATCGATCAATCAGGTCACGATCGCGGCGCAGGTGCCGGGCCGCATCCTCGAACTGCATGTCGACGCAGGTGCGAGCGTTGCCTCCGGTGATCTCCTGGTGCGGATCGACTCGGCCGCCGCCGGCCAGGCGGTAGCTGGCGCCGAAGCCGGGGTCGCACAGGCCGAGGCCAACCTTGCCAATGCGCGTGCCGAATACGAGCGGGTACGCAGTCTTCTTGAGCGCAACTTCGTCAGCCAGTCGGCCGTGGATTCCGCCTTGCTCGCGCGACAGGCGGCCGAGGCGCAGCTTCGGGCTGCGCGGGCGAGCCGGGGGCAGGTCGCGACCGAGTTCGGTTACACCAGCATCTCTTCGCCTCTGGCGGGTGTGGTGTCTCAGCGCCACGTCGAGGTCGGCGAGATGGCGCAACCCGGCCTGCCACTGGTCACCGTGTTCGATCCGGCCGCGATGCGCGCAGTGGCCGACGTGCCCCAGTTCCGGTTCGCCGCACTGGGCAACGACGCGCCTCGCGCAACCGTAGAGCTGCCGGGCGCCGGCAGCTGGATCGAGGCTGCCCGCGTCACCGTGCTGCCAGCCGCGGACGCCCGCACCCACACGGTGCGTGTGCGGGTGGATCTGCCTACGGGCCTGACTGGCATCATGCCAGGTACTTTTGCGCGGGTGCATTTCGTCACCGGCGAGGTCACCCGCATCGTCGTGCCGGCGGCGTCGATCTTGCGCCGGAGCGAAATCACCGGGGTCTATGTCGCCGACGGGCGTGGCGGTTTCGCGCTCCGTCAGGTGCGTCTCGGTGAAATGCAGCCGGATGGCACCGTGGAGATTCTCGCCGGTCTGACCGGTGGCGAGACGATCGCGCTCGACCCGGTGCGCGCCGGCATCGCCGCGCGCAGCGTGCGCTGAGGGCAGGGCGATGGCGCAGACCATGGGCGTTTCCGGACGCATTGCCGCAGCCTTCCAGCGAAACGCGCTGACACCGCTGATCGCGCTGGTGCTTTTGCTGCTTGGCGTGTTCGCGACGCTGATCACTCCCAAGGAGGAAGAACCCCAGATCGACGTCACCATGGCGAACGTGCTGGTGCCGTTCCCGGGTGCTTCGGCACGCGACGTCGAGGCACTGGTGGCGCGCCCCGGCGAGCAGGTGCTCTCGCGCATCGCCGGCGTCGAGCATGTGTACTCGGTATCGCGACCGGGTATGGCGGTCATCACGGTGCAGTTCGAGGTCGGTATTCCCAACCAGGATGCGCTGGTCAAGCTCTACGACACAGTGATGTCGCACGCCGACTGGCTGAGCCCGCACATCGGCGTCGGCCAGCCGCTGATCAAGCCCAAGGGCATCGACGATGTGCCCATCGTCAGCCTCACCTTCTGGACCGACGACCCGGAGCGGGCGTCGTTCGAACTGCAGCAGGTCTCGCGCGCGGTCGAAGTGGAGCTCAAGCGCATTCCCGGCACGCGGGACGTCGAAACCCTTGGCGGGCCCGGCCATGTAGTGCGGGTGTTGCTGGATAACGAGCGGCTCAACGCACGCGGCCTGACCGCACAGGACATCCGCGCCGCGCTCGAACTGTCGAACGCGTCGCAGCCGGCCGGCACGCTGACCGCAGGCAATCGCGAGGTGCTGGTGCAGACCGGCACCTATCTCGAATCAGCCGAAGACGTGCGCCGGCTGGTCGTCGGGGTGGACAACGGTCGACCGGTGTTCATGCGCGATGTTGCGGTCGTAGAGGACGGCCCCGACCAACCCGGGCGTTCGGTGTGGTTCGGCACCGGCCCAGCCGCGGCGCAGGCCGGCATTCCGGTGCAGGGCGAATTTCCGGCGGTGACGCTGGCGGTGTCGAAAAAGCCGGGTTCGAATGCAGCCGACGTGTCGGACGCCGTGGTGGCGCGGGCCGATGCGCTCAAGGGCGCGATCATTCCCGAGGGCGTGTATTTCACCGTGACCCGCGACTATGGCGCGACCGCCACCGACAAGGCGAACACCCTGATCGGCAAGCTCGCGTTCGCGACCGGCGCGGTGGTGCTGCTGGTGCTGTTCGCGCTCGGCAGGCGCGAGGCGGTCATCGTCGGCGTCGCGGTCACGCTCACCCTGGCCGCGACCCTGTTCGCCTCATGGGCCTGGGGTTTCACCCTGAACCGGGTCAGCCTGTTCGCACTGATCTTCTCCATCGGTATCCTGGTTGACGACGCCATCGTAGTGGTCGAGAACATCCACCGTTGGAAGACGCTGGAGCCCGACACGCCGCTGTGGAAGCTCATCCCGAAGGCGGTGGACGAGGTCGGCTCGCCGACGATTCTCGCCACCTTCACGGTCATCGCGGCGCTGTTGCCGATGGCCTTCGTGACCGGCCTGATGGGGCCGTACATGAGCCCGATCCCGATCAACGCCTCGATGGGCATGTTCCTGTCGCTGGCGATTGCCTTCGTGGTCACGCCCTGGCTGGCGCTGAAGCTGCTCGGCGGCAAGAGCCATGGTGCGCATGGTGAAGGCGAGGCCCATCAGGAGGACAAGCTCACCCGCCGGCTCGACGGCATCTTCCGCCGCATCATGAGCCCGATGATCGACCCGGTGCGCGGGGCGCGTTCGCGTCTCGTACTGTGGCTCGGCGTGTTCGCGCTGATCGCCGCGTCGGTGGCCTTGCCGGTGATGCAGGCGGTGGTGCTCAAGATGCTGCCGTTCGACAACAAGAGCGAGTTCCAGGTGGTGCTCGACATGCCGGTCGGCACACCGGTCGAGGAGACCGCGCGGGTGTTGCGTGAGATCGGCGGTTATCTCTCCACCGTCGATGAGGTCACCGACTGGCAGGCCTACGCCGGCACCGCCAGTCCGATCAACTTCAACGGTCTGGTGCGCCAGTACTACCTGCGTGCGGCGCCTGAGATGGGTGACATCCAGGTCAATCTGGCCGACAAGTCGCTTCGAAAGCGCAAGAGCCACGAGGTCGCTGTGTCGGTGCGGGATCGTGTCATGGAGATCGCGCGCGAGAGCGGCGGCAACGCCAAGGTGGTCGAAGTGCCCCCGGGGCCGCCGGTGCTGTCACCAATCGTCGCCGAGATATACGGACCGGACTACGCGGGGCAGATCGAGGTCGCGCGCCGCGTGCGCGCCGCCTTCGAAGCGACGCCCGACATTGTCGGCATCGACGACACCATCGACGAAGTTGCACCCAAGTTCGTGCTGCGCGTGGATCAGGCAAAGGCTGCCCGCCTCGGTGTGGCGCAGGCCGATGTCGTTGAGGTGGTACGCCTGGGTCTGTCCGGCGAGGACGTGACGCCGATCTTCGGTGGCGACAACAAGTACGAAATCCCGGTGCGCATCCAGTTGCCGCCGGAGCGTCAGTCGCGGGTGGACAATCTGCTGGCGATGAAGGTGCGCGCCCGAGACGGTACCCTGGTGTCGGTTTCGGAGCTCGTAGAAGTGCGAGAAACCGTGCGCGAACAGGTGATCTACCGCAAGGATTTGTTGCCGGTGGTGTATGTCACCGCCGACATGGGCGGTCGGCTGGATTCGCCGCTTTACGGCATGTTCGACATTCGCTCGCGGATCAAGGACATCACGCTGGACGGGCCCGGCCTGGAGGGCACGCTGCGCGAGTGGTTCATCAGCCAGCCGGACGACCCCTTCGACGGCTATCACCTCAAGTGGGACGGCGAGTGGACAGTCACTTACGAGACCTTCCGTGACATGGGCGCCGCCTATGCGGTGGGGCTCATCCTGATCTACCTGTTGGTGGTGGCGCAGTTCAGGAGCTATCTGGTGCCGCTCATCATCATGGCGCCGATTCCGCTCACCATCATCGGCGTGATGCCCGGGCATGCCGCCTTCGGTGCGCAATTCACCGCCACCTCGATGATCGGCATGATCGCGCTGGCCGGCATCATCGTGCGCAACTCGATTCTGCTGGTGGACTTCATCAACCAGCAGGTGCGCGAAGGCATCGAGTTCGGCGAGGCGGTGATCCGTTCGGCCGCGGTGCGGGCGAAGCCGATCGGTCTGACTGCGCTCGCGGCGATGATCGGCGCGATGTTCATCCTCGACGACCCGATCTTCAACGGCCTCGCGCTGAGTCTGATCTTCGGTGTGTTCGTCTCCACCGTGCTGACGCTGGTGGTGATTCCGGTGTTGTACTTCGTGGCGATGCGTAATCGCCTCGACCAGATCAAGGAGCAAACCGCATGAACCTGACCATCAACCAGTTCGTCCGCATCTTCGCGGGGGCCTTCGTGCTGATCTCGCTCGCCCTCGGCGTCGAGGCGTCGCCGCTGTTCGTCAGCAAGCACTTCCTCTGGCTCACCGCCTTTGTGGGGCTGAACCTCTTTCAGAGCGGCTTCACCCGGATCTGCCCGTTGGAGAACATCCTGCGAAAGTTCGGGGTCAAGGACGGATCGGGCTGAGGGATTCGCAGCCTCTGCCGGTGCGTTGAACACCCGCGAAACGCACCGTCACGCGGTCCAGGTGATCAGCCGCGCTTCCAGCCGCGCCAGATCATCCCCGCCGCAAAGATGCCGACGCAGATGAAGCACACGAGCGACCAGTTGGCGATCGACAGGCCGAGAAAGGTCCATGACAGTGAACCGCAGTCGCCGGTGCCGCGAAACATCATCGGCAGTGCGTCTGCCAAGCCATAGGTTTCGACCATGTAGGCCAGGCCCGGACCGCACATCGCGAGATCCGGCGGCTGGCGCTGGAGGATGGACTGCTGTGCTGCGACCGTTCCGCCTGCGATCGACAATACCAGCAGCAAGGCCGAGTAGATCGCCGAGCCGGTCCGCGCCGGGCCGTGCAGCCCGGCCACCAGGCCAACCAGCGCCACCGCGACGAAGGCATAGCGTTGCATGATGCACATCGGGCAGGGTTCGACGCCGACTACGTGCTGAAGATAAAGCCCGAACGCGAGCAGGCCGGTGCAGACCGCGAACAGGGCAAGGAAGAGGAGTCGCGGGGGAAGACTGAACGGGTTCATGCAGCGTCGATACTCGCTTCTGGATATTGTGTCAGTGACAGGGTAGACGAAGAGACACCGAGTCGGTTCTCGACTGCCCGGAATTGATTGGCCGCGGATCCGAGCCGGTTAGCGCAGCGCCAAGTCTGCCAGCGTATCGGCCTGTTTGCTCACTGGGTCAGGGACAGGAACGTCGCCACTGAGCATCGCACGGATCAGTGTGGCGTTTTCCACGACGCCGGGAGCATCCGGCAGGCCCTCGAGCGGGGGGGCGCCGCCTTCCTCCGCAGCCCATGCTTCGCTGGCAATGCCCTCGGCGAACACTTCCATGCGGGGGCGGCGTCGGGGATTGGCGAATGCTTCACCCTCGGTGCCTCTGAGCAGCATCGCGTGGCCGCCGTCGGCCAGCAGAAACCCGTGCATGCGCTCCAGGTATTCCGGGTGCGTCACCGCCACCACGCGTACGCTGCGCCCGCGGCACGGGTCGAGGAGCTTGGCCATGGTGTGCGCGCTGCCGCGCACGCCAAAGCGCAGTCGCAGTGATAGCAGGGTTTCGAGTCCGGGCAACAGTTTGTCCACGCCGATGCAGGCCAGTCGCGTCTGTCTCAGTTGTGCCGATGCGTCCGCGATGTCGGCTGCCGGGTGAATGCCGAGCGCGGCAAGCAGCTCGAATGGACTGGTGCGGCTTTCGAAGTCGTGCCGCCCTTGAATGAGGACGGGCACTCCCCGCTGTGCCAGCATCAGCGCCAGCAGCGGCATCAAGTTGGCCTGACGGCGCGCCCCGTTGTAGGTTGGCAGCACCACGCAGCGGGGGCCGTTGGGGACCGAGACCTGTACGCAGCGCGCATCGATCGCACGCTTGAAACCGATCAGCTCCGCAAGCGATTCGCTCTTGATCCGCAGGGCGATGATGATCGCGCCAAGCTCGAGGTCGGGGACCTTGCCGTCGAGTATGTCGCCAAAGAGCGATTCCGCCGCTTCGGCATCCAGCGAACGTGCGCCCTTGGCGCCGCGCCCGATTTCCTTGATCATGTGGCCGTAGTTCATAGGCGGATTATCTCGCGATTGGCGGGCCGTGTGGCATTGCTTATTTGCCACGCGATGACAGTACACGGGCAAAGGCTAGCGACGTTTACCTCTACCTTCAAGGGGAAAACAGCCTGGCCGTATTGCGCTCCGCTCGACTTCGCCTTTTTGATATCGAACCCTCGGAGAGAACAAGCTATGAAAATCGGATTCATCGGACTCGGCCTGATGGGCCGCCCCATGGCGCTCAACCTCATGAAGGCCGGACACGAGATGCGTGTCTGGAGCCGCCGACGCGAATCCATGCAACCCCTGCTCGATGCCGGTGCCGGCGATGCGAGCGGACCCGCCGAGCTCGCGGGCTGGGCCGAGGTGGTCATCAGCATGGTCGCCGACGTGCCGGACGTGGAGCAGGTCGCGCTGGGTGCTGACGGGGTGGCCGAGGGCGCGCGGCAGGGGTTGATCTTTGTCGACATGAGCACCATCGCGCCGGCCGCGGCACGCGACATCGCCGACCGGCTGGCCGACAAGGGCGTGACCATGCTCGACGCGCCGGTGTCCGGCGGCGAGGTCGGCGCGATCAACGCGGCGCTGACGATCATGGTCGGCGGTGATGCGGCGGCTTTTGACAAGGTCCGCCCGGCCTTCGAGGCGATGGGCAAGACGGTGTCGCTGATCGGCGAGTCCGGCGCGGGACAGGTTGCCAAGGCCTGCAACCAGATTCTCACCGGCGTCGGCGTCGCGGCGGTGGCCGAGGCGCTCAATTTCGCCACCCGAAGCGGGGTGGATGCCGCCCGGGTGCGCGAGGCCTTGCTGGGTGGTTTCGCCTATTCCCGCGTACTCGAGAACCACGGCCAGCGCATGCTCGACCGCAACTTCAAACCCGGCTTCAAGGCCTGGATGCACCAGAAGGACATGCGCATCGTCATGGAAGAAGCGCACCGCCTCGGCCTGGCCCTTCCGTCGGCGGCTGCTACCGCGCAGATGTTCAACGCCATGGTCGGCAGTGGCCTCGGGGAGGATGACTCCATCGCCATGCTCAAGCTGCTCGAGCGCATGAGCGGCGGGGAGGGCTGAGGCATGAGGGTTGGCTTCATCGGCCTTGGTGTCATGGGGCGCCCGATGGCGGCGCGTTTGCTGCAGGCTGGTTTCGAGCTTGGTATATGGGCGCGGCGGCCGGAAGCGGCGATCGAACTCGTGGCGCAGGGGGCGACGCTCTACAGCAGCCCGGCCGAGCTCGCGGCGGCCTGCGATGTGGTCGTAACCATCGTCACCTATGGCGCCGACGTCGAGCAACTCGCCTTCGGGCCCGACGGACTTGCGACCGGTTTCCGGGCAGATTCGGTTCATGTCGATATGAGTACCATCTCGCCCGACATCGCGCGCAGTCTGGCGAAACGCTATACCGCGCAAGGGGTGGCCTGGGTGGATGCGCCGGTGTCGGGCGGTGGCGTGGCGGCCGAGGCGGGCTCGCTGGCCATCATGGCCGGCGCCGAGGTCGCGACGCTGGAGCGGGTGAGACCAGTGCTCGAGTGTTTCGGCAACCGCATCGTGCACGTCGGCGAGCCGGGTGCCGGGCAGGTTGCCAAGGCCTGCAACCAGATGCTGATGGTTTCCATCATCCAGGCCTGTGCCGAGGCCATGCATCTGGCCCGCGCCAACGGCGTGGATCTCTCCGCGGTACGCGGCGCGCTGATGGGTGGCTCGGCCGCGTCACGGGTGCTGGAGGTATTCGGCGGCCGCATGGTCGAGCGTGACTTCGCCGCCGGCGTGCAGACAAGGCTGCACCACAAGGACTTTGGCATCCTGATGCGCGATGCCGTCCGGCTCGGCACCCCGCTGCCGGTCGCCGGTCAGGTCTGGCAGCAACTCAACGCGCTGATGGCGCAGGGCTGGGGCGGTGACGACACCTCGAGCCTGGTCAAGGTGTTGGAGGCGGCGAGTTCGCCACCGGCCTCCCGTACCAGCTGAAGCGCTCGATCACTTCGGCCATTTCCGCGTCCGACAGCAGCACTGGCGTGCCCAGTTGCAGGGTGCGCCAGTATTGCTCGCACAGCGCCTCGAACTCGATCGCCAGCGATAGTGCGTGGTCGAGGTTGCGGCCGAAGACTGCCATGCCGTGGTTGGCGATCAGGCACGCGTTTCGGCTTTCGAGCGCGCTCAAGATGAGGTCCGACAAGGCCTGGGTGCCGAAGGTGGCATAGCCTGCACAGCGTACGTCCTTGCCGCCGAAGCGCGCGACCATGTAGTGAAACGGCGGAATGCCGACTCGCTGGCAGGCGAGCGCGGTGGCGAAGGGCGCGTGGGTATGAACGATGGCGCCGGCCTCGGGGCGGCTGCGATAGATGTCGCGATGCATGCGCCATTCGCTGGATGGCGCATGTTCGCCCAGCGCGGTGCCGTCGTCAGCCACCTCGACCATGTTCGCCGGCGTGCAGGTCGCAGACGGCATGCCGCTGGGCGTGATGAGCATGCCGTTATCGGTCCGTACGCTGACGTTGCCCGCGGTGCCGGTGTTGAGCCGGGCGGCGTCCAGCGCGCGCGCCACCTCAAGAAGTTTTTTTCGCAGCTTGCTCATGCGCTGCGGGGTTTCCATCCGATGAGTCGCCCGGGTGCGCACACGCCGAGCTCGGTGATGATGCCGGTGATCAAACGCGCCGGCGTCACGTCGAAAGCCGGATTCACCGCAGCGACCCCATCCGGCGCGAGTCGAATCGTTCCGGGCTGGCCGGTGGCATCCAGCCCGCTCACGCTCAGCACCTCGGCCGGGCCACGGTCTTCAATCGGAATCGCCTCGCCGCCGGGGCAGTCGAAATCCACGGTGGACATCGGCGCCGCGATGTAGAACGGCACCTGATTATCGTTCGCTGCGAGCGCCTTCAGATAGGTGCCGACCTTGTTCGCGCTGTCGCCGTTGGCGGCGACCCGATCTGCCCCGGTAATCACGATGTCCACCTCGCCGCGCGCGACGAGGATTCCCGCTGCGTTGTCGGTGAGATAGGTGTGCGGCACACCGGCCTCGCGCAGTTCCCACTCGGTAAGCAGGCCCTGGTTGCGCGGCCGGGTTTCGCTCACCCACACATGCACCGGCACGCCGGCGGCATGGGCCTGATACACCGGCGCGAGCGCGGTGCCGGCGCCGAGCGTGGCCACCCAGCCTGCGTTGCAATGAGTCATCACCCGCACCGGCTTGCCGCCGCGTCGGGTCGCGATCTCGTGCAACAGCGCGAGGCCGTGGTCGCCTATGGCGGCGCAGGTTCGCGCGTCATCTCGGCAAATCGCTTCTGCTTCAAGCCATGCGGCTTGGTGTCGAGCTTCGGCGGGCAGGGCTTGCAGGCAGGTGCGCATGCGAGCGAGTGCCCAGTGCAGATTCACCGCGGTTGGGCGGGTCTTGCCGAGCACCTCGAGTGCTTCAGCGAGTCGGGCATCGCCCGCGTCGGTACGCAAGGCGATCGCCACGCCAAATGCCGCCGTCGCGCCGATCAGGGGCGCGCCGCGCACCTGCATGTCACGTATCGCCGCGGCCACTGCCTCCAGCGTTTCGAGCCGGCAGGTCGCCACGCGGTGGGGTAACAGGGTCTGGTCGAGGATCACGGCGGCATTGCCGTCGCGCTGGAGTGTGGGGATGGGCTGGACGAAGTTCATGGCGCGCATTCTCCCGCGCGCCCGCGTCTGACACAATACGGCCCAGCTTTCCCGTTAGGATGTCCGATGCCGATTTACCCCGCCCCGATCCGGTCCCGCCTGCCCAACGTCGGTACCACCATCTTCACCGTAATGTCGCGCATGGCGCAGGAATGCGGTGCGATCAACCTGTCGCAGGGCTTCCCGGACTTCAACGCCGAGGACGTACTGTTCGAGCGGGTCGCTCACTGGATGCGCGCCGGCCACAACCAGTATGCGCAGATGGCCGGTATGCCCGCACTGCGCGAAGCCATCGCCGAAAAGGTCGAGGCGTTGTATGGCGCAGCCTACGACGTCGAGCGCGAAATCACGGTCACCGCCGGGGCCACGCAGGCCTTGTTCACCGCAGTGGCGGCGCTGGTGCATCCTGGCGACGAGGTCATCGTGTTCGAACCGGTGTACGACTCCTATGCTCCTGCCATCGAGCTTCAGGGCGGCAAGGTGGTGCGTCTGCGACTGGCGGCACCAGACTACCGGCCCGACTGGACCGCGGTCGCGGCCGCGATCACGCCGCGCACCCGCATGATCATGATCAACTCCCCGCACAACCCCACTGCCACCGTGTGGAGTGCGGCGGACATGGCGCAGCTCGAGGCGCTCACCCGTGGCACTGGCATCGTCATCGTGTCCGACGAAGTCTATGAACACATCGTCTTTGACGGCGCGGGCCACGAGAGCTGTGCGCGTCACCCGGAGCTGGCCGCGCGCAGCCTCATCGTGTCGAGCTTCGGCAAAACCTATCACATCACCGGCTGGAAGGTCGGCTACGTCATCGGCCCTGCCGAGCTGATGGCCGAGTTCCGCAAGGTGCATCAGTTCAACGTGTTCACCGTGAACACACCGGTGCAACTCGCACTCGCCGACTACATGCAGGACGCCTCGCGCTACCTGCGGTTGGCGGCCTTCTACCAGGCCAAGCGGGATTTCTTTACCGCGGCCATGGCGGGCTCGCGCTTCGAACTGCTGCCGTCGCGCGGCACCTACTTCCAGCTCGCGCGCTACGGTGCGATCTCCGATATGGCCGATACCGATTTCGTCGAACATCTCACCCGCGAGGTCGGCGTCGCGGCGATTCCGGTATCCGCCTTTTTTGCCGACGGCCACGACGACGGCATCATCCGCTTCTGCTTCGCCAAGAACGAGGAGACGCTGGCTGCGGCGTGCGAGAAATTGGGCCGGATCTAGGTGTGTAGTTCATAGGGCAGTGCTATCCAGACTGCAGCGGCAATCGCGGCTTACGCCGCTCCCACGGGTGATGGACGCACACAGGGTGTGGCGGCGGCCACTGCCTGTGGGAGCGGCGTGAGCCGCAAATGTGGTGGACCCTCACTGCTCCACGTGCACCTTATTGCGCCCGCTTTCGCATCTCGAATCTCGCTGCCCCACAAGCCATCGCCCACTCTCTGCTAGACTCTTGGTCTGTCATCCCCCTGCAAACCCGACGTGCGCAATCTGCTGATCTTCATTCTCGTACTTATCGTCGTCTGGTGGGCGCGTCGCGCCATGCAGCGGTTTGCCGAGGAATCCCGCGCGCGGCGCGAGCAAAATGCGCAGCGCGCAGAGGCGGCGAAGCAGGTGCCCGAGCGGATGCTGTCTTGCGAGCATTGTGGCCTGCATGTGCCCGAGAGCGAAGGTGTGCGTGCCGATGGCCGCTTCTTCTGTAGCGACGCGCACCGCCGCCTCGGCGTTCGGGATGAGCACCGGGGCTGAGCGACCGCCCATGCAAGACGTCCTGCCTGTCGTCCCAAGGCTTGCCCCGCTCAAGTATTTCAATCTCTTCCGCCTGATCATTGCCGGGCTCTTCCTGGTAGTCGGTCGCGAGATGGGGCTGGGCAGCGAGGCACCGGCACTCTTCGTCGGCCTCTCCATCGCCTATGTCGGGGCAGCCCTTGCCCTGGGCTTTCCCGACGCCATTCTTCGTTTCGGCCTTGACCGCCTTATCACGCTGCAGTTTGTCATCGACATCGCGGCGCTCACTGCCCTCATGTGGATCAGCGGCGGCTTCAAGAGTGGCATGCCGGTGTTGATGATGGTGTATCTCGCCGGCGCGGGCTTGATCAGTGAGGGACGTACCGGACTCTTTCTTGCCGCACTCGCCACCCTCGGCGTGCTTGCCGAGAACCTTTGGCGTCATTACACGGGCGTCGACGCGGTCGAGTTCTTTCAGGTCGGCATGGCTTGTGCGGGCTTTTTCGCGATCGCCATTTCCTCGCGCTTGCTCGCGCGTCGAGCGCGCTTCAACGAGGCACTGGCGGCCGAGCGCGGCGCCCAGCTCGGCCGGCAGCAGGCGGTCAACGAACGCATCATCGAAGACATGCGCGACGGCGTCATCGTCATGGGCGAGGGCGGCACGGTTCGCCAGGCCAACCCTCGGGCCTCGGAACTGCTCGGCATGGCGCTGGATCCCGGCACCCGCCTGGTCGCGGTCGACGCCTGGTTTGCGGACTGCGCTCGCAACTTCAGCACCGACGGCTGCGTGCAGCGGCTCGGCCCGGCGGGCAAACTCCTGCGTTGTCGGGTGGCAAGTGCAAAAGCGGCAGGCAGCGGCGATACCCTCATCTATCTCACCGACTACGAAGAAATCCAGGAGCAGGTGCAACAGCTCAAACTCGCTGCCCTCGGCCGGCTCACCGCCAGCATGGCGCACGAAATCCGAAACCCGCTTTCGGCGGTCACCCAGGCTGCCGACCTCCTCGGAGAGGAAAAACGCGCCGACGTTCAGGCCCGACTCACCCGCATCATCAACGACAACGCGCGGCGCATCGAACGCATGGTGCGCGAGGTGCTCGCGCTTGGCCGGCGCGAGAACATTCTCGCCGAGGCCTTGCCGCTGGCTGAATTCGTCGCCGAGGTCGTCGCCGAGGTCGTCGACGAGTTCGCCTTGCGCGGCAACGAGGAGCGCGAGGTGTTCGCACGCGACATCGACATGCACGCCACCTTCGCCATCGACCGGGCTCACATGCATCAGATTCTGGGCAACCTGCTTGGCAATGCGCGCCGCTACGCCAGCGGCAAGCCCGGGTCGGTGCGCGTATACAGCTATGACCTCGGCGCAGGCCGCATCGCTTTGCACGTGATCGATGACGGCCCGGGCATTACTGAAGACCAGGTGACTCACATCTTCGAACCCTTCTTTACTACCGATGCCAAGGGCACCGGGCTTGGGCTATACATCGCGCGAGAGCTTGCCGAAGCCAACGGTGCCCGGCTCGAGTTCGCCGGAAACGAACCCGGCGCGCATTTCGTGCTCACCGGACGGAGTCAGCCATGAACGTTCCCGAAAGACGCAGCCGCAGCCGAACCCCCTCGGTCCTTGTGGTAGACGACGAAGACGACATCCGCGAGCTGCTCGAACTTTCCCTGCTTCGCATGGGGCTGGTGTGTGACACCGCAGCCAATGTTGCCGAAGCGCACGCATGCCTCGACCGTGGTGATTACCGGCTGTGTCTCACGGACATGCGCCTGCCGGACGGCGACGGCCTCGAACTGGTCGCCCATATTCAGGCCGAACATCCCGGTCTGCCGGTCGCAGTCATCTCGGCCTATGGCAGCATCGACACGGCGATCCGCGCGCTCAAGCTGGGCGCATTCGATTTCGTCACCAAGCCGGTCGAACTCCAGGCGCTGCGGGAGCTGGTAAAGAACGCGCTGCGGGTCGACGACGAAGGGGAAACGGCGGAGAAGCCCCCCGGCGAGCGCGACCTCATCGGCGCCTCTCCCGCGATGGGTCAGTTGCGTGGCCAGATCGAGAAGCTCGCCCGTAGCCAGGCGCCGGTGTTTATTCACGGCGAATCCGGTACCGGCAAGGAGGTCATCGCGCGCCTGATCCACAGCTCCGGCCCCCGTGCCGCCGGCCCCTTCGTGCCGGTGAACTGTGGCGCGATCAGCCCCGAGCTGATGGAGAGCGAGTTCTTCGGTCATGTGAAGGGCAGCTTCACCGGCGCCGCTTCAGACAAAGAGGGGCTGTTCCAGGCCGCGCACCGCGGCACCCTCTTTCTGGATGAGATCGCGGAGTTACCTCTGGCGATGCAGGTCAAGCTCTTGCGCGCCATCCAGGAGCGCGCAGTGCGCCCGGTTGGCGCTCATGCTGAGCAGAGTGTGGATGTGCGCATACTGTCCGCTTCGCATCGTGACCTCGCCGCCTTCGTCGCTGACGGCAAGTTCAGGCAGGATCTCTTCTTCCGCATCAACGTCATCACCCTTGAGGTGCCACCGCTGCGCGAGCGCAGTGAGGACATCCCCGCGCTCGTCACTCATCTGCTCGCACGATTCGCGCAGCGGGAGGGCGGCACGCCACGGAGTCTCTCGCCTGACGCCATCGACGCACTCCGTCGCCACCCCTTCCCGGGCAATGTGCGCGAGCTGGAAAACCTTCTTGAACGCGCCTGCGCACTATGCGACGGCGAGCAAATCACCGCCGCCGACCTCCATCTGCAGACCATGCCCCCGGCAAGCCAGCCCTCGGGCGTGGTGCAGCGGGACTGGGCCACCAACACACAAATCCCGCTGCACGCCAACAACGATGGCGACAACGATGAAGAGCGCAGCCGCGTCCTGGCGATGCTGGACGAAACCCGCTGGAACCGCTCCGAAGCCGCCCGCCGCCTCGGCATGACCCTGCGCCAGCTGCGTTACCGGCTGCAGAAGTGGGGGATGGAGTAGGAGGCAAGCGGGAGCCGCAGCTGGAAAGGCGCCAAAGGCGGGAGTAGAGTGACAACAAGCGGTGAACTTTCTCAAACCTTCCCGCAACCCTGAACCCAGGAGTTCTTCACATGTTCCCCGAATACCGCGACCTGATCACCCGCCTCAAACACAACGACCGCCACTTCACCCAGCTCTTCGAAAAGCACCACGAGCTCGACCACAAGATCCAGAACATCGAAGCCCACGTCGTGCCCGGCACCGACCTCGAAGTCGAGGTCATGAAAAAGGAAAAGCTGGCCATCAAGGACCAGATTTACGCCTACTTGAAGCGGGTCGAAAGCGAGAGCTGAGGTCTGCTCTGAAGTCCCGAAGAGCGTAGTCCTACCTGCAAAGCCCGCCTGACTACTCCTTGCGGGCTTTGCGCTGTGTGGATCACCCCATCTCTCGGTATCTATCCAGAAACAGCGCGGGTGTGACAATCGGAACGCCGTGGAAAGGATCGAGCGCCAGCAGGTCCGCATCGCCGGTGATGATTGCGTGTGCGCCCCCGGCAAGCGCCACATCGAGGAATTTGTCATCCCTCGGATCGCGGCAGGCCTGAAGCTTGTGCGTGATCGGGACGATGCGGGTGATACCACCCAGTAGCGCGATGAAGCGTTGGCGCTCGTTTGCTGATACATAGGGGTCGAATTTTGGCCGGCTCAGCACCGCGGCGACTTCTTCGAGTGTGGCCTCGGAGGCGAGCAGGATGCCGCCTTCCAGCGCACGATCCACCGCCTGTGCCGCGATGCCCCTGGGCGCCAGCAGGCGACTGATCAACACATTGGTGTCGATCACCCACAGGCGCTGGTCAATCATCGGCGAGCAGTTGCGCCAGTTTGTCTTCGGTGAGGCCCCGCGCCGCCGCCTCAGTGCCAACGGCATCGCAAAAACGCTGGAACTCCGACACATTGAGCCGCACCAGCCTTTCGTATTCCTGCATCGACATCACCACCGCCACGTCACGCTTCTGGCGACGAATGATCACCGGCTCGCGAGCTGCCGCTTCGATGACACTCGCGAAACCCTGCTTTGCCTCGCTTGCAGTGACTGTACGCATCGCGCTCTCCTGAGATTGTTTAATTTGAACTAATTGTACAAGAAAAAGTTCAGGCGAATGGCAAGGATGCCTCAGACAGGCTACCGGCTTTCGCGCGATGGGTCGTCAAGCGCTTGGGAGCTTGCCGAAGTCACCCCAGCGGGTGCCAGCCCGGGTTCACCGTCTGTGACATTGTCAAGTCCTGACAACGATTGCCGGCTGGAGTGTCAAGGGTGGACAGCAGAGTTTGACAATGTCACATCGTGTGTCGGTATTGGCGGTGACTCTGCAGCTGGGGGTGCGGACGAGTATTTCTTTAAATATATGAAGCAAAAGGGGAAAAAATTCAGTATCGGGATATGTGGAATATTCACGGTGGCTACTCCCGGTCTGGCACACGGGTTGCAACAGGGTAGGCAAGCGGGTCTACCGTGTTCTTCCATCAAGGAGAGTTGTCATGAAAAAGGTACAACAAGGTTTCACCCTGATCGAACTGATGATCGTTGTGGCGATTATCGGTATTTTGGCTGCGGTGGCGTTGCCGGCTTATCAGGATTACACGACCCGCGCCAAGGTGTCCGAGGTGATGTTGGCGGCATCCTCTGCTCGTACGTCAGTTGCAGAAGCGGCTCAGACACTGGGGGCGATGCCCGGTACAGCCAGTGTTAAGGGCGCCTCGAAAAACCTCGGCACCTCTGTGATTGGTAAAATTGGATTGTCCTGATTTCGTTCTCTGCCGCCAGCCATGAAGAAACGCACCGCCATCAAGACCGACCTGTTCGCCGACGAGCATCAC
>NZ_WTVM01000048.1 GCF_012910885.1 Azoarcus taiwanensis | reverse complement strand
GAACATGGGTGGCCGCGATACAGCGGTCGTCGCCGAGCATCATGAGTGCAAAAAGGCGTTCCGAAAGCGCTTCGGCCGTGGCCAGCCGGCGTGCGATCAGTGGTGTCGCCGACGGATCGAGGACCACGAAGTCCGCCTCTTTTCCAGGTGCGAAGTTGCCGATTCGATCGTCGAGATAAAGGCTGCGCGCGCCGCCTAGCGTTGCCAGATAAAAGGCCTGCAGCGACCCGAGATCCTGGCCCTTGAGTTGCAGAACCTTATAGGCCTCGGCCAGGGTGCGGAGCATCGAGAAGCTGGTGCCGCCTCCGACGTCGGTGCCAATACCAACCCTTACACCTGCCTCGCGCGCAAGGGCGTAATCAAAAAGACCGGAGCCGAGAAACAGGTTGGAGGTGGGGCAGAAGCTCATCGCCGCGCCGGTTTCGGCCATGCGTCGGCGATCGGTCTCGTCGAGCCAGATACAGTGCGCGAACACGGCGCGCGGACCGAGCTGCCCGTAGCGCTCATAGACGTCGAGATAGCTTCTGGCTTGTGGGTAAAGTGCGGCGACCCAATCGACCTCGTCGCGGTTCTCGGCAGCATGGGATTGCAGGTGAAGCCCCGGGAAGCTGCGAAACAGCTCGCCGGCGAGCTGCATCTGCCGCGGGGTGGAGGTGGGTGCGAATCTTGGCGTAATCGCATAACCGAGGCGCTCGCGGCCATGCCAGCGATCGATTAGCGCGAGCGTGTCATGATGGGCCAGTTCAGTATCGTCGCGCAGCGTGGCCGGGCAGTTGCGATCCATCAGCACCTTGCCGGCGATCAACCGCATCCGTCTTTGCTGTGCGGCGTCGAACAGCTTGTCGACCGAAACCGGGTGCACGGTGGCGAACACCATTGCGGTGGTGGTGCCGTTGCGAAGCAGTTCCTCGCAGAAAAACGCCGCCACCTCGGCGGCATGGTCGCCATCGGCGAAGCGCGTTTCGGCGGGGAAGGTGTACTTCTCGAGCCAGCTCAGCAAGCCCTGTGCGTGGCTTGCGATGATGTCGGTCTGCGCGTAATGAACATGAGTGTCGACGAAACCAGGCAGCATCAGCTTTCCCCGATAGTCAACGATGGGGGTGTCAGCAGGCAGGTGGGGTGCGAGTTCGGTGAAGGGGCAGGCCTTCACGACCCGACCGTCGCGAACCAGGAGCAGGGCATCGGGAAGGTGTTCGACAGCGTTCGCACCCGTGCCCGCGCGCTCAGGATCGTCGAGAAAGTGCAGGAGCTCACCACGGAAGGCCTGCAGTTCGGAGGGGCGGGTGGGTAGCGACATGATTGGTTTGGTCGGTTCGGATAGCCGTCAGGCGGCACTCTTGCGGCTCATGGTCGACGTCTTACACAAGCTCGTCAAGCGGCACCGTAGCCTCGAGCCGATGAGTTGTTCACAACCGCGTGCGACGTGCTACACGCGTTGAATGGCGCGAATACGGCACTTTGGCGCGAATCGTCTAGGGGCCGCCAGCGCGAGCGGATCAGGCGCGCGCGGCGCCCTGAGTGGAGGCCTAGGGTCAAAGGCAAAATTTAACGCTCGACCCAAGTTGTCGAGCTCATCGGCCTCCGCATCGGATACGATGTCTCCGGGCCGAGCGGGCCCCGGATTTTTGGAAAGAACGTAATGCACGAAAAGCTGATCAGTGACGTCGAGTTCAACCATTTTCGTGAGTTGATGCGTCGTGCCGCTGGCGTCGATATTCCTCTCACGAAGAAGCAGATGGTCAGCGGCCGGCTGCACCGACGCCTTCGAGCGCGCGGCCTCGACAGTTTCGAAGCCTATTATCAACTCGTGGCAAGTGGCCGGGATCGCGACGAGTTCGAGCAGGTCATCGACTTATTGACCACACACGAAACCTATTTCTTCCGTGAGCCGAGGCATTTCAATGTATTGAAGGAACGTGTGTTGCCCACACTGCCGCGCGGGAGTAACCCGTTGCGTTTCTGGAGCGCTGCCTCGTCGACCGGAGAAGAGGCATACAGCCTTGCGATGGTGTTGATGGATAGTCTGGGCAGCACACGAGCCTGGGAGATCCTCGGCTCGGACATCAGCCTTGAAGTGATCGAGCGCGCCAAGACAGGCGCCTATTCAATGCTGCGTACGGAAGGCATTCCCCGAGAGTACTTCCAGCGCTACTGCCAGCGCGTTCCCGGTGAGAAGGGGGAAATGCTGCATGTTGCTCCCGAGGTGCGCCGTCGTGTGCGTTTCTCCAGGGTGAATCTCAACGAAAGCATGGGTTCGGTCGGCATGTTCGATGTCGTCTTTCTGCGCAACGCGCTCATCTATTTCGATCCTCCAAGCAAGAAGGCGATCGTGGAGCGGGTCTCCAGGCAGATGCACCCGGGGGGCTGGCTGTTCATCGGCCACTCCGAAAGCCTCAACGGCTTCGATCTGCCTTTCAAGCAGGAAATGCCCACGGTATATCGCAAGCTGTAACCACAGGCCAATGAATCGATCACGATCCCACTTGAGGGCACGCTGCGCATGCATGACCGGCTGATTGCGATCGGCACCTCGACTGGAGGCACTCAGGCACTCGAGGTCGTGCTTTCGGCGTTGCCGGTTGATTGCCCGGGCATTGTCGTGGTTCAGCACATGCCGGCTCGTTTTACGGCCTTGTTCGCGCAACGTTTGAATCAGCTGTGCCAACTTGAAGTGCTCGAGGCTCGCGACGGACAGGCAGTGGAACCAGGCCGTGTTCTCATTGCGCCGGGCGGGTATCAGATGTCGGTGCGACGCGCCGGCAACCGTTTCATAGTGGATGTGCGCGATGGCCCGCCAGTAAATCGTCATCGACCGTCGGTCGACGTGCTCTTCAGCTCGGTGGCCAAATGCGCCGGACGTAACGCGATCGGTGTCATCATGACCGGGATGGGAGACGACGGCGCGCGTGGCTTGCTGGAGATGCGCCTGGCCGGTGCGCGTACCATCGCACAGGACGAAGCAAGCTGCGTGGTTTTCGGCATGCCGCGCGAGGCGATCAAGCTGCAGGCAGTGGAGCAGGTGCTACCCCTTTCCCGCATCGCCGAAGCCATCAATCCGATCACCGGCCGTTTCGTCGGGCGCGTTTGACCCAGCTTGTCCGTGCAGTTGGCGTCCAATCAGCTTTGCTTCCTTTTGCCTCGATTCGTTGTCTTGGCGGGTGTCTTGATGGATTTCTTCGGTTTTGTGGCCGCAGTCTCGGTGCGCGGTTCAGCAAAATCCTGACGCACTCGGGCGTAATGGTTGAGCCGCGTCGTGATCAGCTGGTCCAGTCCGCGTGACTTGCCTTCGGTCCGCATCGGCATGCCAGTGAGCAGCGTCATCGCCTCATCGACGTGCCCGACCGCATAGACCTGGAACTGACCGTTCTTCACGGCGGAGACCAGATCCTCACGCAGCATCAGATGTCGCACATTACTGCGCGGCACGATGACTCCCTGATCGCCGTTCAAGCCTCGGGCACGACATAGATCGAAGAAGCCCTCGATCTTCTCATTCACCCCGCCTACAGCCTGTACGCCGCCATGCTGATTGACAGAACCGGTTACAGCGAGCGTCTGCCGAACCGGTATGCCGGCGAGAGCGGAGAGTAGGGCGCAGAGTTCGGCAAGAGAGGCGCTATCGCCCTCGACCGGGCCATAGGATTGCTCGAACACGACGCTGGCCGACAGGCAGGCGGGCATGTCTTGCGCGTAATGCGAAGCGAGGTAGGAGGACAGAATCATCACTCCTTTACTGTGGATGGCACCACCCAGCTCCGCCTTACGCTCAATATCGATGACGTCGCCGTTGCCTGGTCGAGCAGTGGCACTGATTCTGACCGGCCGGGCAAATCGGAAGTCGCCCAGGTCGACGACGGCAAGCCCATTGACCTGGCCGCAGACAGTACCCTCGGTATCGATCTGGATTGTCTCGGTCAGTACAGCGTCCTTCATGGTTTCACGCAGGCGATCTGCCCTGCGTATACGGGCGTCGATGGCAGCTTTGACATCATCTCGACAGACAGCGTCGGCTCCGCGCTGACGGGCGCAATGTGCGGCTTCGCTCATCAGATCCACGGTGCTTCGTGTGCGCAGTGACAGGCGCTCGATGTCTCCGGCTTCGCGCACGCTGAATTCAATCAGCCGTCCGACAGCATCGCGAGAGAAGGGCAGCAGCCGCTTCTCGCGTACCAGCGAGGCCACCATGCGTGCGAACAGGCGCTGATTGTCAGGGGTGCGCTCGAGTTCATCCTCAAAATCCGCAGCGACCTTGAACAACTCGTCGAACTCCGGATCCAGGGCTTTCAGCAAGTAATAATGGCGACGTTGTCCGAACAGTATGACTTTGAGGGACAGAGGGATCGGCTCGGGTTCGAGGGGCAGGGCGCTGGACCAACCGTAGGCCTGGGCGAGCGATTCCATGCAGATCTCGCCAGACTTCAAGGCGCGCTTGAGGCCATCCCAGGCAAAAGGCTGAACCAGCAATTTGTCGGCGTCCAGCAAAAGATAGCCACCGTTGGCCCGGTGCAGCGCGCCGGGTCGGATCATGGTGAAGTTGGTCACCATCATGCCCATCTGGGTGACATGATCCACTCGGCCGACGAGGTTGGGGTAGGTGGGGTTGCTCTCGAATACCACCGGCGCTGGACTTGCCGTTTCGTGCCCAACGAGCAGATTGATCTGATAGCGGACCGCCGGAATACCCGCTTCTTCACCGTTGCTGCTGGTGGCCTGTTCGCGCAACGCATCACCGGTGGTAACGACGTCTTCAAGTACTGCATCGAGAAACTGGCGAAGCTCGGCTTGCGCCGAATAGCGCTCCTTCAGTTCCTCGATCAGGTGGCTCACTGCGAGCGTCATCGTCTCGCGCCCGACCTCCCGCAGGCGCGCCTGCATTTCTCGGCGGTTGCGCGGTTGATCGTGGAGGATTTTCCGCAACTGCTCCCGCAATGCCTCGATCGCTTCGTCTATGCGTGATCGTTGTGCTTCTGGCAACGCGGCGTATTCGGCCTGATCCATGGTTTCCTTGCCCTTCATGGGCAGGAATACGAATCCTCTTGGCGTTCGCATGAAGGCGATGCCACGTGAAGATGCCTCTGCGCCCAGCGCCTGCAAGGCGCCTTCATCGCGTTCACGAAACTCCTCCTGAATCCGTTCGACGCAGCCGCGAAAATCCTCCGACTCGAATCCGGCGGTGAGCGCTGCGCCCAGCTCACTTGTGAAGGTCTGCATGTCACGCCGCAAACGCGCTCCCAAACCCGCGGGAAGACGCAGCGCGGCCGGGCGCGACTCATCCGCGAAGTTGTTCACGTAACACCAGTCGATCGCAGTCTCGCGTGACTGCGCATGTTCTTCGATCAGGCGGCGAACGATGCCGTGACGGTTGCTTCCGGGCGAGCCAAGCACGAACAGGTTGTAGCCGGGGTCTTCGACCCCGACCGCGAAACGCAGCGCCTCAACCGCGCGTGTCTGGCCGAAGATCTCGGTCTCGGGGGAAATCGTATCGGTGGTCTCGAAATCGAACACCGACAGGTCGCAGGGCGAAAACAACATCGCTGGGTCTAAGGGCTTCGGCTCAGACATCTGTTTCAGTCCTCTTTGCGTCTTTGGAACAAGGATGCGACGAACAGCGGCGCTTGTCATCCCCAGTCGTGGGAGTTCGAGTCCAGGGTGGTTGCAGCCGGTCTTTTAAAGAGGTCTAGAACAAGCATAATGTGTATTATGTCAACTACGAAATCAGAGTAACGGTCACTCAAACGCAGTGCTCGATCACGCGGCAAACCAAGGTCTCACCCGCTCAGTTCGCCGGCGCGTGTGATTGCCTGCTCAATCCGATCAACTGCAATCACTTGCATCCCCTCAGGCGCCTGTTTTGGCGCATTGGCCTTGGGTATGATCGCGACCTCGAAACCGAGCTTCGCGGCCTCCTTCAAACGCTCCTGACCGCGCGGCGCGGGTCGGATTTCGCCTGCCAGACCCACTTCACCAAATACTGCGAGCCGCCGCGGCAAGGGTCGAGACCGCAAGGACGACACGATGGCAAGCAGCACTGCCAGATCCGCCGCCGGCTCGGCGACCTTGACGCCGCCGACCGCGTTTACGAATACATCCTGGTCGAAGCAAACCACACCGGCGTGTCGGTGCAGCACTGCGAGCAACATCGCGAGCCGGTTCTGCTCGAGCCCGACCCCGAGCCTTCTTGGATTCGGGCTATGGGCGCTGTCCACCAGCGCCTGAATCTCGACCAGCAAGGGCCGTGTTCCCTCCTGTGTGATGAGCACGCAACTGCCGCTGACCTCCTGATCGTGTTGCGACAGAAAGATTGCCGAAGGATTGCTCACGCCGCGCAGACCGCGGTCAGTCATCGCGAACACGCCTAGCTCGTTGACCGCGCCAAAGCGGTTCTTGAAAGCGCGCACCAGTCTGAAACTCGAGTGACTGTCGCCCTCGAAATACAGCACGGTGTCGACGATGTGCTCCAGCACTCTCGGTCCGGCAAGCGCACCATCTTTCGTGACATGGCCGACCATGATCAGGGTGATACCGCTTTGTTTGGCCAGTCGTGTCAATTGGGCCGCGCATTCGCGTACCTGCGATACCGATCCGGGGGCTGACGACAGTGCTTCCGAGTACACCGTCTGGATCGAGTCGATCACGGCGATTCTCGGCTTCGCCTCCCGCAGCGTGGCGACGATGCGCTCCAGATTGATCTCGGGCAGCAATTGCAGCTCACCCGGATCGAGCTGCAGCCGACGGGCACGCAAGGCCACCTGCTCGCCCGATTCCTCGCCGCTGACATAGATTGCTGGATATTGCGTGGCGAGCACGCTCAAGGCCTGCAGCAACAAGGTGGACTTGCCAATCCCCGGATCACCGCCAATCAGGACCACCCCGCCGGCGACCAGGCCGCCGCCAAGCACCCGGTCGAACTCTGGAATGCCTGTCGGCACACGTGGTTCCTCACGGGCTTCCAGCTCGGACAGTGCAAGCAGTTTCCCTGTGTCTCCGGCGAGCGCAGCGAAACGGTTGCCATTGCCCGCCTCCACGACGGTCTCGCTCAAGGTGTTCCACGCCTTGCAGTGCGGGCACTGGCCCTGCCAGCGTGGCGCCTGCGCGCCGCATTCGGCGCAGACGTAGGTAGTGCGCGCTTTCGCCATCAATCTGCCACGCTTTCGTTGCTGGGGTCGATCTCCTCAGCCATCCGGCCAAGTACCTCGACGACGTGATCGGCAAAGGTGGCGATCAGACGGGATCGGAACTTGTCCTTGGGAATGATGACCTCGAGCGGGGTGTACAGGCGCGGTTCCAGGGGAATTGCCGCAAGACGTCCCTCACGAAGATCGCGCTGGATCGCAGCCCGTGAGGCGATCCCGTAGCCCAGGCCACAGGAGGCGAGGTACTTCACGGTAGCAAGGCTGCCAATTTCGGCGCAGATAATCAGCTGATCCATGCTGATACCAGCCGATTCGAAGAACTTTTCCGCTAGCTCCCTGATTGCATTGCCTGGATCCCGGGTGATGAACGGATAGCCCATCAAATCGATCGCTTCCAGCGAAGCTTCACCTGACAGCGGATGACCGGGCTGACAGATGACCATCAGCTCGTCGCGCGCAACCGTGCGGCGTTCGATCGCAGGTTGATCGGTGACGATCTCGATGAGACCGATGTCGAGCTCGCGCGCGGTCACCCTTGCCTCGGTCAACGCCGAATTTCCGACCACCACACGCGGTATCACGCGCGGATACTTGCGCTTGAACGGCTCGAGCAGGCGTGGCATCCAGTAGGCCGCGATTGTCGTGCTGGTGCCGATCGTGAGGGTGCCGGCCAGTTCATCGGTGAGTTCCGAGACCCGCGACTCGAGTTCCTCGGACATGTCGAGAATACGTTCGGCGTAGGCCATAACGATCTCTCCGGCCGGCGTCAGGCTGACCCGGCCATGACCGCGCTCGAGCAGGCGCGTGTTGAAATGCTCTTCCAGTTGCTTGATCTGAAAGGTCACGGCAGGCTGCGTCATGAACAAATGCTCGGCCGCACGGGTGAATGAGCCGTGTTTGGCGACGGCATGAAAAACCTGAAGTCGGCGATCCGCCATGTGAGTGTCTCCGGTAGCCCTCAAACTGCGGAAGAGGCTTTTCGATAAAGATCGTTTATAGGTGGCCATTTAAGCACAAGGTGACCGGCGTATGCGAGTGGAACCAAAAGGTGATCAGGAAGCTCGAGCGGCTTCGTGGTATAAACCGGGCTCGGTCAATCCTCCGGCGCCGCACGCACGATGCCGCTCGGTTTCTACATCATCATGGCGGCGCAGTTCTTCTCGGCTCTCGCCGACAATGCGCTACTCATCGTCTCCATCGCCCTGCTCCGCGAAATGGCGGCACCGGCCGAGCTCGAGCCGCTACTGAAGCTTTTCTTCACGTTGTCCTATGTGTTGCTCGCCGCCTTCGTCGGTGCCTTCGCGGATTCGATGCCGAAATGGCGCGTCATGCTGATCAGCAATACGATCAAGATCGGTGGTTGCCTGATGCTGCTACTGGGGAGCCATCCGTTGCTGGCTTACGCCGTGATCGGTTTGGGTGCGGCTGCCTACTCCCCAGCCAAGTACGGCATCCTCACCGAGTACCTTCCACATCGCCTGCTTGTCGTCGCCAACGGCTGGCTAGAGGGTTTGACCGTTGGCGCAATCATCCTCGGCACGGTGCTCGGTGGAATCCTGGTGCATCCGACGACAATCGCACGGATGGCGTCGCTCGGCTTTCCCGTGCTCGACAACGGTTTCCAGGTCACGATCGCCCTGATCGGTCTCTTCTATCTGTTTGCGGCTGCCTTCAACTTCTACATTCCGGACACCGGTGTGGATCACAAACCGTTGCACAAGAGTCCGCTCTATCTGTTGCGAGACTTCGGTCATTGTCTGTCACTACTGTGGCGCGACAGACTCGGCCAGATTTCGCTGGCAGTGACGACGCTCTTCTGGGGAGCCGGGGCGACGCTGCAGTTCATCGTAATCCGCTGGGCGGAACACAATCTCGGTTTTGATCTCAGCCAGGCCTCGATGCTTCAGGGGGTGGTGGCGATAGGCATCGGATTCGGTTCGGTAATGGCGGCAAGGCGCATCAGCCTGCGCAGCTCGGTTTCGGTGATTCCGCTCGGGATTGCGATGGGGCTCGTGGTGATGACAATGATTGCGGTAACCTCGGTGCCAGTGGCGATGCTGCTGATGGTTGCGGTCGGGGCACTTGCGGGATTCTTCGTAGTCCCGATGAACGCCCTGCTCCAGCATCGCGGACACATCCTGATGGGGGCGGGACATTCCATCGCAGTACAGAATTTCAACGAGAACCTGTCCATTCTGGTAATGACCGGCGTCTATGCAGTGCTGATCATGATGGACGTGTCGATCAATACCATCATCGTGCTGTTCGGCGTGCTGGTTGCCGCGACGATGGTGCTGGTCCGTCTGAGGCATCGCTACAACCAGCAGCAGCACGACGTGGAATCGCTACTCGACCAACACCTGCACTGAGGCTGGTCAGTGGTTGCCGTGTTCGCTGACAATGCGACGTGCGAGGCACAGATCTTCCCAGGCCTTTCCCTTGTCCGACGGATTGCGCAACAGGTAGGCCGGGTGGTAAGTGACCACCACCGGAATGCCCTCGTATGTAAAGGGCTTGCCGCGGACCGCGTTTATTCGCACTTCGGTTTCGAGCAGAGTCTGCGCAGCAGGTCTTCCGAGTGCGACCAGCACCTTGGGGCGGACGAGCTCGATCTGACGTCGGAGAAACGGGCGGCAGCTCTCGACCTCGTTGGTAGCAGGCGTGCGGTTCATCGGGGGGCGGCACTTCACAGCGTTTGCAATGTACACATCCTTGGCCCGCTCCAGGCTGAGCGCGGCAAGCATCGCGTCCAGTAACTTGCCGGCCGGGCCAACGAAGGGCTCTCCTCGGCGGTCCTCTTCAGAGCCGGGTCCCTCCCCGATGAACATCCAGGAAGCTTCGCGATCTCCGATGCCTGGGACCGCTTGCCGGCGCTGCTCATGCAACCGACAGTTCCGGCAGTCGCGAATCTCTGCCTCGAGCGCTTCCCAGTCGAGGAGATGGATGCGCGCATCGCGCTCCGGGTCGTTCTCAGCGATTGGTTCCCTGCGGGTTTGAGCCGGCGGTGGTTCGACCCCGCCGGGTGGTGACGGCGTGGGTGCGCGCTCGATCTGCCGTGGTGAAAGCGGTGCCGCTTCGGCTTCAACCGGTCCGGTGGCCTCGCGCTCGACTTCGACTGCGCAGCCGTCGTCCACAGCATCGGCCGAGTCAGCATCGCGAAGCCGCCATAGCGGACCGATCCGCAGTTCGCGAAGCAAGGCGACGCGCAGCGCTCTCACAGGCCGAGCCTCATCACGATCGCATCCTCGCGCTCTCCGTCAGCTGCCGGATAGTAACGCTTGCGGCGACCAATCGGGACGAAGCCATATGCGGTGTAGAGTCGCTTCGCGGCCTCGTTGGAAGGCCTGACTTCGAGGAACATCTGAGCGACGCCGCGTTTTCTGATCTCGTCGCAGAGCGCGTCGAGAAAAGTGCGCCCCAGGCCTTGCCCGTGACATTCGCGGACAATGCTGATGTTGAGGAGGTGTGCCTCATCAAGAACGGTCAACATCACGGCGTAGCCGACGTTTCGGCCATCCACGCAGATGATCCGCGCGATGTAGCCCGCCTCGAGTGCATCGCTGAAGTTTCCCATCGTCCATGGGAACGGATGCAGTACCCGTTCCTGCCCCTCGACCCAGGCCAGATCGTCGATATTCATCGCTCGCAAAGCGACGCCAGCGTTCACGCGCGCCCTCCACGCTCGCGCCTTTCCTCGGTGGTGAGTGCGACCTTGTTGCGCACGTAGAGAGGTGCCGCATGCTCGGGCTGGATCGCTGCGCCGTGGGCGACACGTACGGCGGCGAGGCGTCCGATGTCGCTTGCTCGAACACGCGCATACGGCAGTCCGATCTGCAACCCGGTACCACCCCTTTCGGCCAATGTCTCACGATGAACGAGAAAAGCCGAGCCGACGCCAAACCATCCACGCCTGTGCGGCGGAAGCTCAAATTCCTGGGGCGGAATGCACGCTATCGCCCCGCATAACGCCGGCGCACCGTCTAGCATTTCGTACGCAGCGGTGTAGATCTCGCCCATGCGCGCGTCAGTCGCGACCAACACCGCGTCCCCCTCACCCTGAAGGCTGAGCGCCTCGAGACTGCACACGCCGACGACGCCCAGACCGGCTCCCATGGCCAGCCCTTGGGCGGCAGCACAAGCAAGACGCAGACCGGTGAACGCACCGGGACCGGCACCGAATGCAATTCCGTCCAGCTGATGCAGACCGATGGCCGAGTCGGCCAGCAGCTCGCGCACACTCGGGAGCAACTTCTCCGAGTGGTTCGCGTGTCCTTCCAGAGTGCGTTCGGTGATTTCGTCGTTGCAGATCAGCGCGATACTCGCGTGCTCACTCGACGTTTCGATAGCGAGAATTCTCATGGCGCCGACATTCTACCGTCACCATCGCCGGCTGATGACAGAATGACGCATTGGCCGTAGGCGCGTGCAGTCCCTATCTGGGACCTCTGCCGCGTTCTTCGTAGACGCCACGCAAGGTCTCTCGCAGCTCACGATTCAGCGCTTCGCTTTGATCGCGCGATATCCGCTGCCGCTCGGATGCGCCCTGGGAGAGGTCAGCGCTGCCGATGAGCGCCTGCCGCAGTTCAGTGCGCCGCTCGCCCCGGCGCTGTTCGATAATCACCGGGGGCGCAGGAACGATCTCTGTGAATCCGCTATCGGAGCCGGCCGAGGCCAATCCCGGCGCTCCCGAGCAAAAGACGATCAAGGTCATCCGACACAAAGCGGAACGCGAACGTTGTCCGGTGCTTGCAGGGTCTGATGATTCGTGCGGTGTCATGACGATGATCCTTTTGCCACGGATGGAAGATACAACGAGTCGAGGACGTTCCACCGCTGTTGCAGGCTCCTTTTGTAAGCGTATATTGCGATTTGCGCAATACTTACGAAGCGTTACCAAGCTGCGGACGAGGTTTTTGCTCATCGGAGTCGGCGACCGCTAGCATGCCGTTTCCGAGCGGGATAGGATGTGAAACATGAACGCTAAAGTGCGCTACAAGGTCTTGCTGGTCGATGACGATGCCCGGCTGCGTGAGCTTCTGAGTCGCTATCTCATGGAGCAAGGGTTTTCGGTCAAGGCGGTGTCCGACAGCACCGGCATGGACCGGGCCTTGCACCGTGAGCACTTCGATCTCATCGTCCTGGATCTCATGCTCCCGGGCGAGGATGGGCTCGCCATCTGCCGAAGGCTGCGCGCTGACGACAACGCGATTCCGATCGTCATGCTCACCGCCAAGGGCGATGAAGTCGATCGCATCATCGGTCTGGAGATGGGTGCCGACGATTACTTGCCCAAACCCTTCAACCCGCGCGAACTGGTCGCGCGTATTCATGCGGTCATGCGCCGGCGCCCCGCCTTGCCGCCGGGCGCACCGGTCGCCGAGGACGAGGTCGTCGAGTTCGGCAAAGTCAGCGTCGACCTGGCGACCCGCTCGCTCACTCGCGATGGCGAAGAGGTCGCACTGACGACCGGAGAGTTCTCGCTGCTCAAAGTCCTGCTGCAACACCCGCGTGAGCCGTTGTCGCGTGACAAGCTGATGGAACTCGCGCGAGGTCGTGAATACGGGGTGTTTGACCGGGCAATCGATGTTCAGATCAGTCGTTTGCGCAAGCTTGTCGAAGATGATGCCGGCAAGCCGAGATACATCCAGACCGTTTGGGGCTTCGGCTACGTATTCGTGCCGGACGGCACGAAGGCCAAGAGTGAGGGCTGAGCAGGAGAACGCGCCGGTTGCGCGGGACGAGGAAAAGGTTTCCGGAGCCAGCCCGGCCTTGACGCGGCTGTTCCCCCGTACTCTGCTGTGGCAGATCTTTCTTCTCATCGCCCTGCTGCTCATTCTGGCACTGACCGCCTGGTCGCAAATCTTTCGCCACCTGCAGGAACCCGCCCGAGCGCGCGACCTCGCGCAGATGGTCACCAGCGTCGTCAATCTGACCCGTACCGCTCTGATCAATGCTGAAGTGGCGCGCCGCACCGACCTGCTCATTGATCTGGTCGCGCTCGAAGGCATTCGAATCTACCCGGCGGAAGCCGATGACGTCCTCGAACCACTTGCGGATACGCGGCCGATGAGGCTGCTCACCCAGGAAATCCGCAGTCAGTTGGGCAACCATACGCGATTGGCGTCGCGCTGGAAGACGCTGGATGGTTTTTGGGTCAGTTTCAGACTGCATCCGGATGACCCGGACGAGTTCTGGGTGATGTTGCCCACCGACCGTATCGCACCACCCGGTGGGCTTGATCAGATTCTGATATGGACCGCCGGAGCGCTCTCGGTCGCCCTTCTGGGCGCGTTTCTGATCGTCTCCTGGATCAGCAAGCCGCTACGTGACCTGGCTCGCGCTGCGCGTATGGTGGGGCACGGCAAGAAACCGCCGCGCCTTCACGAAAATGGACCCCAGGAAATTGCCGCAGTCGCAAGGGCGTTCAACCAAATGGCGGGAGACCTTGCCAGAACAGACGCCGATCGTGCATTGCTGCTGGCCGGTGTCTCACATGATCTTCGCACTCCCTTGGCGAGACTTAGACTTGGCGTCGAGATGTCGGGTGCGGAGCAGCAGGACGTGCTGGCGATGGTCACCGACATCGAGGAGATGGACCGCATCATCGGCCAGTTTCTGGATTACGGCCGGGGTACGCCCAACGAACCGATGACGCACGTCGATCTTGGCGGTTTTGTTGGCGAACTGGTTGAAGCGTTCAGGGTGCGCGGAGCACGCATCCGTTTCGATCAACCTGATGAGATCCTGGAGGCACAGGTGCACGCCTTGCCACTGCGCCGCGCGTTGGCAAATCTCATCGACAACGCGATGCGCTACGCTGGCAAACGGATGCCGATCGATGTCATGCTGAGCCGCGACGGCCCCTTTGCCTGCATTCGTGTCGCGGATCGTGGCCCGGGGATTCCGGAGAAGGAGGTCGACCGTCTGCGTCACCCCTTCACCCGTCTGGATCCGGCTCGTTCCGGCACCAAGGGGGCCGGTCTTGGTTTGGCGATCGTGGATCGCATCTTGGCGGCGCACCGCGGCTCGCTCGAGCTCTCGCCGCGTGATGGTGGCGGGCTCAGTGCCGTGATTCGTATTCCGCTTGGAAAAGACACCCCGAGCCGCGCTAGAATCAAACGTTCATCAGACTCAACGGGTGGATGATCCGCCCCTTTGATCACGGAGACGATCAAGTATGCTTTACGTACTCATCGGCGAGGATGCTCCCGGCACCTTGGAAACGCGTCTTGCCGTCCGCCCCGGACATCTCGCTAGGCTCGAGGCCTTGCGTGACGAAGGTCGCCTGTTTGCGGCCGGTCCGATGCCGGCGATCGATTCACCCGATCCTGGCCCAGCAGGTTTCGCCGGCAGTCTGGTGATAGCCGAATTCGGCAGTCAGAATGACGCTGAGGCTTGGCTTGCGCTCGACCCGTATGTCGTCGAGGGTGTGTTTGCGAGCACTCGTGTTCACCCTTACAAAAAGGTACTGCCTTGAATACCATCGATGAGCTCAAGCGCCGACTGGAAGCGCTGACTCCCATCTCCATCGATATCGTCGACGAGAGCGCGCTCCACGCGAGACACCCTGGTGCGCGCGCCGGCGGCGGACACTATCGGCTCACCATCGTTTCTGAACGCTTTCGCGGCGCGGGTCGAGTTGCCCGCCATCGCATGGTGTTCGACGCGGTCGGAGACCTGATGCAGGGACGCATTCATGCGCTGCCGATGAATGCACTGACCCCCGAGGAAGCCGGCAAGCCAACCAACAAGGAAAGCAGATGAAATTCACATACAACCGTATCGCCGCCACATTGATTGCAGCTTTCGTTACCGGGGCGGCATGGGCCAGCGAGCCCTATGCGGTAGTCAACGACAAGACGATTCCGGCTTCGCATGCAACGGTCATGATGGCCGAGCAGCAGGCTCAGGGCGCGCCGGACTCGCCGCAACTGCGCGAAGCCGTGCGGGAAGAGTTGATCCGTCGTGAAGTGCTTGCGCAAGCAGCGGCCAAGAGTGGGCTGGACCGCCGTGATGACGTGGTCGCGCAAATGGACCTCGCTCGTCAGGCGGTGCTGATCCGCGCATACGTTCAGGACTTCATGCGCAACAATCCGGTGAGCAGCGCCGACGTCGAGGGCGAGTACGAGTCCATCAAGGCACGCATGGGCGGCAAGGAATACCTGCCCCGCCACGTGCTGGTCGAGACCGAAAACCAGGCCAAGGCGATCATCGCGCGTCTGCGTGCAGGTGAGGCGTTCGAAGCGGTGGCCACCGAGTCCCTCGATCCGGGCTCACGCGATCGTGGCGGCGAACTGGGCTGGAGCAATCCGGAGATGTTCGTCCAGCCTTTCGCCGAAGCAATGGTGGGTCTCGACAAGGGGCAGTTCACCCAGACGCCGGTCCAGACGCAGTTCGGTTATCACGTGATCCAGATGCAGGATGTGCGCGACGTTCAGGCGCCGCCGCTTGCCGAGGTCGCCCCGCAGCTGGAACAGCGTCTGCAGCAGCAGAGGCTTGAACAGCATCTGGCCGAACTGCGCAGCGCTGCCAACGTTCGCTGAGCGAACTTTCTCCGCGCGCACAAGAACGAAAGCCCCTGCTTGCAGGGGCTTTCGTCTTTCAGCGAGCCGGTATCAGAACTGCTCTTCGTTCAGATCCAGTGCACCGGCAGCGCCATTGACTACTGCATAGGCCAGTCCGGAGGCTGCAGACAGCACGTGATCGGCATAGAAGCGCGCGGTGACGATCTTGGCCTCGTAGAAGCTCTCATCGCCACCACCTTCGGCAAGGCGGGCGCGTGAAACGAGTGCCGCACGAGCCATCTGCCATCCACCCGAGACGATGCCGAGCAGCTTCAGGAAAGGCACCGAACCCACCGACGCCGCCTTGATGTCTTCGCCATAGGTCGCGAGGATGTACGCGACCGCTTCCTCGACCGCCTTCACACCCTGCTCAAGGCTGTTTGCGATCGCGACGAAAGGAGCATCGCCGGTGGCGCGAGCATCGCCGGCCACAGCCTTCATCTGCGCGAGCACCGCGGAAACCGTCGCGCCCTTGTCGCGGTAGATCTTGCGACCGAGAAGGTCGTTGGCCTGGATCGCAGTGGTGCCTTCGTAGATTGTTGTGATGCGTGCATCACGGAAATGTTGCGCGGCGCCTGTTTCCTCGATGAAACCCATGCCGCCATGCACCTGGACGCCGGTCGAGGTCACTTCGATCGAGTTCTCGGTGCTCCAGCCTTTCACCACCGGAATCATCAGGTCCACAAAGGCTTGCGCACGCTCACGCTCGCTCGCATCCGGGTGATGATGCGCCTTGTCGGTGGCAGCGCCCACCACATAGGCGAGCGCCCGCATGGCTTCAGTCTGGGATTTCATCGACATCAGCATCCGACGCACGTCGGCATGGTGAATGATCGACACCTTCGGACCGCCACGCACGCCGGCATCGGTGCCCTGTACGCGATCCTTGGCATACTGAAGCGCATGCTGGTAGGCCCGTTCGGACAACGCCAGACCTTCCATGCCGACCGCAAACCGCGCCTCGTTCATCATGATGAACATGTACTCGAGACCGCGGTTGGGCTCGCCAATCAACGTGCCGATCGCACCGCCGTTGTCACCGAATGCGAGGACGCAGGTCGGGCTCGCGTGAATGCCCAGCTTGTGTTCGATCGACACGCAATGCACGTCGTTGCGCTCGCCGAGCGATCCATCCTCATTGACCATGAACTTGGGTACGACGAACAGCGAAATGCCCTTCACCCCTTCAGGCGCGTCCGGTAGGCGAGCCAGCACGAGATGAACGATGTTGTCGGTGAGGTCATGCTCGCCGTAGGTGATGAAGATCTTCTGACCGAAGATGCGGTAGGTGCCGTCACCCTGGGGCTCGGCCTTGGTGCGCACGGCCGCGAGGTCCGAGCCGGCCTGGGGCTCGGTCAGGTTCATCGTGCCGGTCCACTCGCCGCTCACCATTTTCGGCAGGTATATCGCCTTCTGCTCGTCGCTGCCGCGCAGCATCAGCGCCTCGATGGCGCCGGTGGTGAGCATCGGACACAGGGAGAAAGCCATGTTGGCCGACTTCCACATCTCCATCACCGCGGTCGACAGCAGCTTGGGCAACCCCTGACCGCCGAAGTCCGGGTCGCAGGCGATAGCCGGCCAACCGGCTTCGGAGAACTGTCTGTAAGCCTCCTTCCAGCCCGGAGCGGTCGTGACTTGACCATCCTGCCATTTGGCACCCGCCTGGTCGCCAGTCCAGTTCAGTGGCGCAAGCACGCTGCCAGCAAACTTGGCCGCCTCGTCCAGAATGGCATCGACCAGATCATCCGAAACCTCTTCGCAGCCCGGCAACTGTTCGACTTCGGCCAGTCCGGCCAGTTCGGTCATCACGAACCGCATGTCGCGGAGAGGTGCTGAATAAGCGCTCATTGTTCTCGCTCCAGTATTGTTTGTTGAGCTGCGCGGCTCATTTGCCGAGCAGGTATTTACGATCGTCGAAGGCTGCAACCCATTCCGGCCGGTAGACCACCAGCACCGTGATCAGAGCACCCCCGATCCAGGCTTCGGAGAAGCCGATGAGAATGAAGTAAGGCAAATACTCGCTTGCCAGAAAATCCAAACGATAGGCGCCCGCGGCGGCCATCACCAGCGAGGAGATGAATCCCCCGCTGACAATGGTGAAGGCTGAGCCGAAGAAGGCGACCACGAAGATGAAGATGAAGAAATGCGCTGGCAGGATTCGCTCGATGAGTCTGAGGAAACCGTGCGCGATCAGCACCGGAATCAGACACATCAGCACGAAGTTGATCGGCCAGGCATTCCAGCTCACATCGCCATTCAAGGTCACCCCGCACAACGCAAGCGCGAGTGAGACGATTGCCAGACGCGGGCCGAGCGCCAGTGTTGCCGCCATGGCACCGAGCAGATGCAGATTGAGCCCGGGTTTGACGCCTGCCTTCAAACTCCATACCAAGGCCAGGGTCACCGCCAGACCGAACATCAGGTTCAGTTGCGGTCCCTCGCCGAGCGCTCTCCAGTCAGTCCCTTGCACCAGCTTGAAGGCGGTCGTCAGAGTGATGACGGCCGCCAGCCAGTGCCAGCCGGTGGAGAACAGATCGGCGGGGAGGTTCATCCTTCTCGCCTGTCCGGCTTCAGCCTACCGCGGCAGTCAGTTCCGGCACGACCTGGAACAGATCTGCAACCAGGCCGTAATCGGCGACCTGGAAGATCGGCGCTTCCGGATCCTTGTTGATCGCGACGATGATCTTTGAATCCTTCATGCCTGCCAGGTGCTGGATCGCCCCGGAGATACCGACTGCAATGTACAACTCAGGGGCGACAATCTTGCCGGTTTGTCCGACCTGGTAATCGTTGGGCACATAGCCGGCATCGACCGCGGCACGCGAGGCTCCGAGCGCGGCTCCGAGCTTGTCGGCGAGCGGCTCGAGCTGCGCATGATAATTCTCGCCACTGCCAAGACCACGGCCGCCGGAGACGATGATGCGCGCACCAGCAAGCTCCGGACGCTCGGACTTGGTCAGCTCGCGGCCAACCAGCTTCGACAGGCCAAGATCCCCTGCTGCCGAGACCGGCTCGACCGGAGCAGCCCCCCCCTGCCCGGCTGCTTCAAAGCCGGTGGTCCGCACCGTGATGACCTTGACGGAATCGGCACTCTGAACGGTCGCCAGAGCATTGCCCGCATAGATCGGACGAACAAAGGTATCTGCGCCTTCGACTGCAATGATGTCGCTGATCTGGGCGACATCGAGCAGTGCAGCCACACGCGGCATGAAGTTCTTGCCGAACGTGGTGGCCGGTGCGAGTACATGGGTATAACCGCTCGCCTGCGCGACTACGAGCGAGGCCAGGTTCTCGGCGGATTGGTCAGCGTACTGGGCATCGTCGGCGACTTTGACGCGGGTTACGCCAGCGACTGCGGCGCATGCCTCGGCGGCCGCGGTGCAACTCTGCCCTGCGACCAGTACGTCGATTTCGCCACCGATGGCCGATGCTGCGGCGATGGTGTTGAGCGTCGAGCCCTTGAGGCCCTGGTTGTCATGTTCGGCGATAACGAGAATTGTCATGTCAGATCACCTTTGCAACGTTCTTGAGCTTGTCGACCAGTTGGGCGACGTCGGCTACGCGCTCACCGGCGCTGCGTTTGGGCGGTTCGGTGACTTTCAGAGTCTTCAGGCGCGGTGAGACATCGACGCCAAGCTCATCGGGCTTCACGGTGTCGAGCGGCTTCTTCTTTGCCTTCATGATGTTGGGAAGCGTGGCGTAACGCGGCTCGTTCAGGCGCAGATCGGTGGTGACCACCGCCGGCAGCTTGATCTCGAGCGTTTCGAGGCCACCGTCGATTTCACGGGTAACCTTGGCCACACCGTCGGCGAGCGCGACCTTGGACGCGAAGGTCGCTTGCGGCCAGCCCTGGAACGCAGCCAGCATCTGCCCGGTCTGGTTGGCATCGTCGTCGATCGCCTGCTTGCCGCAGATCACGGCGTCGGGTTGTTCCTTGTCGCAGATTGCCTTGAGCAGCTTGGCTACGGCCAGCGGCTGAAGCTCGGCATCGGTTTCGACCAGAATGCCCCGGTCAGCGCCAATGGCCATGGCTGCACGCAGCGTCTCCTGGCACTGCGACACGCCGCATGAAACAGCGACCACTTCGGTGGCGACGCCTGCCTCCTTGAGCCGAACCGCTTCTTCTACCGCGATCTCGTCGAACGGATTCATGGACATCTTGACGTTGGCGATATCCACGCCGCTGCCGTCGCTCTTCACACGTACCTTGACGTTGTAGTCGACGACGCGTTTGACGGGTACAAGTATCTTCAAAGCCGCGCTCCTCTATGCGAATGTGGGTGTTATGTTTTTTGCAGCGATGATTATGGCACTGGCCGTCACCGATGCACACCTTGACCGTGAAGAGAAAAAAGCGTTCCATACGTCACGGTATGGGCGCATACGGTAGCGTATGGTCGCCTTTTCGTCAATACTCTACCGTATGGAAACCGGCTTGAACAAACCTCGCACTCAACTCGACCGCGACGCCTGGATACAGGGCGCGATGGATGTGCTCGCCGAAGAAGGCGTCTCCGGCTTGCGCGTCGAAGTGCTGGCCAAGCGCCTGAAGGTAACCAAAGGCAGTTTCTACTGGCACTTTCAGGATCGGCGCGACCTCTTGATGGCCGTGCTTCAGGTCTGGAAGGATGGTCGAATCCGCGACATCATCAAGCAAACCCGTGCCCAACCCGGCCGCGAAGTCGAGCAGATTCACCACGTCATCGACGTCTATAGCGCTGGCCGCAGCCGTCGCGGCATGATGATCGAACTCGCGGTGCGCGATTGGGCCCGTCGCGACGCGGATGCGGCTGCCATCGTAGCCGAGGTCGACGACATCCGTCTGCGCTGCGCACGCGACCTCTTTCTTGCCTGTGGCGTTCCGATGGACGAGGCCTCGAGCCGCTGTATGCTCCTCTACGCCTACGTGTTCGGAGTTTCGATGATGAGTTACGACCGCTTCGACAGCGACATCGCGCGACTCAAACGTGACATCTCCGAGCTTATCGCACAGTCTGCGAATGCCCGCGGACAGCTTGCCCCACGCGTCTCAGAGCCGGGCAAGAACTGATCGTGCGTTAGCGGTCGTCGCTTCGGCGACTTCGGCGACCGGCATCTTGCGAAGTACGGCAAGTGTCTCTGCGAACCGCCCCAGGTTCGCCGGCTCGTTGCGGCCGCCGTTTGCCCAGGCCGGTGGGATGTCGGGGGCATCGGTCTCGAGTACGATGCTTTCGAGCGGCAACTCGGCAGCGAGTTTGCGGATACGTGTCGAGCCATCGAAGGTCATCGCACCCCCGAAACCGAGCTTGAATCCCATAGCGACAAGAGTGTCCGCCTGCTGGCGACTGCCGTTGAAGGCGTGGGCTATGCCGCCGCACACCTCGATACGCCGCAGGTGCTTGAGGATCTGATCGACCGCTCTGCGGACATGCAGAATCACCGGAAGGCCATGATTCCGGGCGAGCTTCAACTGCTCGGCATAGAAGTGTTCCTGCAGTGCCGTCTCTGGTTCGGTTACGAAGCCGTCGAGGCCGATCTCCCCCACCGCCACCGCCTCGCCGGACTGCAGTTCGGCATCGACCCGCTCGAGATCGGTATCGTCGGCACGGCCCACGTACAAGGGGTGAATGCCAAACGCCAGCCGAATATCGGCATGGCGTCGGGCGAGTGCTCGCTGAGCGGCAAACCCGTCGACCTCGACTCCCGGCACGATGAAGCAACCGACACCGGCGGCACGGGCGGCTTCGAGTACCTCGTCACGATCGGCGTCGAACTCACTGGCGTCGAGGTGGATATGCGTGTCGATCAGCATCGGGCACGAAACGTCGGATCAGCGGCCCCGCCATTCGGGTTTGCGTTTGGCCATGAAAGCGTCGATCCCCTCGCCGGCATCCTCGGTCATCGCATTGCAGGCCATGGTTTCGGCGGCAAGCTGGTAAGCCGCGTCGATACCCATTTCGAGCTGGCGGTAGAACATCTGCTTGCCCATGCGGATCGCCACCGGCGACTTGGCGCAGATTGAGCGTGCCAGTGCCGCGACCTCGTCATCGAGTTGTTCGAGCGGCACGACCCGGTTCACCAGACCACGCCGCTGCGCTTCATGCGCGTCGATGAAGTCGCCGGTAACCAGCATTTCGAATGCCTCCTTGCGGCCCATGTTGCGCGACAGCCCGACTCCGGGCGTGGCGCAGAAGAGACCGACGTTGATTCCGGACACCGCGAAGCGCGACACGTCGGCCGCGACTGCGAGGTCGCACATCGACACGAGCTGACAACCCGCTGCGGTGGCAATGCCATGCACCCGCGCAATCACCGGTTGGGGCATGCGGGTAAGCTTCATCATGAAGTTGCCGCACAGGCGGAACAGCGCCTGCTGAAAAGCCAGGGTATGGTTGCCACGCATCTCCTTGAGGTCGTGGCCGGCGCAAAAGGCTTTGCCTTCGCCGGAAATGACGACGACGCGGACCTGTTCGTCTGCCGCGATTGCGTCGATCTCCGCGATCAGGCATTCGAGCATGTCGCGTGACAGGGCGTTGAACTGCATCGGCCTGTTCAAACGCAGATGGGCGACGCCTTCGTCGTCGTGACGCAGTACGAAAGGTTGATTCTGGTCGGTGGGTAGTGCACTCACGGGTAGGTCTCCGTTTTCTGGATTGTGATCATTCGAAGGATGCGGTCGACTTGGCCTGCTCACGCAGGACGAACTTCTGGATCTTGCCGGTCGAGGTCTTCGGCAGCGCGGTGAATTGCACCCGCTTGGGAATCTTGTACCCCGCCAGGTGCGAGCGGCAATGCGAGATCAGCTCGTCTGCGCTCACCTCCGCGCCTTCACGCAACTCGACGAAGGCGCATGGGATCTCGCCCCATTTGTCGTCGGGTGCGGCGACGACTGCGGCTGCCAGCACCGCGGGGTGCTTGTACAAGGCGTCCTCCACCTCGATCGAGGAGATGTTCTCGCCACCCGAAATGATGATGTCCTTGGACCGGTCCTTGATTTTCACGTAACCGTCGGGCTGGAGAACGGCGAGATCACCGGTGTGGTACCAGCCGCCTCGAAAAGCCTCGTCTGTGGCTTTCTGGTTCTTCAGGTAACCCTTCATGACGAGGTTGCCCCTGAACATGATCTCGCCCATGGTTTCCCCGTCAGCTGGCACCTCCTCCATGGTCTCGGGGTTCATTACCGTAATGCCTTCCTGTGCGTGGTAGCGCACACCCTGGCGGCCGTTCCTTGCAACCTGCTCATCAAGGGGCAGATCTGCCCACTCATCATGCTTGGCGCAGACCGCAGCCGGACCATAGGTTTCGGTCAGCCCGTAGACATGCGTGATATCGAAGCCGATCCGCGTCATCGCCTCGATGACCGAGGCGGGTGGCGGTGCCGCTGCGACAAGACCCGAGACCTTGTGATCGATCCCCTCGCGCCACGCTTCCGGCGCGCTGGCGAGCATCGAATGGACGATTGGCGCGCCGCAGTAATGGGTGACCCGATGCGCACGAATCTTGTCGAATATCAGGCGTGCGTCAACGCGTCGCAGGCAGACATTGGTGCCGGCATTGGCAGCCATGGTCCACGGAAAGCACCATCCATTGCAGTGGAACATCGGCAGCGTCCACAGATACACCGAGTGCGGTGGCATGCCCCAGGATACGATGTTGGACATGGCATTGAGATAGGCGCCGCGGTGATGATAGACGACGCCCTTTGGGTTGCCGGTGGTGCCCGATGTGTAGTTCAGCGAGATCGCCTCCCACTCATCCTTCGGCTGAATCAGGTCGAAGTCGGCCTGGCCCTGGGCGATGAACGCCTCATAGTCGAGCGCTCCCATGCGTTCGCCCGGTCCGTCGTACTCCGGGTCGTCGACGTCGATGACGATCAAATCGTCGCGACCGGCCAACTGAAGCGCCTTGGTAACGGTGCGTGAGTACTCGCGATCGGTAATCAACAGCTTGGCTTCGCCGTGATTGAGAATGAACGCGATTGCCTCGGCATCGAGGCGGGTATTGATCGTGTTGAGCACGGCGCCGCTGCCGGGAACGCCGAAATGGCACTCGAACATCTCCGGCGTGTTGTTGAGAATGACCGCGACGGTGTCGTTCTTGCCGATGCCGTGCTGCCGAAGCGCGGAAGCCAGCATCCGGCTGCGGGTGTAGCTCTCGTGCCAGGTGTAGTTGCGTGAACCGTGCGCCACCGCACAGCGGTCGGGATACACATGGGCACTGCGTTCGATGAAGGTCAGCGGTGTCAGCGGTACGTAGTTCGCCGCAGTGCGGTCGAGCCCTTGTTCGTAAGGGGATGTATTGCTCATCCTGTCTCCTCGTTATGCTCTTTTACGGGTTAGCAGGTGTGCATGGCCTGCCCCTTGTGTCGTCGCTCAGGGGCGGCAACGTTCACGCACATTCAATCCTTCGGCAGTGTCACCGTCAAGCGTGTCAAGCCAGTTACGGAGCGATTCGGTGAGGCGTCTCGCTCCCTGTCGATGAGCGAGTACGCCGCCAGCCGCATCAGCGCTCATGGCTTGCGTCACGATCACGAAGCGCTCACGTGCGAGAACCGATTCATCGCGAGGTGCAAGTATGCTCGCCCGCACGACTAGTTCACTCGTGCTGGCCTCGACGCTTTGGAAACGTTGGATGAACTCGTCCAGGTCGAGGCGCAGGCGGCACTGCCCATTGGCGCCGCCCGAGACTCCGAGGGAGGCGGCCAGCTGACGCTGGAGCATCTCGGAGGGGTGGCCCGCCCAGCGGCTTTCCGCAAAAACCTCGCGGCTGGTCGGCTGCCTGTAATCAAGCCGGTACTGCATTGCCGAACTCGACAGCCAGGAGGGTGCGCGCACCTCGATCGCAGCCGGAACGAAGGCGCTATTGCCCGTGCGCTCGGCCGCGGCGGGCAACTCGAGATCGTAAACTGTGAAGCTCGCCGGCGGTGTGACGATGCCGGCACAGCCGCTAAGCAACACGATTGAGGTCGATGCGAGAAGATGACGAATCATGCGATTGGACAAAATCATTATGAAATCCGGCGGCTGGATTGTCAGGGGCGGAAACCGTCTTCACCCGGGCCGGGCTTGCGCTCGCTTCTCCCGGTGATGAGCATTTGCGGTGCGGCGTCGACCTCGTCGATCAGGCGGCCGAGACGGGCCGAAGTGTCCGTGAGTTCGGCCAGCAGGTTGTTGAGTTGCGGCAAGCTCGTGTCGAGAAAACTGTCGCCGGTGGCTCTGGCGAGGGCGCCAAGAGTACCGAGCAATTCGTCCAGGCGTCCGAGCACGGTCTGCGCCTCCTCGGTCAGGGGAACGGCGCGGTTGCTGAGCCTGTCTAGCCCCTCGAGTGCTGAGGCGAGGTGGCGCGCATTCTCCTCGCTGAGCATGCGACGCAGGTCGGCCATGACTTCGGGGGCTTCGCTCAGGGTCTTGTCGAGCCCGGTCGCAGCCGACTCGAGCGTCTGCAAGGTATTGCGAAAACGCGCGACGTTGGTCTCATCGAAAAAACTCCCTACGTCGTCTGAAACCCTTCGAAAGCGGCTCACCGCGTCGAGTGCCGCGTCGCTGAGCTGCTCGAACAGTCCTGCCTCGAGCGCCAGACGCGCAGGGCGTCGGCCGTCCGAGATCAATGGGCGCGGATCGTCTCCCCGGTCGTCGAGCTGCACGAAGGCCAGTCCGGTCACACCCTGGTAGCCGAGCGTGGCCCGCGTACCGTGGGTGATCGGCAGGTCGGACCGAACCTCGATCGAGACGATGATGTTGCGAGGATCGTCCGGGTCTATCCGGATGTTATTGACCTTGCCAGCCGAAATGCCACGAAAACGTACCTGGGCCTGAGGGTTGAGACCGGTAACGCTGCCAGTCGACACCAGGTGGTATGTCGTCAGCTCATCGCGTTGGTCGGTGAACCACCACAGCGCGAATCCGGCCGCAAGGCCGAGCAACAGCACGAAGATGCCCGCCACGAGTGCATGAGCACGGTTTTCCATCAGCGATGTTCTCCATGATGACGGGCCAGGGCTCGCCTGCCCTGCTCTCCGCCGAAAAAGCGTTCGACAAAGGGGTGATCGAAGGTCACGGTCTCCTCGAGCGACGCATAGCTCACGATGCGCCGTTCGGCGAGCACGGCGATCTTGGTGGACAAAGCCGCAAGCGTATCGACATCGTGCGTGACCAGCATGACGGTCAGTGACAGTCGCTTGTGAAGCTCGCGAATCAGCGCCACGAAGGAAGCGCTGCGGTCGGGGTCGAGTCCGGCCGTCGGTTCGTCGAGCAACAGCAGCTCGGGCTCCAGGACCAGTGCCCGGGCGAGAGCGACCCGCTTCACCATGCCTCCAGACAACTCCGCTGGCATAAGGACCGCATGATGCGGCTCGAGTTCGACCATTGCCATTTTCTGGGCGACCAGGGTGTCCACCTCAGCCGGGCTCGCGACCCGGAGTTCGCGCAGCGGAAAGGCGATGTTCTCGGCGACGTTGAGTGCCGAGCACAATGCACCCTGCTGAAACAGGACGCCAAACCGGCGGCGTCGGTCGCGCTGGACTGTTGCCGATCCGGAGAACAACGGCTCGCCGAAGAGTTCGACCTGACCGGCATAAGGGCGCGTCAGGCCGATGATGTGCCTCAGCAGCGTGGTCTTGCCGCTGCCTGAGCCGCCGACCAACGAGACCATTTCGCCACGCGCAACCTCGAGGTCAAGGCCCTCATGAATGACGGTGGGACCGAATCGAGTGCCGATCCCGGTAAGACTGACCACCGCCGCCTCGCTCACAAGGGCACCCCGATCGAACGGGTCGCGATTGCCAGCACGGCGTCGGCCAGTATCACCATCGTAATCGCGGTGACCACCGATGCCGTGGTATTCGCTGACAGGCTCTCCGTGTTGGGCTTGACCCTGAGGCCGAAATGACACGCAATGAGTGCGATCAGAAGGCCAAACAGGGCGCCCTTGAAGAAGCCGATGTAGAGGTTGGCGATTGGCACTGCCTTGGGCAGAGTGTCGACGAAGAAAGCGAACGAAAGGTCGAGCTGAATCCACGCCGAAACCATGCCACCCAATAAGGCCATTCCGGACGTCCAGAGTACCAGCAGGGGCATCGCCAGGGTCAGCGCCACCACTTTCGGCAACACCAATCGCAGCGTGCGCGAAATACCCATCGCGGACAAGGCGTCGATCTCCTCGGTGACCCGCATCACCCCGAGTTGGGCGGTCATCGCGGAGCCGGACCGGCCGGCCACCAGAATCGACACCAGCACCGGTCCGAGCTCGCGAATGATGCCGAGACCGAGAATATTGACGATGAAGATGTCGGCGCCAAAGGCCTTGAGCTGGAGTGCCGAGAGGTACGACAGCACCACGCCGATCAGAAAACCCACCAGTGCGGCCACCGGCATGGCCTTGACGCCCATCTTGTAGACACCGGCGGATATCTCCTTGAGGGGAGCATCCATTGGATGGCGGAGGACGTGAACGAGGTCGAGAAACAGCTGCCCGACGAGACGGATCATGTCGGCGATGTGCGACAACAACACCAAGACGGTGGCGCCCAAGCCGACGACGAAATCGATCAGGGTCCAGCAAGCCGGCTTCGGCAGGCGCTGCACCGCATGCCGTGAGATGGCATCGAGGGCGTTCTTCTGTGACTCCGAGGCCTCGAGCGATGCCGCCCACTTGCCTCCCCATGCGCGCCAGAGCAGCGTGGCGGCGAAACTGTCGAAGCGACCAATTTCGGTGAGGCTCCACGCTGCTCCAGCCGGCACCGCGGCCAGAGAGCGTCTGAGCCCACTCACACACGGTGCGATGGACCTCAGCGTCCAGTCACCGTGCAGACTGACCTTGTGCTCGCTGACGACGATTCCGGGCGCTCCGTCAGCCCCTTGAGGATCCATCATGATGGGCGGCGTGCAACCGTGCTTCTGACGGCGAGGCCGCTGCCGATGGACAGCCACTGACGCTGTTCGTCTTCGAGTGCGGCTGCAGTGAGCGGATGTTTCCTGAGCCAGCCATCGCGCAGGGTCACCGCAAACCCGCGGGACGTCGGCTCGATGCCGATCGGCGGCAGACCGCGACCGTCACGTGCGCGGTGAAGAATGTAGGCCAGCCTCAGGCAAACGATGAGGCGCCAGTCCGGATCGTCCAGCTCGAGGCCGGCGACCCGTGCAAGCTTGCCGCGATGCGCAAGCACGATACGCGCGAGTCTCGCCTGGTCCATTCGAGAGAATCCCGGCATGTCGGCATTGGCGAGAATATAGGCGCTGTGCTTGTGAAAGCTGGAGTGCGCCACCGAGATCCCGATTTCGTGCAGCAATGCGGCCCAACGAAGAAACATGTTGTCCGGATGGTCGGGCTGCGCTGCGGCCGGGTCGAGCGAATGCAGAAGATGACATGCGGTTTCGCTGACCGCCTCGGCCTGCGCACGGTC
>NZ_WTVM01000047.1 GCF_012910885.1 Azoarcus taiwanensis | reverse complement strand
ACCCTCGGGTCCAGGACAGCTTCCACATCGAACACCACTGATTCCCTTTCCATCTCTGACTCCTTCAAGTCGATGGGTGGGGAAAATTCGATTACCACAGGTGGGGATTATTGGATTACCGCTGACAACGCAGTTCTTCGCCCATTACCACGCGGTCAAACCGTATCTCATCAACGACGAGCCGCCACCGACGCGCGAGCGCCTTCAGTCGCCCGAGCAGCGCGATGAGCTCGACGGCCTGTGGGAATGCATCCTGTGCGGTTGCTGCAGCGGATTCTGCCCTTCCTACTGGTGGAATCCGGACAAGTTTCTGGGGCCGGCCGCGCTACTCCAGGGGTACCGGTTCATTGCAGACAGCCGTGACCGGGCAACAGCCGAGCGGCTCGAGTATCTGGACGACGTCTATCGCTTGTACCGCTGTCGCTCGATCATGAACTGCACGGAAGTCTGTCCCAAGCACTTGAGCCCGTCGCATGCGATCGAGCGCATCCGCGCAAAGCTCACCAGACAATCGCTGTAACCAGGCATCGGTGCCTGGCTCGACCCGGCACCGACATGACAGGAGGCGAACATGGCACGCAAGCACGCGACATCCGGGGAACTCATCGACATCGCACCGCTGGGCGCGAGCCTGGCGGACACACACTCGAGCACCTTGATTCGCGCCGAGCACTTCGAAGTGTTCCGGATGGTGCTGCCGGCGGGCAAGGCGACCCCGATGCACGAGGCCAGCGGACTGATCACCATCCAGTGCATCGAGGGCAGCGTGGAGCTTGAAGCGCACGGTCGGACGCAACTCATGCAGCCCGGCCATCTCGTCTATCTCGCAGACCGTGAACCTCACGCGGTACGGGCGATCGAGGACAGTTCGTTGCTCGTCACCATTGTGCTTCATCGCGAATAACGGGCGCGCCGCCAGACAAGCGGGATCGTCCCGCGAAAACGGAACGTAGCTGCCGATCTGTCGCGTCACGATCGCGCGCGCCACGACAGCGCCCAGACCTCTGCCACTTTCCCGGTTTACTGCCTGCCAAGGCTAGGCACCCACGCCGGGATTGGCAGCAAATGGCAGCGTCGATTCACGCTTCCACCCCACGAATGCGTCTCAAAGCCGCATTCCGCCTGAGTTTCCACCTCTCCCGGTCCCCTGGCACACCAATTGCCTTGTCTTGATTAGGTCAATTGAAGACCTTTGACGCTATCGATACATGAACGCTATCGCTGCAATGCAAGAAATCAAATTGCGCCGCATATTAGCTTTCTCTAATCTTTAGTTGTCGTCAGACACAACCTATCGCCAACACGGAGATTCATCATGGAAACCACGCAGCAAGCCAGCTTCCCCCACCTCAACGAACCAGCCCCGGCCTTCAAGGCGCGCACGACCCACGGTGATCGCTCGCTCGAGGATTATCGCGGCAAATGGCTGATCCTCTTCTCCCACCCGGCCGACTTCACCCCGGTGTGCACCACCGAGTTCATCGGTTTCGCACAAGCCGCACCCAAGTTCGCCGAGATGAACTGCGAGCTGCTCGGCCTGTCGATCGACAGCCTCTTCTCGCATCTCGCTTGGACCCGAAACATCAAGGAGAAATTCGGGGTGGACATTCCCTTCCCGATCATCGAGGACATCAAGATGGAGGTGGCCAGCGCCTATGGCATGGTCCACCCAGGGGCAGCCGACACCCAGGCGGTGCGTGCGACCTTCTTCATCGACCCCAACGGCATCCTGCGCGCAATGGTGTATTACCCGATGAGCAACGGTCGCAGCATCGACGAGTTCGTTCGCCTGCTCGAAGCGATGCAAACCTCGGACGAGAACGGCGTCGCGACGCCGGAAAACTGGTGCCCGGGCAAGCCGGTGATCGTGCCCCCGCCCAAGACCGCTGAAGCGGCCGACAAGCGCGCGGGCGAAGGCTACGACACGGTCGATTGGTACTTCTCGACCAAGTCGCTCTGATCTCCACCTGACTACCCTGCGCACCCCAGCCGGGGTGTGCAGGGTCTTATCAACAAACCCGACGCACGGGAGAGCCCATGAACACCGAAATCAGAACCGATGTCGTGATCATCGGCGCCGGCAGCGCAGGCCTCTATGCCTTGCGCGAAGTCCGTCGCGCCGGTAAGGATTTTCTGCTGATCGACCGAGGGCCGCTGGGCACCACCTGCGCCCGCGTCGGTTGCATGCCGTCAAAAGTGGCGCTTCATGCGGGCGCCGAATGGGCTACGCGCAAGGCCTTGCCGGCCATCGGCGCGAGCGGCACCGAAACACTGTCCATCGACCACGCGTCCACCTGGGCGAAGCTACGCGAGCAACGCGACTTTTTCGCCGGCAACGCGGCCGGCAAAGCCCGTGCCGCCGCGGGTGACAGGCTGATTGAAGGCCGGGCCCGCTTCGTCGAACCGACGCTGATCGAGGTCGACACCGCGAGCGGTGCGCGTCGCATCCGTGCCGACGCGGTGGTGATCGCTACCGGTTCCCGCCCGGTGATGCCGGGCTGGCTCGAACCAGTGCGCGACCGGACGATCAGCACGGACGACCTGTTCGAGCTGGACGCACTGCCCCGCAGCGTCGGCATTCTGGGGCTGGGCGCCATCGGACTGGAGATGGGGCTGGCGCTGTCGCGACTCGGCATACGCGTGGTCGGCGCCGATCTGGCCACGAACGTCGGCGCTATCGTCGACCCGGTGATCGGTGAACGCGCGCGTCCCCGCTTCGGACAGGAAATGGAATTGTGGCTGGGAGTGGAAACCCGCCTCGAACGGACCGAAACGGGCGTATCGATGCGCGCGGACGATCGCGAAACCGAAGTCGAGGTGCTTCTCGCGGCACTGGGCCGGCGACCGAATACCGATGGCCTGGGACTGGCGGAAGCCGGTTTTCCGCTGGACGCGCGCGGCACACCGCTCTTCGACTCGGCGACGATGCAGATTGGCGACCTGCCCGTATACATCGCCGGCGACGCCAATGCCGACCGCCCGCTGATGCACGAAGCTGCGGACGAGGGCGCGATCGCGGGCTTCAACGCGGCCCGGAGCACACCCACCCGGTTCGCACGCAAAGTGTCGCTTGGCATCGCCTTCTCCGATCCGGATGTCGCGAGCGTTGGCAGCCGTTTCGACGCGCTGCCGGCCGACGGCATCGTGATTGGTTTGGCCGGCGGCGACAAGAACGGCCGGGCGCGCATCCTCGGCGCGACCGACAGTCTGCTCCGCGTCTATGCGGACGCCTCCGACGGCCGTCTGCTCGGTGCCGCAATGGTGTCAGCCGGCGGCGAACACCTCGCTCACTTGCTCGCCTGGGCCATACAGCGCGGCGAAACCGCGCGCGAACTGCTCGCGCTGCCCTATTACCACCCGGTGGTCGAGGAAATGTTGCAGACCGCCCTGCAAGACATTGTCAGCCAGTTGCCCGATGCGTCGCCCTACCCAGCGGGCCTGGCGCTCGAGACGCGGCTTTGAAGGAGAACCGTTCGATGAATACGCAGATTGCAGCGGCGAGCAACGCGCCCGCGCAAAGCGGGCACGCAACCCGTTTGGCGCATTTCCCGGTCGCACTGTTTGCCACCGTAATGGGTCTGGCGGGCCTGACCATCGCCTGGCTCAAGGCACATCACGCCGGCATCGCACCCGCAGAGGTCGGCATCTTGCTGCGCTGGCTCGCGAGCGGTGTTTACGTTTTCCTGATCGCAATGTATGCCACAAAGCTGATCCGCCATCCCGATTCGGTAAAGGCCGACCGTAACCATCCGATTCGCCTGAATTTCTTCCCGGCAATCTCGATCGGCATGCTGCTGCTCGCCATCGCGTGGGCACAGGATGCGCCCGCGGTCGCCCGCTGGATGTGGGGTGTCGGCGCCGCAGTGCATCTCCTGTTCACCCTGTTCGCGATGAGCAGCTGGATTCACCATACCCACTACGACATCAAGCACGCCAACCCGGCCTGGTTCATTCCGGTGGTGGGCAACATCATCGTGCCACTGGCGGGCGTGCGTTTCGCGCCTGCGGACATCAGCTGGTTCTTTTTCAGTATCGGGCTGGTGTTCTGGCTGGTGCTGATGACCATCGTGCTCTACCGGGTGTTCTTTCACGAGCCGTTACCGGCGCGCCTGACGCCGACGCTTTTCATCCTGATCGCACCGCCGGCGGTGGGCTTTCTCGCTTACGTCGCGCTGACCGATCAGCTCGATCCGATGGCCCGGGTGCTCTACTTCACCGCGCTGTTCCTCACGCTGCTGCTCGCCAGTAACGCCGCGCGCTTCTTCCGCCTGCCGTTCTTCATCTCGGCCTGGGCCTATTCCTTCCCGCTGGCGGCGATGACCATTGCCACCTTCGAGATGAGCGCACGCAGCGGAATGGTCTTTTACACTGGTTTGTCCTGGCTCCTGCTGGTCGTACTGAGTGCCGTCGTCGCCGTTCTGGCCGTCAAGACCCTGATCGCGGCCAGCCAGGGCAGGATATGCGTGCCGGAATGAGCCCGACTTCCCTTAAAACATTATCGAATCAAGAGGACACTTTCATGCAGCAAGCCAACGTCAAGTCCTTCTTCGACCCCGCCACGAATACCGTCACCCACGTCGTGTCGGACCCGGCCACGGCCAAGGCGGCGATCATCGACAGCGTGCTCGACTATGACCCCAAGTCCGGCCGTACGTCACGCGCATCCGCCGACGAAGTGATCGCCCACGTCCGCGAAGCCGGTCTGAGCGTGGAATGGCTGCTCGAAACCCATGCCCACGCGGATCACCTGTCGGCGGCGCCATACCTGAAGGCGCATATCGGTGGCCAGATCGGCATCGGCTCCCACATCTGCCAGGTGCAGAGCGTGTTCAAGGAGATCTTCAATGCCAAGGACATGAACACCTACGGCGCCGAGTTCGATCATTTGTTCGAGGACGGGGAAACCTTCCGCATCGGCGAACTAGAGGTCGAAGTGATGCACACGCCTGGCCACACCCCTGCTTGCCTGACCTATGTCATCGGCCAGGATGCCTTCGTCGGTGACACCTTGTTCATGCCCGACTACGGTACCGCGCGTTGCGATTTCCCGGGCGGCGACGCGGCCACCCTGTTCCGCTCCATCCGCAAGGTGCTGTCACTCGCCCCGGAAACCCGGCTGCACCTGTGCCACGACTATCCGCCCGAGGGGCGCGAGCCGAAATGGGAAACCACGGTCGCCGAGCAGAGTGCACGCAACATCCATGTGCATGACGGTGTCACCGAGGCGGAGTTCGTCGAGATGCGCACTGCCCGCGACAAGACGCTTGCGATGCCGACGCTCATCCTGCCCTCCATTCAGGTGAACGTCCGCGCCGGCAACCTGCCGCCGGCCGAGGACAACGGCGTGCACTACCTGAAAATTCCGATCGATCTCTTGTAAACCGACCAATGACCCCGGACACCGCGGCAAGACCGGCTTCACTGTTCGGGCGCTGGCGAGACTACCGTCGCTCGGCGCTCGGCGACGACCTGGTCGCCGCCGTCATCGTCACCATCCTGCTGGTGCCGCAGAGTCTCGCCTACGCGATGCTGGCGGGGCTGCCCCCGGTCGTGGGTGTGATGGCCAGCCTGCTGCCCATCCTCGGCTACGCGGCCTTCGGCTCCAGCTCAACGCTGGCGGTGGGACCTGTTGCGGTACTTGCGATGATGACTGCGCAGGCCGTCGGTGGTGTCGCCGTCGCGCATGACGTCGCCCCGCATCTGGTGGCAATGGTGCTCGCGCTTGAGATCGCGGCGGTCTTCCTGATCGCGGCGCTGTTCCGGCTCGAAACCCTGGCTGCCCTGCTCGGTGCCCCAGTGCTGCACGGTTTCATTACAGGAGCGTCGCTGGTCATCGCCATCGGCCAGCTGCCGGTGTTGCTTGGCGTGCAGGCTGGCGGCAGCACCGTGGTCGAACTCGGCCATTCGCTGGCTGCTTCGTCCCACCCGACGCCGCACCTGACCACCGCCCTCATCGGGCTCTCGGCACTCGCAATGCTGTGGGGCTTGCGGCGCTACGGCGCCCGCGGGCTGCGCAGTTTCGGACTCGGAGCTCGGCCGGCCCAGTTGCTGGCGCGTACCGCCCCGATCATCGTGGTGGTGTTGTCCATTGCCTGGATTGCGGGTCTTCCGCAGCTCAACGCTGGCGTCGCGCTGTCGGGCCGGGTCAATCTGGGCGACGGCCTCGCCTTTCCCCCATTGTGGCAGGCACCCTTTGCGGTCTGGCTCGACCTGCTGGCCCCTGCCGTATTGCTGGGGCTGGTGGCCTACGTCGAGAGTCTGGCGGTCGCAGAAGCGCTGGGCGCACGGCGCGGCGAGAAGGTCTCACCAAGGCGCGAGCTTTTCGGCCTCGCCGCAGCCAACGCCGCCGCCAGCGTCTCCGGCGGCATGCCGGTCACCGGTGGCTTCGCGCGCAGCATCGTCAACTTCGACGCCGGCGCCCGCACCCGGATGGCTGGCGTGTGGACCGCACTGTTTCTCGCGGTCGCCATCGCGCTGCTCGGCGACATGCTGCAATACCTGCCACGCGCGGTGCTGGCTGCGACCATCATCGTCGCGGTTCTGTCGCTCGTGGATCTCAAACCCTTCCTGCTGGCGTGGCGCTACTCGCGCACCGAGTTCACGCTGATGGCAATGGTGACGCTGCTGACACTGACCATGGGGGTCGAAACCGCATTGCTCGCGGGCGTGCTCGGCGCGATCTGCCTTCTGCTGCAGCGCACCGCCCGGCCACACTGGACAGAGGTCGGCCGCCTCGCCGGCACCGAGGTCTTCCGCAACGTCAATCGTTTCGAGGTGGAAACCCTGCCCGAGGTCTTGTCGGTGCGCGTCGACGAAAGTCTCGTCTTCACCAACTCCCGCTGGGTCTCCGAAACCCTGACCACAGCCATGGCCCGCAAGCCGGGCTTACGCCACGTGGTGCTGATGATGAGCGGGGTGAACGGCATCGACCTGACCGGGCTGGAAGTCCTGATGCAGCTCGACCGCGACCTGCGCTCGAAAGGTCTGGTGCTGCATTTTTCCGAACTCAAGGGACCGGTGCGTGACAGACTCGACCGGACCGACGTCGCCGACTGGCTGTCCGGCCGAATCTTCATGACACAGGCCGAGGCGTACAAGGTTCTGGGGGTCGGAGGTGGGGGCACTGCAACCGGCGCCGAAACAGACACTGCATGAGCCACGAATCGAGGCGACTTGTTCTGCGGCCCTCCGTGACCCACGGTAGCCGTTTCGGCGGCGGCTGGACGACCGGTCCACCGGTTTGTCTCGCCGCGCCACCCTCTTCGCGCTGATCAGGACGCGCCGTGGTGGCCGTGCGCATGCAGCGCGGCCGGTTTGACCACGCCTCGGGTGTAGTCAATGACGGCTTGCAGGGGATCCGTTTCACTCGTGACGACGAGCTCGATACCACGTCTGCCCATACGGGCGCGGAAACCCTCGCCCGCGCCACCGGTGATCAGTGCTGCAACGCCGTCGATCGGATGCTGATCGCCTCGAAAAACTCGAAAAGCCATCTCCTGCGGCAGGTCGAGTCGATCGACCTCTCGCGGCGATTCCCCCGAGGGGATGTCGAACACCAGAAAACGGCGCGTTTTTCCGGCGTGGGCGGTCACGGTGCGAAAGTTCTGACTGGTTACGGCAATCTTCATGTGTGAGTTCTCCGGTGCGGAAGCTGGAGCGGCTACGCCGACCCCGATCGTGAATGCCATCACACCAATACGGACAAGAGCCCGTCACTCAGGCCCTCAGGCCCTCAGGTACTCACCGGTCGGCCGGAGGTGTGGTGCAGGCTTGATGAGGGTGACCGAATCACTCATCCCTCGACAGGTCTTCAGCAAAACCCATGCCCGCAAACCAGCATCGACAATCCCTTGCACTCACGCGCTCCAGCGATCAGTGCTAGCCGTCACAACCGTCAGATCCGTCAGCACCTGCCATCGCACTGCCACGGTCAGATCCACTGGTTGCGGCAGCAGGCCCATCCTCACTGCGCGGACTGGGCCTGGTGGCACACTCTCCTCGCCAGTACCAACCGACGACGGGCAGCTCGCCACAACGCTTCGCCAGCGCGGCAAAGCGATCTGCGTCGAGGCACGCGTCCGTTAGAACGTCGCAAGCACGTTGAAGAACCACCCCTTGCTGCGATAGGACAGATCGGTGAGGTCGTCGGAATAGGTCGTGAAGTTGTAGCCCACGCCCATTTTGACGTGCTCGCCCACGTGCCGATACACCGCGACCAGGGCGCCCGCCCTGGCGTCCTTTGCTTCCTTCGCACGCAGGTTCCGCCACTCGACCACCGCATCCCACTCCCGCACGAAGTGCCAGTCGGCACGCAGCACGAGCAGGTCGGCCCGGCTGCGGAACCACTCGCTATCCGGATTCGTGAACTTCACGTCGCCAATGCGCAGGCCGTATTTCGCTCCCAACGACAACCACGGACGCAGGTCGTAGATGGTATCGATCGAGAACACCTGACTGCGCTGCGCGTAATCGGCGTTGCGACCACTGGCCGACAACTGACCGGACGACGGCACGTTGTGGAAGTTGGTGTACTTGAACAGGGTGTTCCAGCGGTCGTTGTCTATCGGACGATAGGCCGCGCCCAGCACGACCTCGCGGAAATCGCCGTCCCAGAAGGCACCGCGGCTGCCGCTGCTGTTCGCCACGTTCAACTTGCCCAACAGACGCCAGGCCGGATCGTACTGGTGGCTGATGGTGTTGCGGGTGAGCCAGGTCCGGCCAGTGCCGTCGTTGTTGCGATCCTGGCGGAACTCCAGACGGCCGGCGTAGCGGGTGCGGTCGTCTCGGTAGGCGACATTCATGCCCAGCGCCTGGCGACGGAAATCACCGCCGATCGTCTCGCTGATGCGACCGAACTCGGCGTCGAAGCCGTAGGTCCAGCGATCGTTCGGCGCCAGATCGACACCGAAGGCTTGGGTCAGAGACTGGGGCCCTGCGCCGTGCGCCACCCGGTTCTCGCCGAACACCCGCATCTGCTCGCTGACGCGAAAGTCCGCGCCAGTGACCAGGGTGCCGCTTCGACCACGCCATGGCGTGTTCGGGCTGTCGGTCTCGACCACGTAGTTGAGATAGGCATTGCTGCGATCGGAAATCCGGTGATCCAGCCCGATCAGGCCACCGGGGCCGCTGCTACCACCCGAAGCCTCGGCGCGCAGGCGGCTGCGATCAGTCAGTTGCCAGCTACCGCCCGCACCGATCCGGTTGTTGTTCCGGCGGTCACCCGAGCGCGCCACCGTACCCTGGGCGAAACCGTAGACATCCCAGTCCTCGCGTTCGCCCGGTTCGCCGTCGGCCTTGAGCGGCTGGTATTCGACCCGGCCGATCACGTCGGTGCGGCTGCCTTCTTCGGCCAGACGCCGACTCTCGATCACGCCTTGCTGGCGGGTGCGGCGATCTTCCTGGCGTACCCCGCCAACCACCGCCCACTCCTCGTTCACCTGATGCCGATAGCCGAGCTCGACGCTCGCGCGGCGCTGGATATCGCCATCGACGGTGTCGGCCTTGGCCAGCAGTTCGTCCTGCTCGCCGACGCCTATCCGGGCATTGACGCCGGCCTGGTTGACCGCTTCGCCGTCCGCGCCGAAACCTATCTGACCGGGTCCGCTGAAGCCACGCTCGCGGTTCTGCCAGTAGGCATCCACCCAGCCACGCCCGCCTTCGGTCCAGTCGGCGAGGTCGACCCGCGCCTCGATGCGTTGCGCCGAGGCGTTGCCGCCACGGCTGGTGAGATCGTCGAAACCGAACCCGCCGTCGACCGAGACCAACGACTGACCCGCGGCACCGGTCGAGCGCGCCATCTCGATGCCCAGAGTGGTGCCCGCCGCAAGCTGAAGCAACAGGTCCAGCCCACCCAGCGTCTGCCGTTGCTCGTCCTCGCCCTGGCGGAAACCGGTCAGGCCGAGCCGCAACCAGTCGTTGACCCAGTGGGTCGCCCGCAGGCCTGCGGTCAGGTTGTCCACCCGCTCGAAGCCCGGTACGTACTCGTAGGTTGCGACCAGGTAGAGTGGGTGACCCGGCAACGCACTGGTGTACACCACGCCACCGCTACCCGAGGTCGAAGGCAGCGGCTGATTCAGGAAAACCCGCCCTCGCAGGTAATTGATGTCGTAGTCCAGCCCCGGCGTGAGCTGCCGGCGCTCGATGACCAGGCCCGAGTCCTTGTCGCGCACTTCGACCCACAGCCGCTCCGAACCTTGGGTGATGTCCTGGTTGCGCAGGTAGAACAGCGAGCCGCCCGTGCCGCGGAACTCCTGACGGGTGCCCAACGTGCCCGGATCGGCGGCAAAGACTTCGGCACGGGTGCGACGCTCGCCGTAGGCGGTGGTGTCTTCCGACACGTAACGCCCACGCGCGCCATACAGGCCGCGGGAATACTGCACCAGCTCGCTACCGACCCACGAGGTCTGGAAGTTGCCCCACATCACATGCGAATCGCCGCGCTCGAGCTTGACGTAGAACTTGCCCTGGGTGGGTGCGTCGTCGACCGTCGTGCTGTCATCGCCATACACGGGATAGTAGGCGTCCGGATCGATGTTGCGCAGCAGATACTGCGGATCCTTCTCGGTGAAATTGCTGAACAGGTCGCGCAGCGGTTGCTCGCGGGTGTCAGCCGACGCAGTCAGCAGCCACTCGCCCTTGATCATGCCCTTGAGATAGAACGCGCCACGTCCGTCGATGTAGGTTCGGTTGCGATAGCTGCGTTCGTCGCCGGTAACCAGTTCGGCACGGTCGCGGTGACTGACCACGTTGCGTCCGATCGTCAGATCGGCCACCGCGATGTAGAACCAGTCGTCAGTGGGAATCGACACGTTGCGACGGAAGCTCGCCACATCGCCTTCCGGCCCGGTCACGCTGACCTCCACGGCCTGCGGCCCTGCCGGCAGGATCTGGCGTTCGGCAAAGCGGCCATTGGCGCCCAGCGGCACCTCCATGCCCAGCGCCCGCACCGTGCTGCCTTCGGCCACATCACGACCACTCACCGTGATCGTGCCGCCACGCACCGGGATGTTGCGCAGGGACAGCGCATTCTCGCCCCAGCCGGTGAGCGCTTCGCGCTCGGCGCCGTCGAGGTCGGCGGCTGGTCGTGCGCGGGCGACTACGGCGAGGGTCTTCACCGCAGTCTCGTCGAAACGGCCCTGCTCGTCATACACCCGCAACACATAGCGATATTCACCCGGCTCGCCGACCGGTGCGGTCCAGCTCGCGCCGTCCACCCAGTCGAAGTCGATCACCGTCAGCGGATGCGCGTCGCCGCGCGCGCCGGGTGCGAAAACCCGCAGCTCGGCGCGCGAAATCCACGCCAGATAATTGCTCCAGCCGGCAAAGCGCACGGTCTCGCCCTGCAGCGCCACGTCATGACCGGTCCATACATTGAGCGCCGGCTCGTCAGCGAGGCTGTCGTACTTGATCTGGATGTCGGCGCGGGCCAGCGCGACATCGACGCAACGCTGGCGGTCGGCCTCGTTCATGCCCTCACCGGTGTTCATCGGCTCACCGTCGACCGTGATCCGGAACGGCAAGTCGGTGGTGCCGTGGGCGTCGCACACGCCGGCGGCAGCGACTACTTCGGGCGCATACCACAGCGAAATCTCGACCCGGCGGTTTTGCGCCCGGCCTGCCTCGTTGCGGTTGGTGGCCACCGGGCGGGTGTCGCCCTCGCCGCGCACCGACACTGTTTCGGGCGCCAGGCCGAGCCGCCCGCGCAGATGATCGGCCACTGCCAGCGCGCGCGCTTCGGACAGGCCCTGGTTGTCGCCGAAGCGCGCACGGGTGCGGGCGGTCATCCGCTGGGCGTCGGCATGGCCGACCACCTCTATGCGCAGTCCGGGCCGGTTTGCCATGCGCTCAGCGATGGCGTCCAGCGCGGCGCGGGACTCCGGCAGCAGGTCGGCCTGACCGGACTCGAAGCGCAAACCATCGGCATGATCCGACAGCAGCGCCACCTCAGTGGGCGGCGTGTCCGGTGTGGGGGCGCCGAGCATCGCATGCGCATCGGACAGGCTCACTCCGGAAGGCAGCGCGAAACCGATCGTCGGCTCGCGCTCGCCCTGTGTCGACACCGGGCGGACCTCGACGCGGGCGTTGTCTACCCGCTTCCCGGTGTGCTCATGCTCGTCGGCATGGGCGATCTGGAAGGCCAGCAGCGCACTCAGCGTTGCCAGGGCGACGGGCTTCAGGCGGATGACGGTTCTCATCGCACACCTCCTTCGGCACCACGCATCACTCCAATCTCCTCACGCTCGACAATCAATGGGGGTATATCCGGTGGCCTGTTGTCGACCTGCTCGCGGTACATGCGCAGCAAATCGCTTTCAAGCTGGCGCAGTTGCTTCTCGACCTCGGGGCCGGCGTTGCCGTCGGTCACATAGGCGAGGCGGGCTACACTGGGCTGCATCTGCATCTGCGGCACCACCGCCGCAAGTTGCGCTGTCCATGCCGGCAGCAGGCGGTTGTCGGTGTCGAACGCGCGCCCATCGACCTCGATGCGGAACACCTTGTGGATGGTCGCGCCGAAATTGAGCTTGACCATCTTCCCGCGCGTGGTGCGTACGTCACGCGGGTTCTCGGTGGTGATCCGGTAGCCGGAGGGCAGCGTCCGCTCATCGAGCTTCATGACGAAGTTGCTGCCACGGTCGCGCTGCGGAATGTCCGCGCAGCGCACATGGAAGCGGCCTTCGGCATCAGTGGTTACGAGCAGGCCACGCGCGGTGACCACTCGGACATTGGGAATACCGGGTTCGCCGTCGTCCTGGTAGCCGTTGGCGTTACGGTCGTCGAACACCTGGCCGATGATGTCCGAGCAGTCGAACAGCGGGTCCGGGATGATGCGCACGGTCGCCTCGCCGACATTGGAAATGCGGGTCGCCGCCAGACTGTTCATCGCCCAGGCAAGGTTGGTGTATTCGCCCTCGCCCACACCGGCACCGACCATCAGCACCAGGCGCACGGTCTTTTCCTCGCCCGGCGCGAAAGTCAGACTAGGCCAGGTCAGCATGCGTCCGCTCACCGTCGGTTCAACCGGCACGAACACCTCCGACCCACCATGACGAATCGAGGCGCTGCTGCTGCGGTAGCGGAAACCCGGCGGAATCTGGTCGACCAGATCGACATCGGTCAAGGTCACACCCAGCGTGTTGGTCGCCGTGATCGTGTAGGGCACGGGTTCACCCTTGGTCACGTTGACCAGCGGAGTGGTTTTGACGATGCGGATCGCACCACCAAGGACCGGGTCAAGCGGAATGTGGTTGTTGAGCACATCGGCCGAAGTCGTCGGGTCGATGTTGAACCGAAAGAAATACTGGGTACTGGCCTGATTGGCTGGGCTGAGGACACTGCTGAGCGAAGGGCATGTCGCCTGATCATGCAGTGGCGCCCCAGCACCAGGAGGATTGTCGCTGGATTGAACGAGAGCCGGGTTTGGTATGGACCCTACGCTCAACGTATTGGTACAAACCGGAATGATCTGGGAAGGTTGCGGCAGATAGCCGGCAGGGAAAGTTGTAATGGCCAGCACATACTCGCCAGCCGGTGCCGACGGAGTGAGCAAGAACTGGTAAAAGCCATCTGCTCCGGTCGTGACGCTGGCGTTACCACCAACAAGGTGTATTTGCGGATCGAACCCAGCCGGGCCGGAAACGGTGACGACCGCGCCGGCCACGGGGTGGCGCGTCACGGCGTCATAAACGACACCCGCCGGGTCAAGCGGCAAGCTCTGCTCAACGATATTGTCGCCCGCAAACAGCGTGAGGTTGCGCAGCGTGCCGTCTCCAAGGGCCGCGCCTGCGGGATTGCCGGCGTTCGTCGTCCCCGGAGCAGCGGGGTCGTCTCTCACGTTGTCGGTGACCGGCAACCCACCTTCGTTCGGTACCGCGCTTCCGAACACCTGCCCGGTGCTCGGCTCCACGAATCGAAGTTGATAACCGCTGCCCGGCGATACGTTGCTGATCGCGTACTGACCGTCCGCGTCGGTCAACGCCGTGGCCACAACCGTCGACCCCAGCACGAGCTCGACACGCCAACCCGCCACACCGGGCTCGCCTGGATCCCGCACACGATCATGATTCAAATCTCGCCACACACTACCCGACAGACTGGCAACCTCGGAAATCGGCGTCGGGTCGATCGCAGTGTTATTTCCGGCGAAACCCGGTGGCTCGCCACCACCACTGACAGTCACAGTGTTGATCAGGATCTGCCCGACAAGGCCCGTATCGACTGTTACGCGCAGGGTAATGGCAGGCGCATCAGCTGAAACGCCAATCACCGTGTCGGTGGCGCATGTCACCGTCTGCCCTGAAATCGAACACGTCCAACCACTACCGAAGGCCGCTAGCGGCGCTATGCCCGCAGGCAGGGTGTCGACCACTGTCACCGTGCCGCTGCTGGGCGCAACCGGGCTGAGGTTGCTCACCGTAATCGTGTAAAAACCTGTGCTGCTACCCGCTGCGAAGCTGGCTGGGCTGTGGGTCTTTCGAATCGTCAGGTCGGGGGCAGCACCCGGAAGTTCGGCAAAGTTGTTCAAAGCCGAGATCCGGTCACCACCTACAAGGCTGATACTTGAAATCTGGCTACTTGTTGCCGTCGGATTGGTCGCCGTTCCACCCGTGCTGCCAGCCGTTGGAATCCCGTTGGTCGTTCCCGCCGGCTGATCCGGTTGAATCACCGTGTAGGTGCCTTCCGGCACATCGGTAAAGGCATAGGTGCCGTCGGGCAAGGTGGTGGTCGTGCGGGTCACCGGATTGCCATTGATGTCCGTGCCGGTCAGTTCAAGGGCTACGCCGCCGATGCCGTGGTCGACTCCGTCCAGCAGGCCATTGTTGTCGTAGTCGAGGAAGACGACGCCGGAGATGGTCCGTGTGTTTGGAATCTCGGCGAAGTTGTTACCGCTTGCGGTTGTATTAGGCGGCAGGATGATGTTGCTGATGGCGCTGGGCAACGTGACAAGCGTCGTCGGTGTCCCCTGCGTACCACCGTTCGGCACGGTTCCGGCTGAGGTGATGCCATTGGCGGTACCCGCGGGTTGTGCCGGTTGGGTAACCGTATAAGTACCAGGCCTCAACCCGTCGAAAACATAGCCTCCATTTGCATCGGTGTCGGTGGACAGCGATACCGTGTTGCCAAGGTGGTCCGTGCCTGTCAGCGTGATCGTGACACCCGCGATGCCAGGTTCACCGCCGTTCTGCACGCCGTTGTTGTTGTTGTCGAGGAAAACGATGCCCTCGATACGCGACGGTACGATCTCGGCGAAATTGTTGCCGCTGGAGCCGCTGATTTCGCCGCTTCCCCCATCGTCGTTGAGCACAATGTTCGTGATCTGACTGCTGGTGGCCGTCGGATTCGAGCCATTACCGGACGTACCCGTACTACCGTTGTTGGCCACGATGGCGCCAGCAGTCGTCGCCCCGTTCAGGGTGCCAGCCGGTTGTACAGGCTGACAGACCGAGTAGGTGTCGGCGCTCAACCCGGTAAACAGGTAGTTGCCGAGTGCGTCGGTCGTAGTCGTGCCGACAAGCGCGCCGCCGCAGTCGGCACCACTCCTCAGTTCGATGCTCACCCCCGGCAAACCACTGTCGACGCCCGGCTCGAAGGTGCCGTTGGGCAAAAGGTTGTTATCGAGGAAAACCCGGCCGGAAATGAAGCCGAGACTGCTCACGCTGAGCGGCGCGACGGCGGGTTGCGGATTGTTGCCGAGATCGGTCTGCAGCGCCGCTGCAGCAATGACGTTGGTGTAGTCTCCGGCGACGTTTCCGGTAACGTTCACACTGATGCTGCAACCCCCGGGGGGAATGGTCGAGCCGTTGGCCAGTCGCACTTCACCCGAACCGGCCGTCGCGGTCACGGCGCCGGTACATGTCGAATCGACGCCCGGGGTAGCGGCAATCATGATGTTGCCGGGTGCGATCGGGAGGGTATCGATCAGTGCGCTCGACAGCGTCGCGTTGCTCTCGTTGGCATTGCCGAGGAAGATGGTCAGGCGCGAAGTTCCACCGGCGGGAATCACCGCCGGCTCGAACTGCTTGCCAACCGTGGGCGGCGTGGACACCACCAGGCGGGCACGGGTGGGTTCGGCATTTGTTACACCCTGCTCGCTGCTCACTGCGCCGGCATCGATCTCGTTCAAATAGCTGCCGGATATGTTGGACAACACATCCACCGTCACCGTACATGCGCTGTTCGCACCTACTGTGGCCCCGGCGAGCCTGACGCTGGTGGCGGACGGGCCGGCGAAGACCGTGCCGTCCGTACAAGTGGTTGCCGCATTGGGTGTTGGCGCCACGACCAGGTTCGCTGGCAGCGTGTCGGTAAAGCCAAGGCCAGTGATGGCCACGTTATTCGGGTTTCGCAGACGTATGGTCAGCGCCCTCACCTGTCCTGGCGCGGCGGTAGCCGCGTCCGTACTGAAGCCTGAACCAGGCTGAATGGTTGAATCCAGCGTGCGATTATCGATCGCTTTCTGGATTTCCAGGGGCAAGCTCGCTCTGAGCGTATCGGACGCGGGTTGCGAGTTGGTGACCGTAATGCCACCCACACTGCCGCTCAGCGCACCCGCCGGAATGGTATTCACGTAATCGCCCTGGGCGCTGACGAGAACATCGATCTCGGCGAAGCAGGAAGCCACTGTTCCGCCTGATGCGGCCGGCAGGCTGACGCCGGCGATGTGCACCTCGCCGGGTACCGGTGTACTCACAGTACCACCTAGGCAATTCGTGACCGGATTCGGTCCCGGCGGCACAATGACCCCGACCGGCAAAACGTCGGTCAACGATACATTGGCCGCAGGTTGCGAACCCGGGTTGAAGAGCGTGATGCGCAGACGCGACCGATCACCGGGTTCAACCACGTTCGGCGTGAATTGCTTGGTGATTCCGATGTTGCTTGCAGTCGTCAGGCTGGTAGTCGCCTGGTTACTGTTGGTCAGCCCCTGATCTGTGCGGATGGCACTGGGCGGAATCACGTTGGTGATACCACCAACCACTGTTGACGTCACATTCAGAGACAAGGTGCAGGATGCATTGGCCGCCAGGCTCACACCGCTGACACCCGCCGAGATGGCGCCAGGTGTGGCTTCCGGGATGCCACCCGGGCAGGACGTCGCTGCGGCGGCGGTCGAAGCCACCACCATGCCGTTCGGCGTGCCTCCCGGCAGACCATCGTTCGTAAAGTGGTCCGTCAGGGACAAACCGGTGACCGCCTGGGTGCCGTTGGTGATGGTAATCGTCAGACGGCTGACTTGCCCCGGAAAGGTGAGGGTCGAAGGATCGGTCTGTTTCGCGACGGTCAGGCCTTGCGGGGCCTGTCGAGTCAGGGTTGCGGTGATTGGCGTGATGTTCCGGATACCCCCGGCGGCGGTGATATTCCCCGCAGGGATGGTGTTGACCCAGTTCGTCGGCCCGGTGGCCGTAACGTCAAAGATGAAATCGCAGTTACCATTGCCGATGATCGACGCGCCGGCCAGGCTCGCCTGGCTGGCACCCGCGACGGCGGTGACCTCGGTCGATCCCGCACAGGTCGTGTAGGCATTCGACGGATCGGCGACGACCATCCCGGCCGGAAGCGGATCGGACAGCCAAACGTTGGTGAGCGCCACTGAACCACCGTTGTTCAGGGTGATCCGAACCGTGCTGCGCCCACCCTCCGAAATCACCGCCGGACTGAAGGACTTCGACGCCGTCAGCGATGAGTTGAAGGTAATCGGGGCCGTTGCATCGGTCGAAACCGTTGTGGAAGTGCCGTTCGCAAGCAATCGTGTGGCCGCGGCATTGGCCGTGTTCGTATAAGTGCCGGCAGCACCAACGACGTCGACCTCGAGAAAACAACTGCCGGCAGCACCACTGCCTGCATCTGCCCGGGCGGCGATGCTGCCGCCATTGAGTTCAATGGAGTTCGCGCCAGTGACGATCGATCCGCCGCAGGTCGTGGCTGCATTGGCCGGATTGGCGATCTGCATCTGGCTACCCTCGGAGCCGATCGGCAAAGTATCGGAAATGGTCAATGCCGTGAGCGGATTCGCAGAGAAGTTCTGCAGTGCGATCCGCATGCGAGTGACCGAACCTTCGGGCAATGGACCAGCAGGCGTGAAGCTTTTGGTCATCGCGAGCACGTTGGCGACGACCGCTCTATTCTCCGAGGTCGCAGCACCGCCGTTGCAGATACCAGACCCAGCATCCGTGCACACGGCACTCGCATCGATCGTATTGGCGGTACTCAAGCCAGCCGCCGCACCTGCCGGCACCATCGCGTAGAACTCCAGGACGCACGCGCCGGGCGAAGTGTCCGAACTGCGGGCCGGAATCATTGGAATGGTGAAAGTAAGCCCGGTATCCCCGGTCGCGTTCGTGGTCTCCAGCGGGCCGCACGCCGCGGTGAGCGTCGGGGAATAGTCATTGTCACCGAGCGTTCCGGTCAGGTAGGTCAGGCCACCCGGCAGGGCATCCACAACCTGCACGTTGCTCATGCCGGATGTCGACCAGTTCTGGACGGTTACACGGTAGCGCACCGGCTCCCCGGGGCGCGGCGCGGAGGCGAGGTTGGCTTTGAGCACACGGAGCGTGTCGGAAACCAGGATGGTGGCGGAGGCCGCCTGGCTGACGATGTCCGACCCAGAGATGCCAACAGCATCCTCGACGACCTCGTTCGTATAGGTAACCGGCGTATGGTCTGCCTGGGTGAAGGCGTTGAAATTCGCTGTTACTGTGCACGATCCATTCGCCGGTATCGTGCCACCCGTCAGGCGGACACCACGGCCAACACCATCTGGTGAAAGAATGGTTGCTGAACCACCACAGGTATTCTCCACACTTGTGACCACCAGCCCACGATCCGCGACAACACCACCTACGCCATCAATCGGACTGTCGTCGAAAGTAGTGATCGTGAGGGGTGTGGAGCCGTCGTTGAATAGCGTGATGGTCACAGATCCGGCTTGCCCCGCCGCGATTTGCGTTGGCAAAAAGGCCTTCGTGACGCGCAAGGGCGAGCGTACCGTGATGTTTCTTGTCGCATCGGCCTCGGCGCGGATACCGAGCTCATTGGTAAATCCGGAGCTGCGATCGATCCGGTTTTGACGTGTGTCTGAATACTCGTCTGCAGTGTTGTGACCGACAACATCGACTTCGATCGTGCAGATCCCGTTCGCGGGAAGCGTTCCGCTGGAAGCCGACACGCTCGCTGCCCCAGCAGCGGCTGTTACTGCTGGGTCTGTGCCACCTGCAGTACAGGTGGCACTGGCGTTCGGCGGATTGGCCACGCGAATGGTGTCCGGAAGCGGATCCGTGACGGTGAAACCTGCGATCGGCACAGGGTTCGAATTGCTTACGGTGATTGTCAACCGTGTCGCGGCGCCACCGAGAACCAGCGTTCCGGAGTTGAAGTTCTTGCTGATCGTCGGCCGGGTCAAGGCACGCACGTTGACACTTTGGCTTACGGCACCAACATTCGACACCGAAGCGCCGTCGTTTCCAGTCACGGCACCCGCTGCTATCTGATAGTTGTACGTTGCCGACAAACCGTCGGACGTGCCGGCGGTCACCGGTATGGTGATGGTGCAACTGCCATCGACATTGCTAGTACGGACAGGGATTGTGCCGCCCGTCAGTGCGACATGCTGTGTTCCGCCGGATGCGGTGACACTTCCGGCGGTACCAACCTCACCTCCCCCTTCTGCGCAGGTGTATGTGAATGCGCCCGCGATTCGCAGGCCATTGGGCAAGGTGCCCGGCAGGCTGTTACTGAAGGCGGTACCCGTGATCGGTGCCGACTCGTTATTGTTCGAGATCGTGATCTGCAACTGCGTGATCTCGCCGGGGTAGATGTCCGTCGGCTGACCAGCCGGAATGGTGACTGAAACACCAAGCGCCGCGAAGGCTTGATGCCCGAATGTCAATCCGAGCGCCAGAAGGGACGCCGCAACGTAGCGTCGCCCAAGGCGACCGAGCATGGTCGGCGCTTGCATGCTTTGCCCCGCGCATCGGTTGGTCTCTTGGCCCGCCCGACTCCGGTCGATTTCGTTCGCAACGACAATTCCATTTTTCTTGAACACGCTCACCACCTTTTGATTGCCGACCAAGCACCGATGCAAAGGCAAACCCCCGTCGGTCGCAGCGTGGAGACCGAGCGGAGGTCTGCTTTCAGGTCGCGAATTCTAGGTGCGTAGCGACAAGCATTCTTTTGCTGAAAGGCATTCGCCTTTGCTCGCAGGCAGCGAAACGTGTCAACGCGTTAAACCAACGCCAACAGGGCGCTCGCGCGTGAAATACATCACGGATTGCCGGGCGGTGACGATAGTGAAGAGGCGGAGTTGCTGCCCTCGCCGGCGAACGCCGGGGAGGGGTCAGAGTGCCTGCAGCCGGGTGGCAAAGGCGCCAAACTGACCGCGTTCGGCTAGCTGACGCAGATCGGCGATGGCGCCGGCGTGTGCCGGGTGTTGCGTGGCCGCGGAATCGCACCACTCCACGAGGTCGGTCACCGCGCCAAGCGCCAGCCATTGCTGCACGATCGCTACGGCGTCGCTATCGGGTGGCCAGGTGGTCGGTGCGGGGGTGGCGTCGTACTTCCACCCGGGGGCGGCCAGCCGGACTGTGACTTGCTCCAGGCCGCAGATTCTCGCTATTTCGCTGCGCAGTTGCGCGAGGTCGACCGGTTTCGACAATCGCGCGGCGTACTGCCAGTCGCTGGCTGGAGGCGGTGTTTCGAGTTCCCGGGTGGCCGAGAGGAGAATCACCGACACTGTCTGGTCGGTCTGCTTGACTGCTTGCAGCACGGTGTCGCCACTTTCACCCGGCAGGCGATGGTCGGTCAGCACCAGCGTCGGCCGCTCGGAGACGTCGGTAGCGTTCAGAGCGGCGGTGGCGGACTCGGCGTCGGCGAAGGTCCGCACTGTGAAGCCCATCGCGGAGAGTTCCGCATCGAGTAGCTCACGGATCACCGAGGCATCCTCAACAACCCAGGCGCGACGCCCCCCGGCGTCGAACTGCGGCAGCATGTGACGCGGCAGATCACGCCGGGCGATCGCGACCAGAGCCTCGTTACCGGGTTCGACCGGTATCGAGACCCGCACGCTTGTGCCGACGCCGTGTTCGCTTTCAAGACTGATGTCGCCACCAAGCTTGCCGACGAGCGCTTTGACCGTGGGCAGCCCCAGCCCCACGCCTTCACCTTGCGGCGAGGCGCGGTAGAAGGGTTCGAAGACGCTTGCCTGCTCGGCCTTTGGGATGCCTTGCCCGGTGTCGCGGACGACCCATACAAGCCGTCTTTCGTTGCCAACCGAAGGGTGTTCAGTCGAAACCTTGAGCACGATCTCGCCGTCGCGGGTGTATTTGGCCGCGTTCTCGAGCAGGTTCAGCAGAATCTCCCGCAGCAGGGTTTCGTCGCAGCGAACCACAGGATCGAGCGCATTGGCTCGTTCGAGCCGGAATACGTTGCCGTTGCGCGACGCGAGGATGTCGGCCTCGTTGCACAGGCTGTCGATGAACGTGTGGAGATAGACATCGCGCGGGGTCACCTCGATGGCGGTGACGTCACGTGCATGGTCGATGAGCCGGGTGAGCAGGTTCAGCATGTGGTCGGCGCTGTCGTGGATGAAACCGCTCATCCGGCCGACTTTTCCGGGTTCCCCTCTCAACAGTTGGGCATAGCCCATGATGGCGGTCAGCGGGGATTTCAGATTGTGGGTGACCCGCGCGAGGAAGGCCGTCTTCGCGGCGTTCGCCTTTTCAGCTTCGTGGCGCGCGACTTCCAGCTCCCGCGTGCGTATCTCGACGAGATGCTCAAGCCAGTCGCGATCGGCCTGTTCCAGGCGCCGCACTCGTGCGGCGAGGTTGCGCTCGTATTCGTGGATGCGTCGGCTGTACACCCAGATCAGAACCATCAGCGCCATCACCGAGACGACGACTCGGAGCGTGCTGAAGGTCAATGCGGCAACCGTGCCCTGCCCGTAACCGATGACGACCGTCGCCGTCGCCACCCAGACGCACCCCAAGACCACGAGATTCACGTATTTCCAGCGCCCGGGCTGGGACAGCGCCGCGGGCAGCAGCATGAGCCACAGCAGGAGGAAGCCGAGATGCAGCGTGACCGCCAGGCTGCGCATCTGCCCACCGTCGAGCACACTGATCGAAAGCGCATACGCGCAGGCGGCGCCCAAGCCGACAGGCAGGCTCCATCGCCACAACCGATGCTTGTTCAGACCAAGCAAGTGGACCGACATCGCCAGAAAAAGCGCCTTCTCGAAGACGCTGAAGATGGTGATCAGATATACCGAGAGTTGCGACATCGAGGGGAACAGCAGGAAGCTCAGAAAGCCATCTTTCTCCACCTCGAGCACGAACAGGCTCAACGCCCACGCTCCAAGCAGTACGTAACCCATCCTGAACTGCAGGAACAGGACCGAAACCACCGTCAGCATGACGGCCGTGACCAGAGAATAGACTTTCAGGCGCTCGGCCTGGTCCGCACTGAATGCACCCGGCGCCCAGGCGGTAATCTTGACCCCCGCTCGGTGGTCGCCATGTATACGCACCAGCATCAGCACCGATTCGTCGGGCGACAGCGTAACCGGGACCAGCGTGCGCCGTGTGCGGATGTCTCTGTCGGTGATCGGGACGTCCAGGCCATTGAGCAGATGATCCCGCACCACGCCGGTTCTCGGATCGATAAGCCAGACTTGCACGTCGCGCAATCGCCAGGGATAGAACTCGATCCAGCGCTGCACGGCGTCGGTGCCGGAGTTCGTCAGCCGCGACTTGAGCCAAAGGGTCGATCGCTGCCGCGGTGCAGCGAGCCGATCCCGGTCAGAAGCGACCGGCACCCATTTGCTGCCGGCGAGCGCGTCATCGGGAATCAAGATCTCGTCCGCGGCGACTTCGAGCAGACACATGGCACCGACGAAATCGACGTCCGGTTGCGCGCTGTAAACGTCGATCGGTTCGCACTCCGCGGCGGTCGCACCAGCGGCTAAGCACAGCCACGCGAGCACGAGCAGCCCGCGGACATATAGCACACCGATCAGGCGTGACACCGCCTCAGTCACCGTCCAGATCCGTGCGCTGGTGCCGGTAGTGTTTCGGTGTCAGGCCAAAGCGGGTCTTGAATGCGGTGGAAAAATTTGCGCCACTACCGAATCCAATGCTTTCGGCAATTTCGGTGATGCTCGCGTCGGTGTGACGCAACAGCCGCGAGGCCTCCTTCATCCGCTCCTCACGGAGGTACTCGGATATCGTGACGCCCGCGCAGTGTCTGAACGCTTCGTTCAGACGTTTGGCATTGGTGCCAATCAGTTCCGCAAGTTCATGAACACCAGGCGGTTCCCTAAGGGACTTCAGCAAATGCACGCGTGCGCCCTGGAACAGCAGGCCGTGAAGGTTCGCGCCATGGGATTCACCCGCGCCAGGATCGCCATGTACAGGGGGTGGCGCGGTAGGTTCAGGTCTCTGCCGCAAATGCACCGACAAACGCAGCCGGACCTCATCGAAATCGAAGGGTTTGCCGATGTAGTCCACTGCACCGGCGAGCAAACCCCTGACGCGCTGTTCGGGCTCAGCGTAGGCGGAGAGAAAGATGATCGGCACATGCGCGGTCGCTGGATCTTCGGACAGGACCCGGCAGGCTGCAAAACCGTCGCATCGCGGCATCTCGGCATCCATCAGGATGAGATCGGGCCCGAGCAGCCGTGCCTTCTGGATACCATCCTCACCGTTCTGCGCGTGATAAAGCCGGCATCCCTGCGTCTGAAGGTAGGTCGAGATCAGCATCCTCTCGGCTTCAGCGTCGTCGATGACCAGCACTCGCTTTCCTGTCAGCATAGGGTTCCAGAGGCAATCGAAGGCAACGTAGGATTATGGCCAAGCGGCCACGATTCATTACCGATAAATACCTTTTTAGACGTGCAAGAACAACGTCTATGCCTGCAAACTTTTGTGACTTGGCACATTGCCAAACCTGCCATTTGCAACGTGAATCACCGGACCGGAACACGATCCCGCGCTCGCGCGCCAAGAGATTAGCGCCCACCATCCGACAAATCAGGGCACCATGCACAGACTCGATTGCGGTGAAAGCAAAAACGCCACTTCTTTCGAAGTGGCGTTTTTGCTTGATACTGTGGCGCGCTCGGCAGGATTCGAACCCACGACCCCCTGGTTCGTAGCCAGGTACTCTATCCAACTGAGCTACGAGCGCGCAGCGAAGAAACGGAATTATAGCGACGATTCTGGCGACGTCAACTCCGTGCTGCAGTTTTTCGCGGACATCCGGATATCACCCGCCGCGCCCGGTCAAACAGTCGCGGTATCCGGCAGATCGAAGCGCCAGCCAGTGCGCGCAGCCAGGGCCTCGACATCCTCTCGGGTGTCGAGGTCGGTGACGAAGCGGCGATTGGCGGTTTCGAATGCATGGACCAGCTCGGGGTTGCGGTCGACCAAGTTGCGACAGCCAAGATTGCGCCCGCTGGCGAGAATCTCGTCGCGGGCCTCGGCGTCGAGCATGATCGGATTGCCCCGCTGGCCATCGACCATGGGCACGACGACATGCCCGGACGGGCGCTTCTTGAACGCCGAGATGAGCTCGGTGAGGTCGCCGGCTCCGATAAGGGGCTGATCGGCGAGCAGCACGAGCACCGCATCCAGCCTGGGCGACAGGGCTTCCAGGCCGCGCCGCACCGAACCCTGCTGCCCTTGAGCATAGTCGGGGTTATGCACCAGCGTCACCGGAAAATCCTGGATCACCGCTTCGACCGCCTCATGCCGGTGACCGGTGACGACAACGACTTCGTCCACCCCGGCGCCCGACAGGGCCACCAGCTGGCGGCGGATCAGCGGTACGCCCTGCAGGCGGATCAGCGGCTTGGCGACCCCGCCCATGCGGCTGCCCTCACCCGCTGCGAGCAGCACCGCACCGACCGCGACGCGGGCGTAGAGGCCACCACCCTGTTTCAACGGACATCCCATGTTCGTCTCCCGATTGTCTGTTCAAAGCCCGGCAGGCAGCCGGGCCAGGCTATCCATGTCATGCACCGGCACGAAGGCGCGCACCGATGCTTCAGCGGCCTGCAGAGCAAGCGAGGCCGGTTTTTCCTTGGTCGGGTGCAACCAGACGACGTCGGTGCCCCGCGCGCGCACCCGTGACAAGACCTGCGGCAGGCACTCCGGCGGATCGGCATCGAAACCGTCGCTGCAGATCAGCAACAGGTCGCGACGCCCCAAGCCTCCGCGCAGCGGCCCGTCCAACGCCTCTTCCAGTGTCGTGGCGATGCGGGTGCCGCCGCCGAAGGCGAAGCTCACCGCATTGATGCGCTCCTGCATTTTGCGCCCCGGGCGACGCAGCATGCCGCTGACCTCGGCCAGCCGGGTATGAAAAACGAACACCCGGGCGCCGCAACGCTCCCCGAACACCCGCGCCATGCGCAGAAACAGCGGGGCGTGACGTTCCATCGAGCGGCTGACATCCACCATCACGGCAATGCGCGGTTCGCGTCGCTTGTTGCGCCGGGTCTCGAGATTGAGTATTTCGCCCGAGGTCCTGTGCGCGGCACGCAGGCAGGCGCGCAAATCCAGCTCGCCGCGCGCGGACCGCTCGCGGCGACGCAGCAGAATGCGTCGCAGGCGGCGGGCGAAGGCCGTCACGGCCGCGTCGATGCGCTCGATGTCCTGCGGCATCCATTCCGCGAAGGGACGCCCCTCGGCCGGGTCGCTGCGGCTCGCGCCCCCCATTGCGCGCGGCGAGTGTTCTGGCTCGGCGGCATCGTCGCCGCTGCCCTGCCCGGCCCATGATGCCTGCGATCCACCGGGTTGGCTGTCGCCCCCGGTTTCGAGCTGGCGGTGCAGATCCGCGACCCGCTCGGGCAGGCTGCGACGGCGCGACGGCGTGCCGGTCGTGCGCACGGTGCCGCGGGTTCGGCGGGGAAACCAGTAACGGTCGAAGATGGCGGGAAAGCGATCCCACTCGCGCCGGTTGCCGCACACCGCCGACCGCCACAGCGGCGACAGCGTACGAAACTCGGCGAGCGGGGTTTCAGCCGCGATGCGCAGCATCAGGCCGGTTTCCTCGAAGCCGACCGCGAAACCCTGCGCCCGCAGGTGGTTGGCGAAGCGCCCCACTGCCGCGCGCGGGTCGCCGCCGCGCATCACACCCTCGCAGCCCGCGCGCCGTCCGCGGGTGCAACCACGCCGGCATCCTCGGCCACCCGGCGCCCACCGGCAAGGCGGCGCACCAGATCCTCGTTCATCTGGAAGGCGTCGGCGCGGGTCTTGAGGAGCGCGGACATGGTGCCGAGAAGCGTCGCGGCTTCCTCGGGCAGGCATTCATGGCCAAGTTCGAAAAGCATCCGCACCCAATCCAGGGTTTCGGCCACGCCCGGCGTCTTGTCCAGATCCTCGCGGCGCAGGCGATGGACGAAGGCCACCGCCTCGGACACCAGCCGCTCAGCGGCCTGCGGCACCAGACGGCGCACGATGTCCATCTCGCGACCGAGCTCGGGATAATCGACGAACTGATACAGACAACGCCGACGCAGCGCGTCAGACAGGTCGCGGGTGCTGTTGCTGGTGAGTACGACAAGCGGCCGGGACACGGCCTGCAGCGTGCCGATCTCGGGAATCGACACCTGGAATTCGGCGAGCGTTTCCAGCAGAAAGGCCTCGAAGGCTTCGTCGGCGCGGTCGATCTCGTCGATCAGCAGCACCGCGGGCTGCGGGCTGCGAATCGCCTGCAGCACCGGACGCTGAAGCAGGAATTCCTCGGTGAACAGATGCTCACGAAGGTGCCCACGGTCGGCCGCGTCGGCGTCGGCCAGCCGGATCTCCAGCAACTGGCGGCTGTAGTTCCACTCATACACCGCCTGGCCGAGATCCAGTCCTTCGTAGCACTGAAGACGAAGCAGCGGCCGGCCGAGCGCGCGCGCGGCGGCGCTGGCGATCGCGGTCTTGCCGACGCCGGCCTCTCCCTCGAGCAGCACCGGCCGCTCCAGACGAAGCGCCATCCACAGCACATTGGCCAACGCGTCGTCGGCGATGTAGCCGGCCTCGAACAGACGCTGGCGCAGTTCACCGGGGTTGGCCGGCGCGGCCGGACTCGGCGCGGAAGTCATCCCTGGCGACGGCCGAACAGGCCGAGAAAGAAGTTACGGATGACCGCCCAGATCAGACCGAAGGCGTTGAGCTCCTTGGGCGGCGGGGGTGCGGCACGCGCGGCCGAAGCCTGCTGGGACTGGGCGGCGGCTTCACCGGCGCCGGTGTCGGCCTCCATCGCAGCGGCCGGCGCGAGCGCTTGGGCCTTGTTGGAGTAGTTGGCGGCGAACTGGGCCAGCAGCACGTCCGACACCGAGTTGAGCATGCGGCCGCCGAACTGCGCGAACTTGCCATTGACGATGACGTCGGCCTTGCCCTGCAGCGTGGTGCTGCCGTCTTCGGCGGCGACCAGGGTGGCGGTGAGCTCCATCGATGCGGTCGACCCGCCCTTGTCGGCGCCCTTGCCGATCATGCGCAGGGTGCGGGTGTCGGCGTCGATGCCGAGCACTTCGATGTCCCCGGTGAATTGCGCAGTGGCGGGGCCGACCTTGACCTTGACCGCGCCGTTGTATTCGTTGTCCGAGACCTGCTCGGTGATCTGTGCGCCCGGCATGCAGGTAGCCAGTTCGCGAATGTCGGTCATCACCGACCAGGCCGCATCCAGCGGCGCGGCGATCGGGTACTGCTTGTCGAGTGTGACTTGCATGAGGGATTCCTTGTCTCTGTTCTGTTGTAGCTGGGGGTGCGACGTTGCGGCCGGGAATGACAACCCGGCCGCCCCGCACTCAGTGGGTCGTCAATGCGCTACGCCCAAGCGCTTCAACTCCTTCCATGTGCGATACGCGCTGTGCGGCATGTCGACATGGGTCACGCCCAGGTGCGACAGCGCATCGACCATTGCGCTGGTGAAGGTCGGGATGCTGCCGACGTGGGGCGATTCGGCCACACCCTTGGCGCCGAGCGGGTGATGCGGCGACGGCGTCACGGTGAAGTCGGTCTCCCACTTCGGTGTTTCGACCGCGGTCGGCACGAAATAATCCATCAGCGAGTTGCCCTGGATGTTGCCCTGCTCATCGAAGG
>NZ_WTVM01000046.1 GCF_012910885.1 Azoarcus taiwanensis | reverse complement strand
AACCGGATGATGTCCACCGAGCGCGTCTGCGTGGCGCGGTGCGGCGCGTAACCACGCAGGATCACACGATCGTCGGGACGGCCGGCAAACTCGATGACCAGATCGCCGTCGCGTTCGGAATAGCGCAAATCCTCGGGCCGGATGCCTTCGCCGAACTGCAGGATGTTGGGCGCATCGTCGATGATCGCACCGCCGTAGCCCCAGCCGCCGCCGTAGTCCCACTCCTCCACGCCGAACGGCACCACCTCGACGAAAGCACTCGTCGGCATCACCCCGCCACCGCCACCGCCGCCGTAGCCCCACTCGATCACCCGGTGCTCGTCGTCGATCACCACTTCCTCGTCACCAACATGGTACAAGTAGGTGTCCCCGCCCCAGCCGCCGTACAGCTCGTCCCGACCCGGGCCACCGCGCAAGGTGTCGGCGCCGTGTCCGCCGTAGAGGGTGTCGTTTCCAGGTCCACCCTCGAGCCAGTCGTCGCCGTCGCCGCCGTAGATCAGGTCGTCGCCTTCCCCGCCGAAGATCGTGTCGTCGCCGGCCAGCCCGATCACGATGTCGTTGCCCGCACCGGCGTCGATGACATCCGCCCCGGGGGTGCCGAAGATCACGTCATCGCCGTCGGTCGGCGCATTGTGCGCAAGCGTCGCTTCGCCGAACATGTTGCCGCTTTGTGCATAGGCCGCTGCCTCCAGGCCACCCGCGGGAGCGACGGTGCCGGTGAGCTCGAAGCCCACCCCCACGAAGGCCAGCGGCGCAATTGCGCTGGCGCCGTTCAGCGCCACCGCATGGGTACCCACCCAGGCGGAGAAATCGAACACCCGCACCCGCCCGTCATCATCGATGAACTGTATCCGTTCCAGATCGCCCGGCAGCGCAGCGAGCGTGACGCCGGCCAGCGTCACGCTGCCGCCCTCGCCGCCATCGATCGTGAGGACGAGCCGACCGCGTGCATCGAGGTACGCGCCGAGCATGTCCGGGGTGATGCCCCCGCCGAACGACAGCGTGTCCATCCCTTTTCCGGCAGTGAGCACGTCGTTTCCGTCGCCGTAGTTGAACAGGAAGGTATCGTCGCCGTCCCCACCGTCGATGACGTCGTCTCCAGCCTCGCCGGCAATCACATCGTCGCCGAAACCGGCGTACACCGTATCGTTGCCACTGCCAGCCGACACGACGTTGTCACCACCCGAGAGATAGATATAGTCATCGTTGGCACCCGCGCGAACCACCACCGACTGACCGGAATAGTCCTCGATATGGTCATCCGCCGCACTGCCGAGCAGCAGCGTCGAGTCGCCGTGCGACCGGCTTTGCCAGCCCATCACCCCATCATCTGCGCGCGCCACCATGTCCTCGAGGCTGAGTTCGGTGCCATCCTCGAAGCGGAAGCGCTTCACCGCACCGCGCCCGAGGTCGCGCCCACTATCGTTGCGGATGATCACCGCATCGTCTCCGCCGAAGCCGACCACCATCTCAACGAAACCCACATCGCCCGGCTCGGGCACGCTCCAACTGCGCCCGCCCATCTGCACCGTGATGTCTTCGGGCCGGATCCCGGCCCCGAACACGATGGTGTCGTCGGCAAGCACCGCGGTCTCGGCATACACGCTGTCAAGCCCACTGCCGCGTTCCATCAGGTAGGTGTTGCTTCCCGCCCCACCGTACAGAACATCCCGACCGGCTCCGCCATTGAGCGTATCGCTGCCATCGCCGCCGTAGAGCGTGTCGCGCCCCGCGCCGCCGATCAGCAGGTCGTCGCCGGCCTCGCCATGGAGCTGATTGTTGCCCCCGCCACCGATCAGGGTGTCGTTGCCGTCACGGCCATAGATGGTGCTGTGCTTGTCGCTGCCGGTGATCAGATCGTCGCCCGGCGAACCGTGGAGAATTTCGGAGTCGCTCGCGACGCTCACCAGCGCCTGCACGTCCGCCCCGCTCAAGCTGGCGCCGTTGGCAAACTCGAAGCGGTCGATGCGCCAACTCGACCCTGTGTAGAACCAGTTGCCGATGCGTATCGAATCCCCGGTCGCATCGATGGTCGCGATCAGATCACCCTGGTCTCTGGCAAAGCTCACGCCAAGCTGGTCGATACCCGCCTTGAACGCCACCTTGCCGCGTCCGCCCTCGATCGTGTCCTGACCGTCACCCGCGCCGAAGCGGTAAGTGTCGTAGCCGCCGAGGTTCACGAACACGTCGTTGCCAGCGCCCCCATCGACGACGTCGTCGGCATGGCTCGAGACGATGATATCGTCTCCGTCGGTGCCGGCCACGGCCCGCAGATCCAACGCGGCGCGGTCCCACACGGTGCCGTCGGCAAAACGCACTTGTTCGATGCCGAGCCCACCGCTCGCCGCCCATGTCGTGGCCTGATTGCGAACGAGGATCGCGGTGCCGTCCTGCAGGCTCACCGTCATGTGGCCATCGCGCGTATAGCGCACCGTCACGTCGTCCGGGGCGATGCCCTCGGTCAGCTCGATGGTGTCGACACCGCTCGGGTCGAAGTTTTCTTCGATCACGTTGAAGCCGTCACCCAGGCCGAAGCGGTAGGTATCCGAGCCGCTGCCGCCGCGCAGGGTGTCCGTACCCGGGCCGGCGATGAGCAGATCGTCGCCGGCTCCACCCTCAAGCAGGTCGTTGCCGGCGCCACCGATCAGGGTGTCGTTGCCGTTGCTGCCGACCAAGGTGTCGTTGCCTGCGCCGCCGTCGATCACGTTGTCGCGCCCTGCAAACCCGCGCAGTTCGTCGTCTCCGTCGCCGCCGATCAACACCCGGCTGCGAATCTCCTCCTCACCCCACACCGTGCCGTCGGCAAACACGATTTCCTCGACCGCATGGCGATGCCCTGCCAAGAAGTGCCGCTTGACCGTGATCGTCTCACCGGTGTCGACGATGGTCAGCACCAGGTCATCGACGTTCCACCAGATGTTCGGGTCGCGCACGCGGGCAAGGTGCACATCATCGGGTGTAATGCCGACCTTCAACTCGATGCGGTCCACATCGGTTGCATGCCACGAGTCTTCGATGATGGTGTCGTGCCCGTCGCCGCGACCGAAGCGGTAGGTGTCCGAACCCGAGCCACCGCGCAGCACGTCGTTGCCGGCACCCCCGATCAGGGTGTCGTTGCCATTGCTGCCGACGAGGGTGTCGTTGCCGGCCCCGCCATGGATGAAGTTGTCGCGTCCGGCAAAACCCAGCAGCTCGTCGTCTCCGTCGCCGCCGATCAGCACCCGGCTGCGGATCTCATCTTCGCCCCACACGGTGCCGTCGGCAAACACGATTTCCTCGATTGCGTGCCGAAGGCCGGCAACAAAGTGGCGCTTGACCGTGATCGTCTCGCCGGTATCGACGATGGTCAGCACCAGGTCGTCCGTGTTCCACGGGTTGCTCGGGTCGCGCACGCGGGCAAGGTGCACGTCACCCGGCCCCACTCCAGCCTTGAGCTCGATGCGGTCCACATCGTCCGCATGCCACGAATCCTCGATGATGGTGTCGTGCCCGTCGCCGCGGCCAAAGCGGTAGGTGTCGGACCCAATGCCACCGCGCAGTTCGTCGTTGCCGGCGCCGCCATCCAGCGTGTCGTTGCCCGCCCCTCCGATCAACGTATCGTTGCCGCCACGGCCCAGGATCAGGTCGTTGCCCCCACGGCCATCGATCCAGTCGTCGCCGTCGGTGCCGCGCAGCACGTCGTTGCCTTCGGTGGGGGTGTTGCTGTCGACCCAACCCGCCAACGATGCATCCACCACCGCGGAGACATCCCCGCCCAAGGCGGCCATCGTGAATCTGAACGAGCCCATATCGAGCGAACCGAGCAGCCCGAGGCCGCGCACCGCGCGCACGAATTCGCCCAGTTGCTCGAGCCCGTGCGCACGATCCGTCTCGATCAGCCCGGCGAGATTCGCTGCGACTTCCGAGAGGTCGCCGACGACGGTCTGCGTCTCGTCGTGCCAACCATAACGGATGTCAATGAACAGGTCCTTCAGGTGGCTTTGGGCCATCAACTGGCCGTAGACCAGTGCCTTGAGGTCGTCCCAGGCCCGCAACAACACGGGTGCCGCATTGCCATGCGGGTTGGGGTCACGGGTGCGCCAGCACCACACGCCAAACCATTTCTCACCCACAAACGCTTCCAGCGCTTCGAGCCTGCGCGCGTCGCCAATCGCGTTGCCATAGATCATCGTCGAGGCCCGGCTGTACGGGTCCACGTCCTGCACCCCCGTCCAGTGGTAGAGGATGCTGGTCAGCAACGCCTCGCGATCCTGCGGGGTATCAGCAGCCACGAAGGCGCTCACCAGCGCCTGGAGTTTCCCGCTTTGGTCCATGGCCATGGCCTGGTGCAGATCGCGCACCTTGCCGTAGCCACGCGCATCGGGCAGCAGCGCGATCGCTTCGGGCACGTCCACCCACTCGGTGGGCACGCTGTAGGTCGCATCGCTCTTGAACCATACGTCGGTGGCGGTGCGCGTCTCGCCGTCGGTGGTGACGAAGCTGCCGACCTGGCGGTGTTCGTTACCGTTGGCGTCGACGTAGCTGGAGTTTACATAGGCCACGTTGATCGCCCGCACACCGGCCTCTTCCAGCGTCAGCAGTTCGCCCTCGCCGGTGCGCCCGTTCAGGTCGGCATCGACCCACACCCGCAACTCGGCAAACACCGGATCATTGGCGTCGATCACGCCATCGCCGTTGACATCGAGCTCGGCCAGCGCCGCGAACCCGTTGACCGCCCGAAGCCCGTTGGCAAGCACCGTCTCCGACCCGAACAACTCGCGCCCGGAGTCGATCACCCCGTTGCCGTTGCGGTCCCAGACCAGCAGGCCGTCGCCGCTGCCCACCCAGCCGGTGCGTTCGGAAAAGCCATCGGCGGCGTGGTCAAAATGCACGCCGGCCGAAAGACCCACCGTGTTGATGCCGGTGCCGTCGAGGTCGAGGATGATGGGCGAGGGGATGGTGGAGGCGGTTTGGGTTTGGTCCCGGATGGCTTCCAGCAACTCGTTCCGACCACCGGTAATATCGTCATAGCTGAGTGAAAATAACGGCCCGCTGAACCAATTGAGGAAACGGTCGATGCCGGACATCAAATTCGCGCCCTGCCGCTCGAAGAAGCCGACGAGGCTATCTCCCATCGACCCGGCCAGATTCTGCGCACGATCCAGAAGGCCGGCAACCGAATCATGAAACCTGCTGCTTCCTTCAGCTGATGCCAGAGCTGCCACACCCAGAGCCGCTGACGCAGTGATTGCGGCGGCGGCCAACCCGACCGCTGCAGCAGGCGCGAGCACTGTACCCGCCCCAAGTGTTGCTGCAAGCGCAGCGGCCGAGGCGACAGTGGACAGCGCGGCGAAGGCCGTGCCGTCGGTGAGTTTTCCATCCTGTCTTATGTCGAGTGTAATATTTGCCGCGTCATTAGCAATATTCGCCACGAGCAAAGGCGGCGCTAGATTCCCGGCGACTTTCGACAGCATTGATGCAAGCCCATGCATGGCGTTTGCAGCCGACACGGCGGCATTGCGAATATCTCCCTGATTGGCGCTCTTTATCGAATTGGCAATATCCACAGGCGAGGCCTTTTGCGAAAGCACATTGGATACCGTTTCAGCTGTTTGCCTGTTCAATCCTCTTGCCATCATTGACCTCCCTTCTGCTTGTCGTTGTCACCAAGAACTCCTACCCCATCAGGAGACTGCAGGTATTCATCACGCAGTCGCCACGCCTTGCGGCCAAAACGCTTCAGCATCCAGATAAAGAAAAACAGTGATGCCCAAAGATAACCTCGTACCCACTTCAGGTCGAAGGCACGCTCGTCGACAGGGGACAGCCGAGGAGCGAACTCTTCATCACCGGAAAACTCGATCCGAACAAATTCTTGGTAATAAAAGGGGGGCCAAAGCTCCCAGTAGGGGCGAGAGCAAACCGTGATGGCTTCGCCCTGCGTCGCTTGCAGCCGAGACGTAAAATTCGGATAGCCACCCCAACCCAAGTACGAGTGCTTCACCCCATTCTCATCGACGATATCGAGCATCGAATGCCTCTGGTTTCTCGGTGGCCGAAACACTTTCACAACAGAGCCCGACCGGCACTCGAGCTCGTCCCACGATGCGAGTTGAGGATTGGCGACCTGTGGAAATGCGAGCATCGTTGCAATCAAAGTTGAGCACGCGAAAACGAATAGAAGCATGTTCCCCACAACGTCTCTTCGAATGCAGATATAGAACCACCCAATCCAGGTCCGCTTCATCCGCAGCTTGAATCGACGCCATGCGCCTCTGATTCCCGTGTTGCCTTCAGACATGCTTATTTCCTTGTTTACACTGAGGCATGACGAGGGATTGATAACCACGGCCGGCCTCATCTACGTCAAATCGCTTCACACTCGTTCTTGCATCTTCACCAAACGCTGTGCACCTCTCACGTGCATCCAGCGCCTCCAGCACCCGCACCGCGATCCCCTCCACATCAAAGAAATCCACCAACACCCCGTTCTCCCCGTCGCGTATCACCTCCTCGACCGGAGCGGTGCGTGAGCCGATGACCCGGCAGCCGGTCGACAGGGCTTCGAGCAGCGACCACGACAGCACGAAGGGATACGTGAGGTAGACATGAGCGGCGGAGACTTGCAGCACGCGGCGGTAGTCGGCGCGTGGCAGGCGGCCGGTGAAGTGGGTACGGGCAGGATCCAGGGCGACTTCGCGCAGGAGTTTTTCGCGCCAGTTGGGGGCATCAGCCGGGGCGGCGCCGTAGCTGACCTCGTCACCGCCGACGATGATGGCGTGGCAACCGGGGTGGCGGCGCTGGACGCAGGCCAGAGCCCGCATGAAGATGTGGAAGCCACGATAGGGCTCAAGATTGCGGGCAACAAAGGTGATGACGGGGTCGCCGGCCGCGAGTTCGACGCCGGAGGGCGTCTTGAAGCGGGCGCCGGGGTCCGGTGCGAAGTAGGCTGTATCGATACCTTCGTGCTGAACGACGATCTTGCGCTGAAATTCGGCCGGATGCTGCGCGCGCTGCCACGCGGTGGGGCTGACGCCGAGGTCGCACTGGGCGAGGTTGAGCGCGTGCAGGGCGTTCCAGGTGCGCATGCGGGCGTGGATGTCGGGACCGACAGGGAACTCGGGGTCGAAGCCGACATCCGCGCCGGGCTTGCCGTAGTACCACTCGCACAGGTGGATGAGGCGGGCGTCGGGGAAGATGTCTCGCAGGTAGAGGGTTTCGCCCCAGCCGGGGTGGGCGAGGACGACATCCGGCCTGTAGCCCTGGCGGGCAAGGCGCGCGAGCGTGCGGGCGACCGCCTGGCCGTGCAGCACGGCGATTTCCATTTGGCGCAGGTAGGGGTGCTGGGCTTCGGCCGGGGGCCGGTGCAGGCGATAGCGCTGCCATGCGACCCCGGGCAGACCGGGTGCGGTGTCGCGCCCGAGGCCCAGCACCTGCAGGTCGGGCCGGGCGGCCCAGGCACGGGCGAGCTCACGGAACTGGCCGGGGAAGTTCTGGTGAATGAGCAGCAGACGGGCATCCGGGCGGCGGGCGAGCGCACGCTTGCCGGCAGCCCGGCCGGCGACCGTTTCACGCCCGTTGGGAATCGCCGCCGGGTGTGTCACGTACCCTCCTTGATCCGGGCCGTGGCAGCGGCGGGGCGGTCCATGTGCACCACCTCGTCCACCTGCAGACTGCGAGGCACCTGGTGGGTGATGAAGATCAGGGTGACCTTGCCCTTGAGACGGTTGATGGTTCGGGCGAAGTGCTCGGCGGTATGCTGGTCGAGGTTGGAGATGGCCTCGTCGAAGATCAGCACCTTGGGGCGCTTGAGCAGGGCGCGGGCAATGGCGATGCGCTGGCGCTGGCCACCGGACAGTCCGGTGCCACGCTCGCCGATCTCGGTCTGGTAGCCCTGCGGCAGGGCCTCGATGACGTCGTGAATCTCGGCGGCCTTGCACGCGGCGGTGATCTCGTCAAAACCCGCGTGGGGCTGGGCCATGAGCAGGTTGTCGTAGACCGTTCCGGAGAACAGCACGGTCTCCTGCGGGACCACGCCGAAGTATGCGCGCAGTTCGTTGGCGGCCAGGGTACGAATGTCGCGCCCGTCGATGAGGATCTGGCCTTCCTGCGGAAAGTAGAAGCCCTGCAGCAACTTGGCCAGCGTGCTCTTGCCGCAACCGGACGGGCCCATCAGTACTGTGAGCTTGCCGGTGGGAATGGCCAGATCGAGGTTGCGATACAGCCAGGGGTGTTGCTCGGAATAGCGGAAACCGAGGTCCCGCACCTCGATGCGCCCGGCGCCGGCGCGGGTGCGCTGAGGGGTGAGCGTGACCGGCTCCTGCGGCATGTCGAGGATGTCGGCCAGGCGCTTGACGGCGACGCTGGCTTGCTGAAACTCCTGCCACAGCCCGACCAGCCGCATCACCGGCTGCGACAGGCGGCTGGCGAACATCTGGAAGGCAACCAGCATGCCGACGGTGAAGCCGGTGTTCTGCATCACGAACCAGGCGCCGACGATGAGGATGGACAGCGTCATCGTCTGCTCCAGCGCGCCGGCGGTGACCTGATAGGTGTTGCCGACCTGGCGCGTGGAGAAGCCCGCCGAAAGATACTGAGCCAGATAGCCACCGTAGCGCTTGTCCACAGTGGGCTCCATCTGCAGGGATTTGACGGTGGCCATGCCCGCCAGATACTCGGTAAGAAAGGCCTGGTTGCGCGCCCCGAGCAGAAACTGCTTGTCGAGCCTGGCGCGGAAGATGGGCACCATGATGAGACTGGCGAGCACGATGAGCACCAGTACCCCCACGACAATGAGGGTGAGCTGCCAGCTGTAGAGCAACATCACGGCAAGGAATATGAACAGAAAGGGGAAATCGAGCACCAGGGTGACCGCTGCACCTGAGACGAAGTCGCGCAGGCTTTCGATGCCGTTGAGCCTGGCCACCAGCGTGCCGGTGGGGCGCTGCTCGAAATAGCCCACAGGCAGGCGCAGCAGGTGGCGCATGACTTTCTCGCCCAGCACCGCGTCGATGCGGCAACCAGTATGCAGCACCAGGTATTGACGCAGCCAGGTCATGACGCTGGTGAAGATCATGAACACCACCATCGCCACACCGAGCACCGCAAGCGTGCTCTGGGCGTGATGGGCGATGACCTTGTCGATGATCACCTGCGTGAATAGCGGCGTGGCCAGGGCGACGAGCTGGATGCTCAGGCTGGCGAGCAGCACGTCGCGCCACAGACGGCGGTGGCGGAGCAACTCCGGCACGAACCACGCAAAGCCGAAGGGTTTGCGCTGCGCCTGGGCCGCGCCCGGGCCGGTGCCACCCTGATCGTCCGGCAAAGCGGACTCCGCCTCTGCGACCCAGAGCAGTTGGGGCAGGAAGCATCGAGCCGCCTCGTCTACCGCAACCGTTCGCGGTGACATATCACCCGGTAGAGCAATCCGAAGCGCCTCCGCTTCGCAACCCAGGATGAACACTGGATGCAGCTCGGCAGCGTTTGCGCCGCCAGAATGGGAGCGATCACCCGTGTGCATCGAATCGAAGGCCGTGTTTTCCGGCGACAGGAATGCAACCGCTGGATAGGGCGCATCTTCCCAGTCGCGCCCCGAGGGTTGCGGGCCAAGCGCTGAGTCAATGCCAAGCCCGTGCAAGGCTTCGATAATCGTGGGAATATCAAAAGGCGGAGATAGCCCACGCAACAGCAAGGCGGGGTCGAAAGGCTTGCCGAAACGGGCAGCGAGACTGGACGTCAGCCAGAGCAGGGATGTTTCGGGTAGATGCTGCGCCTCGTCCTCTGAAACCGCTCTGATTGAATCGACCATGGGGGCTTCTAGCGTAATGGAAACTGGCGGCAAATTAGCACAAACGACTGCTTATTTGTCATTCCACAAACCCGAAAGCATATCTATCCGTAATCCCCTTGCGCGTCTGACACTACACCGCCTCGCGCGGGCTCGAGATGGCGGCTTGCACTGAAGCTCATCCGCGCGGAGGTCGGATCGAGTTTGTTCGTTCCGATTACACCGTTAGCGCCTAGTCTGGATGAGGCTGCGAAAGTGGCTCGGTCAGCCGGCGCCCACAGCTACAAATCTGCTTACAACCCCGCGTGAACCTGCGGTCCCCGCCGCGCGTTGGACGGACATGGGCGACACGGCTCGCCCATGTCGACAACGGAGGTTCATCATGAAACGCTTGACCGCACAACTTTGCATCGCGCTGATCGCCGGCGCTGGACTGCTCGCCACCACTCTACCGGCCGAGGCACGCGACAGCCGCCACTGGCAATACGACCATCGCACGTACGGGCCTGGTTGGTCGCACCACCGCCCGGGGCCGCCGCCGCATGCGGCGCACAAGCGCCAAGGCAAGCAGAAGGTGGAAGTGCATCATCACTACTACCATCCGCATCACTACGGCCGCCCGGCCCCGGCCCGCTATGCGCCGCCACGTTACGTGCCTCCGCGCCACGCGCAGCACCGTCACTCGACGGTCACGCATCGTCATGTGTCGAGCAGCCCGGCCATCGTGATCAGCATGCCGCCTATCGTGATTCCGGTCCGCTGACGAGGTCGGGGCGCTGACGCATTGGCGCCCCGACACTGTCAGATCACTTGAAGGCACAGAATGAAGGGCGGAAGTCTTTATCACTCAGACTGCTATAGATTTAATTTTTTATTGCTTTTATAGCCTAAAGGATTCCCTTCTAATGGCTCCCACGCAACCGACACACTTTGCTCAGGGAGTCATTCATGCACGCGTTCCAACCCCGAAATTTCTTCAAGACCAGCGTCGCAGCGCTCGCTGTCGCGGTCGCCGTCCCGGTGTTCGCCCAGACCACGATCACCAACGTTTCCTACGATCCGACGCGCGAGTTCTATCGCGAGTACAACGCAGCATTCGATGCGCACTGGCAGGCGACCAAGGGCGAGCGGGTCAACGTGCGCCAGTCGCACGGCGGCTCGGGCTCCCAGGCCCGCGCGGTGATCGACGGACTGGATGCCGACGTCGTTACGCTTGCGCTGGCCTATGACGTAAGCGCGCTGCACGACCGCGCCGATCTGATCCCCGCCGACTGGCAGGCCCGGCTGCCGTCGAACAGCTCGCCCTACACATCGACCATCGTGCTGCTGGTGCGTGCCGGCAACCCGAAGAACATCAAGGACTGGAACGACCTGGCGCGTGACGACGTCGAGGTGATCACCCCCAACCCGAAAACCTCGGGCGGGGCGCGCTGGAACTACCTCGCGGCCTGGGGCTACGGGCTGAAGAAGTACGGCAGCGAAGAGGCGGCCTACGAGTTCACGAAGAAGATCTACGCCAACGTGCCGGTGCTGGACCCGGCGGCCCGCGGCGCGACCAACACCTTTGTGCAGCGACGCATCGGCGACGCCTTCATCGCCTGGGAGAACGAGGCCTTCCTCGCGGTCGAGCAGCTCGGTCGCGGCGAGTACGAGATCGTCGTGCCCTCGGTCAGCATCCTCGCCGAGCCGCCGGTGACCATCGTCGACCGGAACGTCGATCGCAAGGGCACCCGCGAGGTCGCGCAGGCCTACCTCGAGTTCCTCTACACCGACGAGGCGCAGCGCCTGGCGGGCAAGCATTTCTACCGCCCGTCCAACCCGGCGATTGGGGCCGAGTTCGCCGACCGCTTCCCGGACGTGAACTTTTTCACCATCGACGAGGTGTTCGGTGGCTGGAAGGTGGCTCAGGAAACCCACTTCAACGACGGTGGGGTGTTTGACCGGATTCTTCGCGAGATCAACCAGTAAGCAAGTGATTGCTGCGATGGCGGCGTGCCCATGGCGCGCCGCCATCGGCACGTCCGCTCGCCCCGTCACGGAGGACAATCCAATGGCCATCGCCTTGCGCCAGCCCAGCGTGATCCCCGGCTTCGGCATCACGCTGGGCTTCACGATCTTCTACCTCGGTCTGCTCATCGTCATCCCGATTGCCGGGCTGCTGCTCTACACCCTGCAGATGAGCTGGGACGACTTCTGGCGCGCGGTCAGCGACCGCCAGGTGGTCGCCTCGTACAAGCTCTCGTTCGGTGCGTCGCTTATCGCTGCCCTGATCAATCTGGTGTTCGGCGCCATTGTCGCCTGGGTGCTGGTGCGTTACCGCTTTACCGGCAAGCGCATCGTCGACGCGCTGGTGGACCTGCCCTTCGCCATGCCCACTGCGGTGGCCGGGATCGCGCTGGTCACCCTCTATGCCTCGACCGGCTGGGTCGGGCAGTACCTGAACGTGTATGGCATTCGTATCGCCTACACCCAGATCGGGGTAATCGTGGCGCTCACCTACATCGGCCTGCCCTTCGTGGTGCGCACGGTGCAGCCGGTACTGGAGGATCTCGACAAGGAGGCCGAAGAGGCCTCGGCCATCATGGGGGCGAACCGCTTCACCACGATTCGCCGGGTGATCCTGCCGGCGCTGCTGCCGGCGCTGCTGACCGGCTTTGCGCTGGCCTTCGCCCGCGCGCTCGGCGAATACGGCTCGGTGATCTTCATCTCCGGCAATCTGCCGTTTCGCACCGAGATCACGCCCCTGCTCATCGTCGCCAAGGCCGAGCAGTTCGATTACGCCGGCGCCGCCGCGATCGCCGCCTTTCTGCTCTTGCTGCTGATCAACGGCCTGCAATGGTGGGCGTCGCGCCGCTACCGCTGAGGAACACGCCATGACAACACTGAATCCGGCCCTCGGGTCAAGCTCCCCGGCTCAGACCAGACCGAGCGCCCACGCCTGGCACCGCGCCACTGAGGAGCCCGCCTGGTTGCGGCGGACGCTGATCGGCATTGCGCTCACCTTCCTCACGATATTTCTCGTCCTGCCGCTGACGGTGGTGCTGTACAGCGCCTTCGAGCAGGGGCTGCGGGTGTGGTATGAGGCCATCGTCGAACCGGATGCGGCCGCAGCGATCCGCCTGACGCTGCTGGTCGTGCTTGTCGTCGTGCCGGTGAACCTGGTGTTCGGCGTGGTCGCGGCCTGGGCGATCGCCAAGTTCGAGTTCCGCGGCAAGTCCCTGCTGATCACGCTGATCGACCTGCCGTTTGCGATCTCGCCGGTCGTCGTCGGCCTGATCTTCGTGATCCTGCTCGGCTCGCAAGGCTGGCTCGGACCGTGGCTCGCGAGCAACGAGATGCGCATCATCTTCGCCGTGCCCGGCATCATGCTGGTCATCGCCTTCGGCACCCTGCCCTTCGTCGCCCGCGAGTTGATTCCACTGATGCAGCAACAGGGCAAGGAAGAGGAGGAATCCTCGCTGACCCTCGGCGCGAACGGCTGGCAGACCTTCTGGCGGGTGACCCTGCCCAACATCAAGTGGGGTCTGATCTACGGCGTGATCCTGTGCAACGCCCGGGCAATGGGCGAGTTCGGTGCGGTGGCAGTGGTTTCCGGCCGAATCCGCGGTGAAACCAACACCATGCCGCTGCACATCGAGGTGCTCTACAACGAATACATGTTCACCGCCGCTTTCGCGGTGTCGTCGCTGCTCGCGGCGCTCGCCCTCGTGACGATTGCGGTGAAAAGCTTTGTCGAATGGCGCGAGGAACGTGCGCGCACGGCCCAGCAGAACTGACCCGACCCACAGGACAACAAGACCATGAGTATCGAGATCGAAAACGTCAACAAGCGCTTCGGCGACTTTGTCGCCGTCGACAACGTCAAGCTCTCCCTGCCGAATGGCGAGCTGACCGCCCTGCTGGGCCCGTCCGGCAGCGGCAAGACCACCTTGCTGCGGATCATCGCCGGACTGGAGCAACCCGACTCTGGCCGTATCCGCTTCCACGGCGAGGACACCACCGACGTGCACGTCAGCCACCGCGGCGTGGGCTTCGTGTTTCAGCACTATGCACTGTTCAAGCACATGAGCGTGTTCGACAACGTGGCCTACGGGCTCACCGTCAAGCCGCGTCGCTTCCGCCCCGACAAGGCCGAGATCAAGCGCCGGGTCATGCGCTTGCTGGAGCTGGTGCAACTGGACTGGACCGCGCACCGACTGCCGTCGCAGCTATCCGGCGGGCAACGCCAGCGCATCGCGCTCGCCCGCGCGTTGGCGGTCGAGCCCAGGGTGTTGCTGCTCGACGAGCCCTTTGGCGCGCTGGACGCCAAGGTACGCACCGAGCTGCGACGCTGGCTGCGCCGGTTGCACGACGAGATCCATGTGACCAGCGTCTTCGTGACCCACGATCAGGAAGAAGCGCTCGAGGTATCCGACCGCGTGGTGGTCATGAATCACGGCAACGTCGAACAGGAAGGTTCGCCGGAGGACGTCTACGACCACCCAGCCAACCCCTTCGTCTACAAGTTTCTCGGCAACGTGAATCTGTTCCGTGCCCGGGTGCGCGACGGCCAGGCGCGCATCGGCGACATCGCCTTGCCGGTCGCGGAGCATCATCCGCAGGACGGCGAAGGCTATGCCTATGTGCGGCCACACGAGATCGAAATCGTCACCGATCCGTCCGAGGCCGGCCTCTCCGCGACCGTGGAGCTGGTCTCGATCGTCGGCCCCACGGTGCGCCTGGAACTGCGTGTCGAGAACGGTGAAGACCTGGTGCACGCCGAAGTACCCAAGGGTCGCTGGCGCGAACTCGGCCTCGCGCAGGGGGCGCCGCTGCGGGTGCGCCCGCTGGCCAGCCGCGTGTTCCTGCACGGCGAAACCCTGCCCTCGGCCGGAGCCTGAGCATGAACTTTCAGCAACTGCGCATCATCCGCGAGGCGGTCCGGCGCAACTACAACCTGACCGAGGTCGCCAACGCCCTGTACACCGCACAGTCCGGGGTGTCCAAGCACATCCGCGACCTGGAGGACGAACTCGGCGTCGAGCTCTTCGTCCGTCACGGCAAGCGCCTGCTCGGGCTCACCGAGCCGGGCAAGGAGTTGCTGCCCATGGTCGAGCGGATTCTGCTCGAGACGCAAAACATCAAGCGGCTCGCGGAGCAGTTCGCCCAACGCGACATCGGGAGCCTCGCGGTGGCCACGACCCACACCCAGGCACGCTACGCCTTGCCGGGTGTGGTCACGCGCTTCAAGGAGACTTTTCCCAAGGTGCACCTGGAGCTGCATCAGTGCGGTCCGAGCGAGATCGTCACTTTGCTCAAAGCCGGCGAAGTCGACATCGGTATCGCCACCGAAGCGCTGGCCGACGACGAGGACCTGGTCGGCTTTCCATATTACAAGTGGCATCACTCGATCATCGTGCCGGAAGGCCATACACTGGCCTCGTTGCCGGAACTGACCCTGGACGCCATCGCCGATTACCCTCTCATCACCTATCACGAGGGCTACACCGGCCGCGCACGCATCGACCGCGCCTTTGCCAGCAAGGCGCTGCATCCGGACATCGTGATGTCCGCGCTCGATGCCGACGTGATCAAGTCCTACGTGGAGCTTGGGCTCGGCGTGGGCATCATCGCCTCGATGGCGTACCACCCGAAGCGCGACGCCGGTCTCACGCTGCTAGACGGCCGCACGCTGTTCGAGCCGAACACCACCTGGATCGCACTGCGGCGCGGCAACTACCTGCGCGACTTCGCCTACCGCTTCATCGAATGCTGCACCCCGGAGCTGAAGGAGGCGACGATCAAGGACAAGGTTTTTCTGCGGGCTCAGACGGCTTGATCGCAAGACGTGCAAACGACTTGGCATCGACGACGAACTCAAAGAAATCCGCTTCGAATCCCGCGTAGTGTTTTTCAAGCTCTGCCGCGCCTCCGAGCAGCATTTCCGGTCGACTCAAACGACTGGACATGCGATCCAGTGCGAAGGCGACGATTTCGGCGCTGCGGTAAGAAGCCAGCCAGTCATCCTTGCGCATCGAAGGCAGCTGGCCCGCAAGCCGCGGCGGCAGCATACGGTGGTGGGCATCCATCAGCGCGTACATTCGCGCCGTAAAGGCCGGCAAGGGTTCAGGGTGGAAATCGGACCAATGAAGGGCAAGAAAATGGTCGTAGAACATGTCCACAAGAATGCCAGCGGCCCTTCTGCGCGCTGGAGAGATGCGCCCGCGACTGCGACAGAACGCAGGATGGCCATCGGCGAAGACGTCGATGCGCCGGTGCAGCGCCACACCCGCCGCGATATCGGTGGGCAGACCGGCAGGCAATGGACCCTTGACGAAATCGCCCATCAGCCCGCCGAGCTGATGCGCCGGGTCATCCCCGGCGAGCCAGGCATGGGCGAGGAAGTTCATCGGTCGGCGCAGCCATGCCGGAAACAGCCAACGACATGGTCGTCGACCATGCCGACCGCCTGCATGAAGGCATAGCAGATGGTGCTGCCGACGAACTTGAAGCCGCGGGCGCGCAAGGCCTTGCTCATCGCGTCGGATTCCGGGGTGGTCGCCGGCACCTCGGCAAGCGCGGTCCAGGCATTGCGCCGGGGCTCACCGCCGACGAAGGACCACAGCCATTCGACCGGGTCGATGCCCTCGGCCTCGAGCGCGAGCCACGCGCGTGCATTCACAATCGCGGCATCGATCTTGGCGCGGTTGCGGATGATGCCCGGGTCGCCGAGCAGTGCGGCTTTCTTCTCGTCGTCCCAGGCGGCGATACCAACCGGGTCAAAGCCGTCGAAGACCTCTCGATAGCGCTCGCGCTTCCTGAGTACCGTAATCCAGGCAAGTCCGGCCTGCGCGCCTTCGAGGATGAGGAACTCGAACAGACGCCGGGCATCGCGCACCGGCACGCCCCATTCTTCGTCATGGTAGGCCCGGTACAGCGGGTCGCTGCCGGCCCAGCCGCAGCGCATCGGTTCGGATTCGCGTTCGGTTTCGACCATCGCCACCTCCTGACCTTAGGTCATACGGGAAAACCCGTTCTTGAGTTTTCCGCCCCATGCCCATTAAATGGGTCCATGAATCGTGCAGCGCACGATTCCCCTTCTACGACCCCCGCGCGCGAAACGTTCGCGCGCTTTTTCCGGGAGCCCTCAAGAATGAGAATGTCGAAAATCGCCGCTTCCCTTGCACTCGCCTCGATGCTGGCATGCGGCAGCGCACTCGCCGAGACCCTGCGCTGGTCCAGCGCGGGCGACTCGCTGACCATGGATCCACACGCCCAGAATGAAGGCCCGACCCATGTGCTCAGCCATCAGGTCTACGACACTCTGGTGTTCCGCGACCAGGAGATGAGGCTGCAACCGCGCCTGGCCACCGAATGGTACATCAGCCCCGATGACTCTTCGGTGTGGGAGTTCAAACTGCGCGAAGGCGTCAGTTACCACAACGGCAACCCCTTCACCGCCGACGACGTGGTGTTCTCGATCAACCGCGCCAAGCACGACAACTCGGACATGAAGGGCTTGCTGACCACTGTCGTCGAGGTAAGCAAGGTCGACGACTACACGGTGCGCATGCGCACCGATGGCCCCAACCCGCTGCTGCCCAACAACCTGACCAATCTGTTCATCATGGACCGGGAATGGGCCGAGGCCAACAACGTTACCCTGCCGCAGAACTTCAAGGGTGGCGAGGAAACCCACGCGGTGCGCAACGCCAACGGCACCGGCCCCTTCCGCCTGGTCAGCCGCGAACCCGACGTTCGCACCGAGCTGGTGCGCAACGACGAGTACTGGGGCCGCGACGTTTTCCCGATGGAAGTCTCCCGCATCATCCACACTCCGATCTCGTCTGCCGCAACCCGCGCCGCCGCGCTGCTCTCTGGAGAGATCGACTTCCTGCTCGACCCACCGGTGCAGGATCTCGAACGTCTGAACAACGCCCGAGGCCTGGTGGTGCGCTCCGCACCGGAGAACCGCACCATCTTCCTCGGCATGCAGATGGGTCTGCCCGAGCTGCGCACCTCGGACGTGAAGGGCAAGAACCCGTTCGCAGACAAGCGGGTGCGCGAAGCAATGAACATCGCGATCAACCGCGACGCGATCCAGCGAGTGGTGATGCGTGGCCAATCCGTGCCCGCCGGCATCGTCATGGCACCCTTCGTCGACGGCTACAGCGCCGACATCGACGTGGTGCCGGCGGTGGACGTGAATCGCGCCAAGGCCCTGCTCAGCGAGGCCGGCTACCCGAATGGCTTCACGGTCACGCTCGCCTGCTCGAACGACCGCTACATCAACGACGAGGCAATCTGCCAGGCAGTCACCGGCATGTTCGGCCAGATCGGAGTGCGCGTGCGTCTCGACGCCCGTTCGCGCAGCATCCACTTCGCCGAACTGCAGCGCGGCGAGCTGGACTTTTACCTGCTCGGCTGGGGTGTGCCGACGATGGACTCGCACTACGTGTTCCACTATCTCTTCGAGACCCGCAGCGAGCGCGGCGGCTCCTGGAACCACACCGGCTACTCCAACGCCGAGGCCGACGCCCTGATCGACGCGATGACCCGCGAGGTCGACGCCGACAAGCGGGCGGAGATGGTGTCCTCGGTATGGAGCATGGTGCAGGACGACATCGTCTATCTGCCCATCCATCATCAGATGCTCAACTGGGCGATGAAGGACAACATCGACTTTCCGGTCCAGTCCGAAAACTATCCCTACTTCAAACTGCTGAAGTACAACAAGTAACTCTCTGACGACCGTGCCACGGGGACGACGCCTCAGCGTCGCCTCCGTGGGTGCGTTCGCACCCCTTCATGCTCGCATTCATCATCCGTCGCCTGCTGCAGTCCATCCTCGTGATGCTCGCAGTGGCGCTCGTTTCATTCGGCCTGTTCCGCTTCATCGGCGACCCGATCCACAACATGGTCGGCCAGGAAGCAACGGCGGCCGAGCGCGAACAACTCCGCCAGGATCTGGGCCTGAACGACCCGGTGCCGCTTCAATTCGCACGCTTCGTGGGCAACGCATTGCGCGGTGAGTTCGGCCTTTCCTACCGCATGGCCAGACCGGTCACCGACGTGATCATGGAGCGCCTGCCGGCCACGCTGGAGCTGGCACTGATTTCGGGTATCGGCGCGCTGGCGCTGGGTATCGCACTCGGGGTCTATACCGCCTTGCGCCGGGACGGTTGGCTCTCCCAGTTCATCATGTCGGCCTCGCTGATCGGCGTGTCGCTGCCGATCTTCCTGATCGGCATCTTGCTGATCTACGTGTTCGCGGTCGAGCTGCAGGTGCTGCCCGCCTTCGGCCGCGGCGAGACGGTCCGAATCGGCTGGTGGACCACCGGCCTGCTCACCGAATCCGGCCTGAAGTCGCTGATCATGCCAGCGATCACGCTGGGGCTCTACCAGCTCACGCTGATCATGCGCCTGGTCCGGGCCGAGATGCTCGAGGTATTGCGAACCGACTACATCAAGTTCGCCCGCGCCCGCGGCCTGTCGGACCGGGCGGTGCATTTCGGCCACGCGCTCAAGAACACTCTGCTGCCGGTGATCACCATAGCCGGCCTGCAGATCGGCTCGATCATCGCCTTCGCCATCGTCACCGAGACCGTGTTCCAGTGGCCGGGCGTCGGGCTGCTGTTCATCACCGCAATCCAGTTCGTCGACATCCCGGTGATGGCCGCCTACCTGGTACTGATCGCGCTGATCTTCGTGGTCATCAACCTCATCGTCGACCTGCTCTACTTCGCGGTCGATCCGCGTTTGCGGGTGCAACGAAGCGGACGGGGGCACTGAAATGAACACGCTCACCGAGAAATCCAAAACGGACTCGCTTCTCGCCCGCATCCTCGACAGCGACATCTTCCACAGTTTCATCCGCTCGCCGGTGACCGTGGTGTCGGCGATCGTGACCGTGGTGATGATCGTAGCCGCGCTGTCGGCGCCGCTGATCTCGCCGCACAATCCCTTCGACCCGGCCACGCTGAACCTGATGGAGGGCTTCACCCCGCCAATGGTGGCCAACGAATTCACCGGCAACGTGTATTGGTTCGGCACCGATGCCCAGGGCCGCGACATCTTCTCGGCCATCCTCTATGGCTCGCGGGTGTCGCTGCTCGTAGGTTTCGCCGCGGTGGGACTTGCCGCGGTACTCGGCATCACGCTGGGCCTGATGTCGGGCTACCTCGGAGGCTGGGTCGATGCGTTGATCATGCGCATTGCCGACGTGCAACTGTCTTTTCCGGCAATCCTGATCGCGCTGCTGATCTTCGGCGTGTTCAAGGGCATCATCCCGCCCGCGATGCAGGACCAGATGGCAATCTATGTGCTCATCCTCGCGATCGGCCTGTCCGACTGGGTGCAGTACGCGCGCACCGTGCGAAGCTCGACAATGGCCGAGAAAAACAAGGAATACGTGCAGGCCGCAAGAGTCATCGGCGTACCAGCGCCGCTGATCCTGCTGCGCCATATCCTGCCCAACGTGATGGGTCCGGTGCTCGTCATCGCGACCATCGGCCTGGCGCTGGCGATCATCCTCGAGTCGACCCTGTCCTTCCTCGGCGTCGGGGTGCCGCCCACCCAGCCCAGCCTCGGCACGCTGATCCGCGTCGGCCAGGACTACCTGTTCTCCGGTGAATGGTGGATCGTGCTGTTCCCGGGCATGACCCTGCTCATCCTCGCGCTGTCAGTCAACCTGCTCGGTGACTGGCTGCGCGACGCGCTCAACCCAAGGCTGCGCTGATGAAGCCACCCGCTCACAATCAACCAGCCGGCAATACCCCGCTGCTGTCGGTGCGCAACCTGCGCATCGAGTTCCCGACCCGACGCGGCACGCTGGTCGCGATCGACGACGTCTCCTTCGACATCGCACGCGGCGAAGTGCTCGGCATGGTAGGCGAGTCCGGGGCCGGCAAGTCGCTGACCGGGGCGGCCATCATCGGCCTGCTCGAACCCCCGGGCCGGATCGCCGCCGGCGAGGTCCTGCTCGACGGCGAACCGATTCATACGCTGCCAGCCGAGCGCATGCGCAAGATCCGTGGCCGGCGCATCTCGATGATCTTCCAGGACCCGTTGACCAGCCTGAACCCACTCTACACAGTAGGTCGCCAGATCACCGAGACCATTCTCACCCACCGCGACATCGGCGAGGCCGCCGCGCGCAAGCGAGCGATCGAACTGTTGGCCGAGGTCGGCATTCCGGCACCGGACCAGCGGGTGGACCACTATCCGCACCAGTTCTCCGGCGGCATGCGCCAGCGGGTGGTGATCGCGCTGGCCCTGTGTGCCGAACCGGAGCTGATCATCGCCGACGAGCCGACCACCGCACTCGACGTGTCGGTGCAGGCCCAGATCATCGACCTGCTCAAGCGACTGTGTCGCGACCACCACACTGCGGTGATGCTCGTCACCCACGACATGGGAGTCATCGCAGAGGCCGCAGATCGGGTCGCGGTGATGTATGCCGGACGCCTTGCCGAAATCGGCCCGGTGCGTGCAGTGGTGCAGCAGCCGCAACACCCATACACCCGCGGCCTGATGGGCTCGATACCGGTGCTTGGCGCCGACGTCCATCGGCTGGTACAGATCGACGGCGCAATGCCCAGGCTCAACGCGATTCCACCCGGTTGCGCGTTCAACCCACGCTGCACCGAAGCCTTCGCCCGCTGCCGCAGCTAACGCCCCGACCTGCTGCCGGCGGGTGACACACAGGCCGCATGCTGGCTGTACGAAACGCCCACCGCCGCAGGCAGTGCAACCCCAGTTTCCGAGGAACAAGCATGAACATGCCGGCCCAGACTCCGGCCCCGGTACCCGACGCACCGCTGCTGCTCGTCGAAGACCTCAAGTGTCGCTTCGAGGTTTCCAAACCGTTTCTCAACCGCGTGATCGAACGCGAACCACGACGCTGGCTCAAGGCAGTCGATGGTGTGAGCTTCACCATCGACCGGGGCGAAACCTTCGCCCTGGTGGGCGAATCCGGCTGCGGCAAATCCACCGTCGCACGGCTCATCGTCGGCCTGTACGAAGCCAGCGACGGACGCATCGTATTCGACGGCAGAGATCTCGGGCAGCTGCAGTCCGAGGCCGAACGGCAGCGCATCCGCCGCCGCTTCCAGATGATCTTCCAGGACCCCTTCGCCAGTCTGAACCCGCGCTGGCGGGTCGAGCGGATCATCGCCGAGCCGATCCGGGTCTTCGGTCTGCTGAACGACGACGCCGCCATCCGCGCCCGTGTCGGCGAGTTGCTGACCCAGGTGGGGCTGTCGCCGGCAGATGGCCGCAAGTTTCCGCACGAGTTTTCCGGCGGGCAGCGCCAGCGTATCTGCATCGCCCGCGCACTGGCCAACAACCCGGAGTTCCTGGTCTGCGACGAGCCCACCTCGGCGCTCGACGTTTCGGTGCAGGCGCAGATCCTCAACCTCATGCAGGACCTGCAGGACGAGCTTGGCCTGACCTATCTCTTCATCAGCCACGACCTCGCGGTGGTCCGACACATGGCCGACCGGGTCGGCGTGATGTACCTCGGCCGTCTGGTCGAGGTGGCCGACAGCCGCACCTTGTTCGAGAACCCGCAGCACCCCTACACCCGGATGCTGCTGGCAACGATTCCCGACATCAAGATGGAAGGCAAGCGCCACGAGATCGTGCGCGGCGAGGTGCCCAATCCGATCACGCCACCGCCGGGCTGCACCTTCCACCCCCGTTGTCCGCTCGTCAACGACCGCTGCCGCAGCGAAGCGCCCCACCTGCTGCCAACCGCACGCGGCCACCTCGCCGCCTGCCACGCGATCGAGGAAGGCCGGCAGTAAAGCTATCGCGCCATCAGAGGCAGCAGCGCCTCGGCGATCAGCGGCGCGACCGAGACTGCGTTTGTCGGGTGGGCGATCGCGTCGGTGCTCCACACTTCGCTGACGCCAGCCTCGCGCACCAGGGCCAGCGCGCCTTCGGCGAACAAGGCATGGGTGACCGCGAGATCCACTGAGGCCGCACCGGCCGCCAGTAGCAGCTGGGTCGCCACCGCCACCGTATGGCCGGTGCTGGCGACGTCATCGACGATGACCACGCTGCGCCCGGCCACCGCCATCTCGGGCAGCGCGATCTCGACGTTGCGGTCGCCGTGGCGCACTTTGCTGCACACCGCATGATCGAAGCCGTGCGCAGCCGCGGCGCTGGCGACCCATTGCGCGGACTCGCTGTCAGGGCCCATCAGCAAGGGGGCGCGGCGGCGCCCGGCGACGAAGTCTCCAAGCAGGGGGGCAGCTGACAAGGCCAGCGCGTCGGTCACGGGTATCGCCTCGCCGAGGGTTTCAACGCGGTGAAGATGCGGATCGACGGTAATCACCGCGTCGAAGAGGTTGGCGAGGTAACGACCGATGATGCGCTGGCTCACAGCTTCGCCGACGCGAAACGCGATGTCCTGCCGCATGTAGGCCATGTAGGGCGCAACCAGCACCACCTGTTCGGCGCCGAGTGCTCGCGCGGTATCGGCCGCGAGCATCAGCTCGACCAGCTTCTCGTTGGGATAGGCGAGGCCGCGAAAGAGCACCACCACCCGCGGCAGACGCTCCGGCAGACGCAGGCGCAGTTCGCCGTCGGGAAAGCGGTGACGTTCGATCGGCCGGATCGCACAACCGCAGGCAGCGGCCAGCTTTGCCGCAGCTGCGGCCTCGTCGTCGAAATGCAGCAATACACTGGACAAGGGTTCAGAACTCCACGAAAACGTGCGGAACCTCCTCCGCACTCCCAATCGAATAACCCGACGCGCGCTCGCTCGCCTGATGCGCGAAGTCGCGGTCGGCCGGGAAGCCTGCATAGACCCGATACACCACCTCGCCACGCACCACCGGCTCGCCGAGCTTGCGAAACAGCTCCACCCCGGCACCCTTGACCTTGGGCGCCCCGGCGAGCCGCGCGATGCGGGCGAGCTGCAGACAGTCGATGCCGGTGATCACACCGTCTGCCGGTGCCAGCACCTCGAAGCCGAGGCCACCGAGTTGCAGCGCATTGTGATCGAAACGACGATCGCCCTGGGCGCGGATGATGTCGTCCATCTTGGACAGCGCCCGGCCGGAGTCGAGAATGTCCCGCGCGATCGCAAAACCGTCGCCGCCCCGCACGTCGGGGTCGAACTCAATCATCCGTCCGGCGAGTCGCAGTGCCTTCTGGCGCAGGTCGTTGGGGGCTCGCGGGTCGTTCTCCAGTACCAGCATCACATCGCGCGCTTCGAGCACCGCACCGATGCCGTTGCCGATCGGCTGCCGCCCATCGGTGATGACGACATCGACCGCCAGCCCCATGCGAGTGGCGACATATTCGAACAGTTTGCGCAGACGCTGCGCCTCGGACATGGACCGCACCTTGGCGGTGGGTCCCACCGGAATGTCGATCACGAGATGAGTCGAGCCGGCCGCCACCTTCTTCGACAGGATCGAGGCCACCATCTGCCCCGGCGAATCGATCGACAATGGCCGCTCCACCGAAATCAGCACATCGTCAGCCGGCGACAGATCTGCGGTGCCGCCCCAGGCGACGCAGCCGCGATGCTCGCGTACGATCTCGGACATGCGGTCGAAGGGCAGCTCCACCCGGGCCAGAACCTCCATGGTGTCGGCAGTGCCCGCTGGCGAGGTGATCGCGCGGGAGGACGTCTTGGGACACAGCATGCCGTGGGCAGCGACGATAGGCACCACCAGCATCGAGGTCCGGTTGCCCGGGATGCCGCCGATGCAGTGTTTGTCCACCACCACACGTTCGTGCCAGTCGAGCCTTCGGCCAGAGCGCGCCATCGCGTCGGTGAGAAAAAACACCTCCTCACGGTCGAGTTCGCCCTGATTGCAGGCAACCACAAAGGCGGTGAGTTCGATCTTGGAGTAGCGATGCTCGGAAACATCGCGAACGATGGCGCGGAAATCGTCCTGCCCGAGGCGTTCGCCGGCGATCTTGCGATGCAGCGCCGGAATCGACCCCGGCGGCTCCGCCTGGGAAACCGCGGTCGGATGCCCATTATCCACCCCGAGCTGGGCGAAAGCGTCCATCGACAGGCCCAACTCGTGGCAACCCACGATCGCCTCATCGTCCACCACGTTCAGCGTTGCCAGAATCCGTTTGCCGTTGGCCCGCACCTCGACCTTGGACAAGGCCTGGAAACCCTCTGCGCGATAGAGTGCGCAGTCGCGATGCAGGTAGGCGACGTTTTCGCGATAGGTATCGATCGCAACCCGGCGCAGTGCCAGTTCCGAGGAGGTCTTGCGTTCCTCGCTTGCAGGGGATTCCGGCACGGATTCAGTTGGCTTGCTCATGGTGCAAGCCTACACCAGCGCCGGAGGCGCAGCGAGTGAGGAATTCACTCGCTGCCGCGAAGTGCGCTACCGTCTATCGGCCTGCGTTGGGGAAGAACAGCTGCTCACCTTCGATAGCGTACGAGGCGATCGCTGCCTGACCCGCCTCGGACACCAGCCAGTCGATAAAGGCCTGACCTTCGGCGACCTTCACATGGGTGTGACGCTCGGGGTTCACCAGCATGACGCCGTACTGATTGAACAGGCGGTTGTCGCCCTCGAGCAGCACTTCGAGGCCCTCGCGGTTACGGAAACTCAACCAGGTGGCTCGATCCGCCAGCACATAGGCGCCTAGCGAGGCCGCCATGTTGAGCGCGGGGCCCATGCCGCAGCCGCATTCGCGGTAGCCGGTGCCTTTGGTCTCTCCACTCCCGGTGGCATCCCAGAAGCGCAGCTCGGCCGCATGGGTGCCGCTGCGGTCGCCACGAGAGACAAAATCGGCGTTCGCCGCCGCCACCTTGCGCAGCGCCTCGACGATGTCCTGACCGCGAGCCTGCGCCGGATCGGCAGCCGGGCCGATCAGCACGAAATCGTTGTACATCACCGGAAAGCGTTCGACGCCGAAGCCTTCTTCCACGAATCGCTTCTCGGCAACTTCATCATGTACGAAGACCACATCGGCATCGCCCCGCCGACCGACGTCCAGCGCCTGGCCGGTGCCGAGCGCCACCACTCGAACCTCGATACCGCTGGCTTTCTTGAACATGGGCAGGATATGGCCAAAGAGCCCGGACTGCTCGGTGGAAGTCGTCGAGGAGACGACGATGGATTGGGCTGCGGCGAAACCAGTGGCCAGGGCGAACAAAAGGGCCAAAAGCACTTGCCTCGTCAAGCGCTCTGCTCCCTGGGACAGTTGTATTTTCATCATGCGTCTCCTTTGTGGCGAAATTCGGGTGCGACCATTGTTTGCGGCGCACCAGTTGGAATTGCCGTAATCTATGAGCCCAAGGAACACTCATCAATATGTACGAACATGCATAGGGTTAGCCTCCACTATTCGCTGAGCCCGGAAGGCGGTCCTGCCCTGCTCAAGAACCCGCTCTTCGATCTGCTGCAGGCGGTGCACGAGACCGGCTCGATCAATGGCGCGGCGAAAGCGCTCGATCTGTCCTACCGTCATGTCTGGGGTGAATTGAAGAGGTGGGAATCATCCCTCGAACGGACGCTCGTCACTTGGGAAAAGGGCCGTCCGGCCCAGCTGACCGAGTTCGGTGCCAAGCTGATGTGGGCCGAGCGCCAGGCCCAGGCTCGGCTTTTGCCGCAAATCACCGCCCTGCGCGCCGACCTCGACCGGGTCTTCGCGGTCGCATTCGACGAATCGGCGCACATCCTGACGTTCTTCGCCAGCCACGATGCAGCGTTGTCCGCCCTCAGCGACCATGCACGCGACCAGCGACTTCATCTGGACATCCGCTTCACCGGCAGCGTGGATGCGATTCGCGCGCTCAACGAGGGGCGATGCACTATGGCGGGATTCCATGCTCGCCACGACCCTGCGGTGGGGTCACTCGCGCAGAAGGTCTACAAACCATTGCTACGCCCAGGCCTGCACAAGCTGATCGGCTTTACCCGACGCACACAGGGGCTGATCGTAGCAGCAGGCAATCCGCTGAGGCTCCAATCCCTGGGTGATCTGGCGCTAAAACGCGCCCGACTCAGCAACCGCGCCAGGGGCACCGGCACTCGGGTATTGCTGGAAGACCTGCTCACCGAACAGGGCATCCGCAGCCACGACCTCCTTGGCTACGAGAACGAAGAACCTTCACACGCTGCAGTGGCCGAGGCGGTGGCCTCCGGTACCGCCGACGCCGGCATCGGCATCGAGGCCAGCGCCCGCGCCCGCGGACTGGATTTCGTACCCTTGGTCGAGGAGCACTACTACCTCGCCTGCCTCAAGAGCAGCCTGGAGCAACCGGCGACACAGAGTCTGCTGACCTTGCTCGCCAGCGACGCCTGGCAGCAAAAGCTCCGCACGTTACCCGGCTACAGCCCCGACGCGAGCGGAGAAATCCTGTCGATGAGCAAGGTGCTGCCGTGGTGGCGATTCAGGGAGCGCAAGCACGCTACCGCCGAGTCAGCCTGACCGGTCAAGCCCCCTCACGACAGGGTCGCGGTCGCGAGCTTGGCGCTGAAGCCAAGAAACATGCCGCCGACCGTGCCTGTGGCACCGGCCGACAGCCGTCGACGGCGACGAAACTGGTCGGCGAGGTAGGCTCCGCCGAAGATCAGCGCCGACAGGTAAATCAGGCTCACGATCTGAACGATGATGCCGAGGATCATGAACGACAGCCCCGGATGGGCGTAGGCCGGATCGACGAACTGGATGAAGAAGGACACGAAGAACAGGATGGCCTTCGGGTTCATCAGGCTGATGACCAGCGCGGTGCGATAAGTGCGCGGTGCCACCCGCGCCGCCTGAGCGGCCTGATCCACGGTTGCTGCCTGATTTCGCCCGCGCCAGGTCGCGAGCGCCGAGCGCATCAGCCCGACACCAACCCAAGCCAGATACGCGGCGCCAGCGTACTTGATCACCATGAAGAGCTCCGGCGTGGTGCGCAACAGTGACGCAGTGCCAGTGGCGGCCAGCACCATCAGGATCAGGTCACCGGTGAAGATGCCGAACGCACCGCGGTAGCCGGCGCCGACCCCCCAGCGCGAGGCAGCGGCCATGACGTAGAGCGAGTTCGGTCCGGGCAGCAGCACGATGAATATGGTGCCGAGGATGAATGTAGTGAGGTCAGTGATGCCGTAGAACATGGTGCGCTCCCGGATGTTGCGCGGGTGAATTCCGTAATCTGCCATGTCCCGTGCGCGAACGCCAGACCCCGACTATCTACCTATGCACGTCTGTTCATATTGCCCATCTCCCCGGCCCACCCTAGATTCGAATACCTGCCTCCGAGCGCCCGGTACTCACCTTGTCAGAAACCTTCGCCCTGACCCTGAAGATGCTGATGGATCTCGACCCAAAACTGGTCGAGATCGTCGTGCTGTCGCTGCAGGTGAGCGGCCTGGCGGTGATCATCGGCGCGCTCATCGGTCTGCCGCTTGGGGCGTGTCTCGCGATTGGTCGCTTTCCGGGGCAGCAGACCCTGTCGGTCATCGTCAACGGCCTCATGGGCATGCCTTCGGTCGTGATCGGTGTCACGGTATATCTGCTGCTGTCCCGATCCGGCCCTTTCGGTGGCCTCGGGCTGCTGTTCAGCCCACCGGCAATGGTCATCGCCCAGGTCCTGCTCGTCATTCCGTTGATGGCCGCGATCTGCCGTCAGGTCGTGGAAGACGCCTGGTCGCGGCATGCGGAGGAACTCAGGGCCCTTCGCTTCGGCTGGTGGCACAGCATGACCACGCTGCTGCACGACTGCCGGCACTCACTCTTGGTGGCGGTGCTCGCCGGCCTCGGTCGGGCGATGAGTGAGGTCGGCGCGGTGATGATCGTCGGCGGCAACATCGATGGCGTGACCCGGGTGATGACCACCGCGATCGCACTCGAGACCAGCAAAGGCGACCTGCCGCTGGCGGTAGCTCTGGGCCTGGTGCTGATCATGATCATTTTGGTACTCAACGCGTTCGCCTTTGTGCTGCGCAGCTGGGCGATGCGCAGATATGGCTGAGCCGACCGACGACACCGCGAGCATCTTCCCACTGCGTGTGCGTGGTCTCGGCTTTCACGCCGGCGGACGCGCGGTGCTGGACGGCGTAGACCTTGACCTCGCCAACGATGGCATCACGATGGTGCTCGGCCCCAACGGCGCTGGCAAGAGCGTGCTGCTCCGACTGCTCTGCGGGTTGCTGACTCCCACCGCAGGGGAGATAAGGTGGGCCGATGGCGGACGGCCGGACGGCCGTGTGACGATGGTGTTCCAGCAGCCGATGGTTCTGCGCACCACGGTGCTCGACAACGTCGCACTCGCGCTCAAGCCGCAGGGCGTCGCACGCAGCGAGCGACGACGGCGGGCCGCCGGATGTC
>NZ_WTVM01000045.1 GCF_012910885.1 Azoarcus taiwanensis | reverse complement strand
TCGAAGAGAAAACGGGGCGACACCGCAGAGAAAAGCGGTGATTTGCCGGAGAAATTGAACCGAGTTCGGTCGCTGTCATTGTTTGGCGGCGGGATTCAACGAAAACCTCGCGTTATTCGAGGTGCCCATAAGTGAGTTGGGTGTGGTTGCAGCTCCGATCAGCCCTCGCGACTGAGCGGGCCGATGCGGTAGAGCGGTTCCGGCGGGTGAGGGGCAGGGAACATGTCCGAGGTGAAGTGCTCCCTCACCTCGACGCTGGTTCCCAGGTCACGCGCAAGTGCACGGAACAGGCGGTCGGAGGCGGTGTTGTCGGTCGCCACCGTAGCCGTGATGCAATCCGCATCACGATTCGCGGGCAGGTTTCGCCAGGCCTTCAGCATGCGCAGTCCGAGGCCTCGCCCCTGCATTGCGGGTGAGACACCGATCTGCCACACGAATGCCGCTGACGGGTCGCGCGGCGGTCGGTAGCCGATGACGGCGCCGACCGTCTCTCCGCCGGATTCCGCGATAAGGCAGTGGTCGCCGAAGTCGGTGGCGAACAGAAGGTAGAAGTAGGCCGAGTTGAGCTCGAGGGTCGCGGTGGCGCGAACCAGAGCCCAGAGCGCGGCTCCGTCACTACAGGTTGCCGGGCGAAACTCGATATCGGATCTATCGGTGCTCGTGGTCATCATTCCTTCGTCGCATGTGAGAACGTGCGCAGCATGGCGACCGTTCTGGATTGGCAGGCAATGGACGTGCCTGATGAATGGCCCGACGCGGCATGCTGCGTCGAGGCTCCGGGCGAAAAGAGATCGTCAGACCGGCGGGGCGCCGAAAGTGTGACCGTAGAGCGTCACGCGCGGCGGTCGAAAGCCGCGACGTTGCGGCAATGGGCGGAAGGTGCGCACCGGTAGCGGTGCGTAAGGGTGGATTGGCTCTGTGTTGGCTACAGACATCACATGGCAAAGCGTTTCAGCAACTAAAAGCGATTGCAGAAAACAGTTTGCTGCAAATGGAAAACGTCATTCTAACATGCTCGGCCCACACCACCAAAAACGCACCACGCCCCGCGTGTGGCTTGCAAATCGCGCGCGCGATGTTCACAGTTCCAGCATGCCGACACTGAAGCCGGATTCGTCTCGTGAGGTAGTGGAGCGTCTGTTCGCGATCATCCATGCGCTGGTGCAGGAGATCCGCCCGGGCAGCGTCGTCGTCGGACTGGACGTGGCGCTGGAGCGCGATCTTGGCCTCGACAGCCTGACCCGGGTCGAACTCATCGCACGCATCGAGAAGGCGTTCGACGTTCGCCTGCCTGAAACCGTGCTGGACAGCGCAGAGACGCCCCGGGACTTGTTGAACGCGCTGGGCGATGCCGACAAGGCCCATGACCCGGCGACATGGCAGGTGCAAGTCGAGGCCCACCGTGCGCTCGCGGGCGGCCTGCCGGAGCAGGCGACCACCTTGCTCGACGTGCTGGACTGGCATCTGGCGCACAGTCCCGATCGGGAGCACGCGCTCTTCTATCTTGGGGACGAAGCGACCGAGTCGATGAGTTACCGTCAGCTCGCAGACGCTGCGGCACGTGTTGCCGGGGCTCTGTCCAGGCGCGGGGTGCTTCCCGGGCAGTCGGTCGGGCTGATGCTGCCCTCGGGGCTCGATTTCTTTCGTTGCTTTCTTGGGGTCCTGTACGCCGGGGCGGTGCCGGTGCCAATGTACCCGCCGGCCAGGCCCAGTCAGATAGAAGATCACATGCGACGCCAGGCAGGCATTCTCGCCAACTGTGAGGCCTCGTTGCTAATCACGTTTGAGCGAATCAAACCGCTGGCGGGGGTGCTCCAGGGGCTTGTGCCGACATTGCAGGCCTTGTGCAGCCCCGCGGATCTGCTTGCGGGCACCCCGGTCCTGCGCCCTTCGGCCGTAGCGGCCGATCTCGCGCTCATTCAATACACCTCTGGCTCGACCGGCAACCCCAAGGGCGTGGAGCTCAGCCATGCGAACTTGCTGGCGAATATCCGCGCATGGGGTAGTGCCACTCAGCTCAGCTCGTCCGATGTCTGCGTGAGCTGGTTGCCGCTATATCACGACATGGGCTTGATCGGCGCATGGCTCGGCAGTCTCTATCATGCGATTCCGCTGGTGCTGATGTCGCCACTCGATTTTCTTGCGCGGCCGGAGCGTTGGCTGTGGGCGATTCATCGTCACCGCGGCACCGTGACAGCAGCACCCAACTTCGCGTTTGATTTGTGCGTCAAACGGCTCGCCGACAGCAAACTGGAGGGGATGGATTTGTCCTCCTGGCGTCTGGCGGCGAACGGCGCCGAGCCGGTGAGCCCGGAAACCATGGCCCGCTTCGCCACTGCCTTCGCCGGGCAGGGTTTTCCCGCCGAATCGCTTGCACCCGTCTATGGCCTGGCTGAGTGTACCGTGGGGCTGGCAGTACCGCCTCCCGGGCGTGGCGTGCGCATCGAGACCGTAAAGCGGGATGAATTCGTCACGAGCGGGCGCGCGATGCTAGCCGAAAAGGGTGACGACAGTCTGCAGTTCGTCTCATGCGGCATGCCATTGCCAGGGCACGAGGTACGCATCGTGAGCGATACCGGTGCGATCCAGCCGGAACGCTGCGTTGGGCAGCTGGAATTTCGCGGTCCTTCGGCCACCAGCGGCTACCATCGCAACCCGCAGGCGAATGCCGGACTCTTTCACGATGACTGGCTGGTCAGCGGCGATTATGCCTTCTTGTCCGATGGTGAGGTTTTTATCACTGGTCGATCGAAAGACATGATCGTGCGCGCCGGGCGCAACTTCTATCCTTACGAACTGGAACATGCCGTGGGCGATCTGCCCGGCGTTCGCAAGGGGTGTGTCGCGATATTCGGTGCCGCTGCGGTCGCCGGTGTCGGTATGGAGCGGCTTGTGGTGGTTGCGGAGACCAGGCTGAGTGATCCGACCGAGCGGGAGGCGTTGCACCGGGAGATCGTCGCCTTGTCGGTTGAGCTTCTGGGTCTTCCTCCCGATGAGGTTGTGCTCGCACCACCTCAAAGTGTATTGAAGACCTCCAGTGGCAAGATCCGCCGGGCCGACATCCGTTCCCTGTGGCAGGCGGGTACCTTGGGTGAGGCGGCGAGTCCCGCCTGGCGGCAAGGCATCCGACTCGCGCTCTCCGGGGTCGCAGGGCGGCTGGGTAAGAGCTGGCAGGCGGCTGTGGCCCATGCGTATGGCGCCTGGGCCTGGACGTGTTTCGGCGTGCTCGCCGCTATTGGCGTTCTCGCGCTGGTCGCGTTGCCCACAGTGAAAGCGCGCTGGCGGACATGCCATTGGCTCGGGCGTGCGCTGGCGGGTTTGAGCGGATGCAAGCTCGAGACATTCGGTCTGGAGCACCTTCGTGGCGCTCCCTGCGTGGTGGTGGCGAATCACGCCAGTTACGTGGATGGTTTCGCGCTGGTGGCGGCCTTACCCGACCCGGTCCGTTTCGTGGCCAAGGCGGAGCTCGGTTCGAGCCCGCGGCTGAAATGGCTGTTTGAACGACTCGATACCGAATTCGTCGAACGCTTCGTCGCTGGCAGAAGTGTCAGTTTGCGGGCCGGGCCGGCGAGGGGGCACCGTTGCTGTTTTTCGCCGAAGGTACGTTTACGCCACAATCCGGGCTTCGGCCTTTTCGTCTTGGCGCGTTTCATGTCGCGGTCGAGAACGGACTGGATGTCGTGCCGATCTCGATCAAGGGCTCACGCGCGGTGCTGAGGGCGGAGACCTGGTTGCCGCGGCGCGGCGCTATTGTGGTGACGGTGGAGCCGCGGCAACACGCTGAAGGCGACGACTGGCGTGCTGCCAGCCAACTACGCGACCGGGTCCGTGCGAGCATACTGCGGCACTGTGGCGAGTCGTCGCTGGAACATGGATGACAGTAAGTGAGGTGAATGACATTGCCTGAAGACGAGAAGTTGCCGGTGGCGGTATCCGGCGTCAAACGTTCGCTGCCCCGCTATTACGCGGAAACAGGTGTGTTGTTCGCACTCGTGGTTGCGCTGGGCATCTTTCTGCTCACAAGTCGGTACTGGCTGGACGACGAGCCCTGGTTCGTGGGTGTCTGGACCGGTGTGGCCGAGCACGCAGTGGCCGGTTCCGTTTCGGAACGAGTCGAACTGCGTATGACCGGGACCAGCGTGTCGGGCAGCGCGAGCTACCGCGGCGTGCGTCGGGCGCTGGAGGAGCCGAACATAGCCGACGATCGGTTGAGTTTCGTTACGCGTGGCAGAGACAGAATTGGCAACCAGTGGGCGGAAGTGACGTATCGCTACACGCTGGAAACGGCGGGCGAGAATCGAATGCAGGTCAGCGTCGAGGTTAGCGGCAGCTTTCGTGACGAGGCGCCGCTGGTTTTCTCACTGAGCCGGGAGCGATAGCGGGTAAGGTGGCGTCAGGCCTGCCGGCTTGTCTTGCGAGGGCTGTTGATCACGCAGCCCCTTTAAAGCAGGCCTGTTCCCCTTCGTGCGGGCGGACTGCTATTGGAAGTGAGAGCTGGCGTTAATGGTGGTGATGGTGCGCCGCATGTGTGAGAGAGTCCAGCAAGCCACTGTCGACCTCACTGCGTGCCAGCACCTTGCCACCGCGTAGGTCTGCAAAAGCCTGCGCCGCTTCACGCTCTGCGAAGCTGGGCAAGTTGCCTTCGCGCATCGGCCCAAGGGCGTCCGAGCCATGAACGAAGTACGCAGTCTCGGCAGGCGTCCAGGTGTCGGTTGCGACATCGTTGGTGTAGCTGGCGATCACGTCCTCGGCGGTGTAGTTGCTGTAGCGCGCGACGTCGCGCAGGAACACCAGCAGGTTGACCGGCGAATCGAAGAAGTGCGTCGCGCCGTCGGCGAAGATCACCTGCCCGGCCCACCTTGGGTAGCGAGCCGGGAACATGCCACAGACCGGGCAGCGCGCGTCGGCCGGGATGGGCCGCGGTTCGTGAAGGGCGAGGCCTGACGCGGGGTCGTACGGGGTGGCGGGTGCGATGATGCAGAAGTCGTCCATCGGATCGAAGCCCGTCACGTTGCCGCTGCTCTGCGGCCAGAACCAGGCCACGACGGCAGCGATCAGGAACAGCGTTCCAAAACCGGCCGGAAGCAGCGATTGACGGGCGAGGATCATCGCTCAGTTCCCCCTGGAAGCTTCCAGTAGATAGGCTACCACCGAGACCATCACATCTTCGGCGGCACCGGAAGTGTCGCAAGGTGTCTCGCTGTGCAGTTCGCCGGTCGCATCGTGGTAGTGGGGGGCGCCTTGCCCTCCGTTCGTGGTGTTCGGCGCGCTGTCGATACGCGAGATTGCGTCTCCCTCGCGCCATTCGATGCTGAAGGCGTCATCTGCGGCGAAGCGCGCAGTGACTTCATGGCCGCTGTCGAGCATGAAGCGCAGTGCGTCCTGCAAGAGTTCTACTGGTGCGGTGATCCGCTCTGCAAACTTCTCTTCCAGCGTTGCGCACAAAGCCGCATGCAGACAATGGGCCGGTCGCTCGCCTGGCTCCGGACGCAGCGCCATACGGGCGTCCTCACGAGCCTGATCCATCACGCGGGCGGCAAGCAGGAGCTCGTAGGCCGGGTGTTCGGCGATAGCGCCTTCCCGTATTGCGTTGAACAGGGAGGTCTCGTCCTCATAACCGGTTTCGGCCAGAACGCGCTTGCGGCTTTCACGCAGTTCGTAGATTGCGCGGGACAGCAGTTCCACATCCTTGGCGGTGTCGTAGTCTAGGCAGTCGAAGAAGCTGGTGCTCATGGCTTACATACTCGTATCGTGAAGCGCGCCGCCGTCGATGATCACCATCTCGGTGTTCACGTCGGCAAAGCGCAGGGTTGTACCGCCGTGTTCGGCGGCAAAGCGCTCGGCTGCAGCCTGGCTGGAAAAGGCGGCAAAGGTGGGGCCGAGCGGTCCGATCAGGGCACTGCCCTGCACATACCAGGCATCGCGGGCATCGATCCAGCGGTCGCCCGGAGCATACCAGTCGCTGTCGCTCATATCCTGGACGAAGGCGGCCCGCACTGAACCGGGGCGTGTGCCTGGGTTCAGCAACACGTGGAACATCTTCACCGTGTCGGCGTAGAAACGGGGCGTCTCTCCGGCAAAGTGCAGTTGTGCCTTGGGCCCGCCGAAGTCGCTCAGCCGCAGCCCGGTATAGAAGCAGAGCGTCTCGTCGGTGAGCGCGACCGCTTCGGCGCGCTCGTCGAAACCGGTCTGCCGGTCGCAGCCGACGAGAAGCAGCGCCCCAAGTGCGAGGAGTGGCAAGAGAACAGCGTGGAGACGTTTCATCACGGTCTCAGAGGCCGTCATCCGGCGGCATTACACTGTCGATGTTGATCTGGTCGAAGCGCAGCACCTCGCCGCCCCATTCCTCAGCGAAACTGCGTGCGTCGGCCTCGACAGCAAAGGTCGCGAGGGTCGGGCCCATCGATCCCCGTCGGGATGAACCGACAACGTAGAAGGCCTTCTGGGCATCGATCCAATGTCCCATGGGTTCGTCCCAATCGGCCTTGCCCATGTCTTGCACGAACACGGCGTTCACCTTGCGCAGCGCCTCGGGCACGAGGTAGACGAACATCATGTCGCGCGTGTTGCAGAAGAAGTCTGGGTCCGACTGGCCTGCGTAGTGGATCTGTGCCTTGGGGCCCGGATAGTCGGCGAGCAGCATCCCGTCGATGACGCTGGCGGTGCTCCGCGTGATCTCGACTGGCTTGATCTCGGCAGTCGGCGCGCTTTCGGAGCCGCAGCCGGGGAGTGCAAGCGCGATAGCGAGGGCGAGAGGGATCAGAAGCCTGAGGGTGAGCGGTCTTGATGTCATTTACGGAAACTCCATGTTGCAACAGCCAGCGGGGCTGCAATCCAGGCCAGCATTACGAGAGTGAGCGCCCAGGTCTCGGCGATCGCCTCCGGGAACACGGTGGCGAGGCCGTGGAGATTGCGCACCTCTTCAAGGCTGAAGATGTTGAGCACGCGGAACACGTCGGCCGGATTGAGCAGCAGCAACCACGGGAAGATGTCGCCGCCATAGCTGCCGCCGGTGACGACCAGTGCGCCGAGAAGCAGGAGATCGAAGATCAGCACGAAGAAGAACCAGACCGCGATCGCGAGTCCGGACGCACGGGTGCGGTCGGCGGCAAACACCGACAGCATCACCGCGATGCTCAGAAAAGCCATGCCTAGCAGCACCGAGCTCAGGGTGAACAACAGGTAGGCGGGCAGCGCGTCGGCACCGGTTTCGGTCGCCATGACTGCAGCGACCAGGCCGAAACCGACGATGGTCGACAGTGCAAGCGCCGAAGCAAGGCCAAGATACTTGCCCAGCAGCAACTCGAAGCGGGTAATCGGCAGAGACAGCAGCAGCTCGAGCGAGCCGCGTTCGCGCTCGCCGACAATTGCGTCGAAACCGAGCACCAGCGCGATCAGTGGGATCAGGTAGATGACCAGGCTAACGAGGCTGGCGATGGTGAACTCAACTGAACGGAAGCCAACGGCGCCCTGCTGCGCGCCGCCAAAATAGGCGATGACCAGCGCGAACACCGTGAACACCAGCGCAACCGCAAGCACCCAGCGGTTGCGGATGCGGTCGCGGAACTCCTTGCCGGCGATGGTCAGGGTGGCGGAAATATCCATGTCTAAACCTCAGTCGGCAAAGCCGAAGAACACGTCTTCGAGGGATGGCTCGAAGATACTGACGTCGGCCACACCTTCGCCCAGTCCGGCCACCGCACCGAATAGCTTCATCTTGAGTTGGCGTGGGCAGTCGAAAACCAGCCGGTCAGTTGCCGCTTCGACCGGACGGGGCGTGATGCCGAAGCTGCCGAGAATGGCGGTCAGTGCGCCTCCGAGGGCGGCTTCGGTGCGTACCTCTACACGAAGCGGCAGATCGACCCGCTCTCGTAGAGACTGGACCGTACCCAATGCCTGGATCTTGCCCGCGGCCATGATTGCGAGGCGATCAACGCGCTCCTGGATCTCGCTGAGAATGTGGGAGGTGAGTACCACTGTGACGCCTGAGTCTCGCAAACCGCGCAGTGTCGCATAGAAGGCTCGGATTGCTTCTGGATCGAGGCCGTTGGTCGGTTCGTCCAGAAACAGCAGTTGCGGCTTGCCCAGCAAAGACTGCGCAAAACCGAGGCGCTGACGCATCCCCTTCGAGTATTCGCGCACCCGACGATTGGCCGCGTGTGAAAGTCCGACGGTTTCGAGTGCCGCGACGCATTCCTCGCGGCTGCAGTTCTTCAGCTTGGCGATAAAGCGCAGGGTTTCCAGCCCAGTGAGGTTGTCGTAGAGCACGACGTTCTCAGGCAGGTAGCCGATGCGGCGGCGTACCTCGCGAAAGTTTCCGGCGTGGATATCCTCGCCGTCGATACGGATATGGCCCGCGCTGACCGGTAGCAGGCCCAACATCATCTTGAAGAGCGTGCTCTTGCCTGCGCCATTGTGGCCGATCAGGCCGAACAGCTCGCCGCGACGGATCTCCAGATCGACGCCGTCTACCGCGCGAATGCTACCGAAATGGCGCTCGACCGATTCGACCGCGATCATCGCGTTTGCCACCTCTGTCGGCTCAGCGGGTGCCGGGGTAGTGTTTTCCAAGCCACTCTCTCCAGTTTTCGTTGAACGGCTGCATGCGCGGATTCGGATCGACGATGCTCTGCGCGCGCAGCAGCGGGAACTGCCGGCTGACATGGCGTAGCGTCTGGATCGCCGGACTGGCCAGCAGCAGCTTCACCATCGGATGCCGCCAGGTCAGGCGGTCAACCATGTCGTTGGCCTCGTAGGGAACGTCGCCGATGCCGTCGCCGTCTCGGTCCCAGCCGAGATAATTGCTCCAGTGGTTGCCTTCCTTGGCGCCCCAGAATTGATCGCGTGCGGCCACGTAGCGGACCTGCTCGCGGTTGGAAATGAAGTCGTTGCGCTCGACGTCGTTATCCTTGGAGCCTGCCCAGACGTGCATGCCGACGATGTTGTCGACCACGAGGTTGTCGAGGATCGCGTTGAAATACGCGTCGTAGATGAAGAAACCGCGCTGGTTGCCGGCGACGACGTTGTTCTCGACGATGCTGTCCACGATGGTGCGCAGCATGATGCCGTGGTCGGAATTGGCCCAGGCGCGGTTGTTGCGGACATGCTGCCAGCGCACTTCCATGATCGCGAGGCCGCCGCGATTCATCCACACGTCGTTGTTCTGCCACAGGTTGCGGTAGGAGTTCATGTAGTGCGTGCCGTAGCGGCTGTGATGCAGCAGATTGGCCTCGAACAGGGCATCGTGACTCACATCGACATAAAGGGCATCACGCACGAAATTGATATTGTTGCCGATGACCCGCGCGCGTTGGGAGTTGTAGAGCTGGATTCCGTTGCCACGCATTGGCGAGCGCATGTCCCGCTTGCCGGTGATCGTGTTGTTCTCGATGATCGCGTCGTCGGCTCGCTCGATCCACAGCCCAAACAGGTTGTAGGTCAATACGTTGTCACGCACTGTCGCGCGATGTGCCCCCGGGTGAAGATATATGCCGGCGTTCTGATCGCGCAGGCTCGCACCCGAATCCGAGACGATGAGGCCCTCGATCGTGACGTCTTCGGCCGTGACCAGTATGGTGTTGCCGGTCAGCCCGCCGCTGATCGTGGGGCGATCGATGCCGCGCAGCGTCAGTGCCTTGTCTACATGCAGGTTTTCTACATAACGGCCGCGCGCGATTTCGATGATATCGCCGGGTTCGGCCGAATCGATCGCCTTTTGTATCGATTCACCCGGTGTGACGCGAATCGTCTTGCCCTCTGGTACCGGTTCGGCGGTTTCGCGGCCGGTCTGGATGCCGGCACGCGCCGCCGGACTGCTTGCGTCAACCGGTCCATGGTGCATGTGTTGAGCGAAGCCACCGCCAGCGGCGAGCAACACCGAACTCAGCAGTGCGGCCCTGACCAGTGCGGGCAGGGCGATGAAAGCTTGCGGACACCGCATGATCACAGGACCAGAATTCCCTGGCTCTTGAGGGCAATGAAGAGCACGGCGCCGATCAGCAGATTCTTGAATCCGACATAGCAGATCATGTCCATGAGGTTGGCGCGCCGATAGCGCCGTCCCCACCAAGGACCTTCCTTGACGTAGGGCTTTGAGCCGAGACGGACCACGACCTCGAACACACTCCAGCCGAACCACCAACCGACGATCGCACCGGCCTCCATGCGGCCCATGGCCGCATAGATCCAGATCAACGTTGCTGCCAGCGCAAGTGCGACGCCGGCGGCCTGAATCGCTGTTTGACGGCGGAAGCCGTGCCGGCTCCAGGGCCACAGGTGATCCCAGACCTCGGCGGCGAACACCGCAAAGAACCCTTTCTCCGCGTAGGGCGGCGCCATCGGGTCGGTCGGCATGGTCGGATCAGTCATCTTGGTATCGCTCATGATCATGCTCTCTCGTCAGTTCGTGGCGCCCGCGGCGGGAACGGGTTTGATCGGAATGTAGTAACCGTCCTTGCCGATCGGCGTCAACGGTAATCCGACCTTTTCACGGCGCTTGCGTTCCTGAGCGAGCGGCGGGCAGGCGTGGTCGTCAGTGTAGAGCACCATGCAATCGAGGCACAGCATGCACTCGCGAGCGTCGATACGGCCCTTTTCGTCAATGGCGAGCGAACCGCAGCCGACCGCGCAGGCCTTGCACGAGGTGCATTCCTGCTTGCGCTTGAGACCGAACCAACGGAAGGTCGTCGGCATCGCAAGCGCGGCACCGAGCGGGCAGAGATACTTGCAGAAGGGCCGCTCCATGAAGATCGACAAGGCCAGCAGGCCTGCTGCGAACAACGTGTATGGCCAGGCGCGGTTGAACATGCCGACCAGGAAGGTCGTCTTGAACGGCTCGACCTCGGCCAGCATTTCGGCGGTGGTCAGTGAGAACGCCGACACCGCTAGCAGCACCCCGAAGACTACGTACTTGAGCCACTTCAGTTTGTCGTGCGAACGCTGCGACAGCTTGAACTGGAATCGCTTGAGGCCGATCGCGCCTCCGATCTTGTAGAGCAGTTCGGACAGCGAACCGAAGGGGCAGAGCCAGCCGCAGAACAGCCCGCGACCCCACAGGAACACAGTGACGATGATGAAGATCCAGAAGATGAAGATGAATGGATCGAGCAGGAACAACTCCCAGCGCCAGTCGAGCAATAGCGCATGGAACCAGGTCAGCACCTGGGTGATGGACGGTTGCGCCATCAGGTAGAAGCCGACGAAGAAAATGCTGACGATCCAGGCTGAATACTTGATCGCATTGACGGGCCATTTGTTCTTGCGTGTCGAAGCCCGCGTGAGGCGGTCACGATTGGCATAGGCAATCGACACCACGATGAGAAGGGCGATGAAAATGCCGATCTCGACCGCACGAACCTTCCAGATGCGCACCCATGGTGCGTCCGGCGCCTTGATGACCGCGCGGCCACCTTCGAGGTAATCGGCGGCAAGCCAGTAATCTGCCGAGAAGTTGGCGAAACTGCGCTGGCCGGTCGCCTGATCGATGCGGTTGCCCAGAAAAACCAGGCTCCAGGGATACGCCGCAGAAAAACTGTCGCCCCGAATGACGAAGATCCCGGACTCGCTGAAGCGCGGTGCACCTGGTGCGGCTACACCGAAGAGATTGTAGTAATCGAGGTCGTAGAAGTTGAATACATCGACGTCCTGGCGCACCTGGATGCGGTCGTAGAGGCCGCCGCGGACGAAACCCGAGCCCTTGAAGGACTCCGCGCCGGCGGTACGGATGATGAAGATTGCCTGATCGTCGCCAATTCGCTCCATGAGGCGAGACCAGCCGATGTCGCCGAGCACTGCAAGACCCACGTCAGGGTGATTGAGATAGCCAAACCAGAGCTCGATGAACGGCGTGTCCCCCGGCTCCAGGCCGACGTCCTCGGGTTGCACGATCAGGCTTTGTACGCTGCCCTCGGTCACCAGGGTTTCCCAGTCGGGCTGGTGGCCCATTTCGACAAAGGCGCGCTGCTCGCGCACGATCGGTTCCAGAATGCCGGTCTGACGCGCAACCGCGCCGCCCGATTGCATGATGACCTGATTCTGCACGATGACGGTGACGGTCGCGCCCGAGATCGCATCCACGCCGATCACGTCCTCTCCGGCACGGGTGCGGCCCACTTCGATGCGGTCGCCTACATGCTTGCCCAGATACTGGTCATTGAAGCGGTTGAGCGCGGTCTCCGGGATGCCGAGCAGCAGAATTGGTTCGGAGTGCTTGAGGATGCGGATGCCGGTGAAGTTGCCGTTTGCGTCCATGCCGATCAGCTTGATGATCGGCTTGCCGGAATAGGCGGGGATGTCGGTGATGTCCGACGAGAGCATCACGTAGCCGAGCAGCCTGTCGCTGGAGTCGAAGCCCTCGACGAAGGTTGGGCTGCCCTTGCGCTCTGAAAAACGCACCGCGCCCGGCAGGACGCTTGCACAGTCCGTGTAGGCACACATGTCTCTGGCGGAGAAAAGCTCGGGCGGGAGCCTGGCCTCGTAGGTGGAGGTCTGCGCGTGGGTGGCTGCCGCGAGCATTGCCAGCACAAGAAGGAGCAACAGGCGGAAGGGTTTCAAGAGCGAGGGCATGTCGATAACCATTATTCGTGATGGGCGAGAGCTTACTCAGGGCCGCCGCAGCGGTAATTGTCGGTGGTCAATTCATGATCTGACCGGGCGTGGAAGCCCATGGTTAGGCGTTGTTCGGCAATTAAGCATGTACTGAACAACAATTAAAAAAACGAGGGGCGCATGCCCCTCGAAACTCACCCTGTCGCGCAGCCCCGCTGGAAGCTGCGCGCCTTGCAGACCCCGATGCTTGAAGGTATCGGGGTCGTGCCTTGCCTATCGTCAGGCCTCGACCAGCATCCGACCACGCATCTCAAGGTGCAGCGCGTGGCAGAAGTGGGTGCAGTAGTACCAATACACGCCCGGCTTCTCGACCTTGAAGGTCACCGACTTGGTCTCCTGCGGGTTGACGATGAAGTTGATGTTGTAATCCGGGATCGCAAGACCGTGGGTCAAGTCTTCGATGCGGTCCAGGTTGGTCAGGATCAGCGTGACCTCGTCGCCCACCTTGACCTTGAACTCGAGCGGATCGTAGGTCGGGGCATAGGTCACCATCTTCACCGTGACCTTGTTGCCGTCGCGGGTGACGCCGGCGTTGGCGATATCGGTGATCGCGTTCGGGAAGTCCTCGTGCTGATAGATCTGCTTGGGCATCAGCAGCTCACGACGGAAGATGATGAAGTCGTGCGGCTCGGGACGAACTGGCGCTTCGTGGGCCAGCACCATCTTCTCGCCGGAGATGTCGATCAGCTGTTCGTTCTCGGCATGCAGCGGGCCGACCGGCAGGAAGCGGTCCTTGGAGAACTTGCAGCCCACGCAAAGCCACTTGCCGTCGGCAAACATCGTCTCCGACTGCGACGCGTTGATGTGGCCCGGCTGGTAATGCACGTCGAGACGATCGACCACGTACTGGGCGCTGGTGTCACCGGCGGTGAACCGGATGGCGGCATCGACGTTCCACTTGACGATCTGGCTGTCGAGGAACAGCGTGGTATAGGCATTGCCACGGCCGTCGAAGGCGGTATGCAGGGGGCCGAGGCCAATCTCGACTTCAGCGACGATGGTGTCGTCGATATCCGCCACGTTGCCTTCGAAATACTGCAGCACTTTCTCGAGCTCGATCACCGTCGCGGTGGGGGAAAGCTTGCCGGAGCAGATGAAGTACTTGCCATCCGGGCTGGCATTCACGCCGTGCGGGTTCTTCGGCACGCTGACGTAGGCCGACAGTGCGGTCTTCGGGTCGGTGTTGGCGGCACGGGTACAATCGACAACCGGCACCTTGGAGTCGCCGATGGTGGTGAACTTGCCGTCCTTGACCGCCTGTTCGATGCGAGCGACGTTGAAGAACACGCATGCGTCGCGCTCGGCGGCCATCATGTCCTGGAAGGTGATGCCGTTTTCCGTGTTGTACTGGTTGGCTGCAGCCAGCTTGCCGTCGAAGGAGGTCGCGACGAGGTCGCAGTTTCCGTCGATCTTGGCCTGCCAGCGCACTTCCATGGTCTCGGCGTCGACGCAGCTGAAGAGTGCCTGCCACTTGGTGGGGTCATCGAGATCACGGCCGTCGTTCGGCGTCGGGATGTGGAACTCGCCGCCGCAGAACACGCGGGTGGTGTAGTTGATCGCGGGGTCGACCGGGTCGCGCTTGTCCGGGAAGATGCCATGGAAACCCATGACGTTGGGCAGCTTGGTGATCTTGTCGCAGACGAAGTAGTCGAGGCGGATACGGGCGATACGCGAGTTGATCTTGTCGTTGATCCAGGCGTAACGGCCGTCGTAGTTGCCGTCCTTGTAGGAGGCATGGGTGTGGTGGGTGTCACCGACGGTGAATTGCAGGCTGCCATCGGGCTTGGTGCCCATGATGGCCTTGGATTCGTTGGTGATACCCCAGCCGACGAGTGCGTCGGGCGTGAAGCAGGGAACACGATGCAGTTCACGGCCGGACGGGATGCCGAGTACGCGGAAGTCACCAGTGTGACCGCCGCTCCACAGGCCATAGTATTCGTCCAGTTCGCCGGGATTGACATGGGGGTTGAGGCCGCCGTTGGTGGCCGGGGCTGCGACTGCGTCGCGGGTGCCGCCAGGGAGCGCGGTGATGCCGGCCGCCAGGCCAGCGCCGCCGAGGCCCATGAGCGCGGTGGTGTTCAGAAAGCGTCGGCGGCTAGGATTGGCCGCGCCGGCTGTGGTCTTGTCGATGTCTTGGCTCATGGTTCTGTACTCCATGGTTGTGGTTGTCTGCCCGGTTCCGGCCCGCCATCGGCGGGGTTGGATGAATTGAATGCTGCGACAATGTGTCGCTGCGTCAAAATGTCGCAGTCGGATAGTACGCGTGCGGCAGAACGGAGTTGTTGATGCGGATCAATAAACTGGACCTTGTGGCACCTTATGCTCGCGCGACCGAGAATTCGGGCACGCCCGAGACCTTCATCGGCGAAACCAGGCGGGTCCGACAGTCCGCGTCATGGATATCCGACCCTTCCGAACGCGGCTGGTCGCCCAACTTGTTGCCCGCACATCAGATGAACATCGACACCGCTGCCTTTGATCACCGACACACGACGGGTGGGCGCGCCACGCACGCAGTCGGCGCGGCCAAGCTGCGGTTCTCGGCATGATGGATCAGATTCGCCGTCTGGTTTGGCTGCGTTGGTGCTCGGTCGCCCTGATGGCGCTCTGCACGCTGCTTGTGCCGGGTTGGCTCGACGTGACCTTGCCGGTCGGGTCACTGCTCGCCGTGACGCTGGTCATGGCGGCGTTCAACGCCTTCACGCTGGCGGTCCTAGCATACGGACCCAAGCGTGAAACATCCTGGCTCTTCGTGCAGTTGTTGGCAGACCTGCTCGGGTGGGCGGCATTCGTCTATTTTTCCGGCGGTGCGACCAATCCGCTGATTTCGTTGTTACTGCCGCTGATTGCGATCGGCGCGGCGGTATTGCCGGCGCGTCTTGCCTGGCTGTTGGCGGCCTGCGCGGTCGGGTGTTACTCGCTGTTGTGGAACTTCTACACGCCGGTTCGTCTCCGCGATCCGGATGTTGCCGCCTACTGGCACCTGGCCGGCATGTGGGTCACGTTTGCGTTGTCGGCCCTGGTGATGGTCGGAGTCGTGCTGCGCATGACGGCGGCGCTGCGTGCTCGTGACCGCGCGCTTGCAGAAGCTGTGCAGATGCGTGCCCGCGATCAGGCACTGGTCTCGCTCGGCAGCCTTGCGGCCGGTGCTGCGCACAGTCTGGGCACGCCGCTCGCGACAATGCGTTTGCTGGTCGATGAGCTCGGTGCGAGTAGAACCCTGCCGGAAGCGGCCAGAGAAGACATAGCACTCATCGGCGAACAGATCGAGCATTGCCGCAAGACCTTGGGTGTGCTGACGGCGCGCGCGGGTCAGCGTCGTGCAGAGGGGGAGGCGATGGTCGGCGTCGAGGCGTGGGTTCAGCACGTGCTGGCCGGTTGGCAGTCGCAGAGGCCTCATGCCCAGTCGACACTGCATGTGGATGAAGCTGTTCGCGGCCTGTCCTTGCTCGGCGATGCAACGCTGGCTCAAGCGCTCGAGACCTTGCTCAATAATGCGGCCGATGCGTCTCCGGAAACCGTGGAGGTTCTTCTTACGCGGGATCCGAAACAAATCCGGGTCGAAGTGATGGATCGTGGCCCCGGGATGCCCAGAGAGAAATTGCGTGAGCTCGGTCAGCGGCCTCTCGAAGACGACGGCAAGGGGCTGGGAATTGGCCTGTTTCTCGCTCGAAGTGCGCTCGAACGCGCAGGCGGTAAACTGGAGTTCGACGAACGGCCGGGTGGTGGCACAGTGGCGCGAATGCTTCTTCCTGTGCCCGCGTTGCAGGCCGAGGAGACAGGAGTCAGGGATGAGTGAAAGCGTGATTGTTGCCCCAGACAAGGGCGCGCGACTGCTGGTCGTCGATGACGACGCGGCGTTCAACAAAGTACTGTGTCGCGTCCTGGGCCAGCGCGGTTTTGAAACGGTGGGCGCGCTGGATGGCGCCGAGGCTTTGCGGCTCGCCGAGGATTTCGCGCCAGCCTATGTCGTCCTGGACCTGAACATCGGCGGACAATCCGGGCTAAGGTTGATCGAGCCTTTGCGCGAGCTCTGCCCTAAGGCCCGTATCGTCATGCTCACCGGCTATGCGAGCATCGCGACTGCAGTTGATGCCGTCAAGCTGGGCGCTGTGCAATACCTTGCCAAGCCCGCTGATGCCGATTCCATCGTGCGCGCGCTTTGCGATGGCCAAGCCGCTCATGAGGTCGAACTTGGCGAGGATGCCCCGATGCCGGTCGACCGGCTCGAGTGGGAGCATCTTCAACGCGTGCTGAACGAACATGACGGAAACATTTCGGCCACGGCCCGTGCACTGAAAATGCATCGACGTTCGTTACAGCGCAAACTCGCACGCGGGCCAGGATCGGCCTGAAACCTTAGGAGGGAGGCTTTCACGCGCCGGTTGAGGTAGCGGCGCCAGTACGAGCGGCGGCCGGTCAAAAGCGCGTGTCTCAGTCCTCGCCGAACCACATTCGCTGGAGCAGACCGTCGCGCCGGATGAAGTGGTGGAAAAGCGCGGCGCCCACGTGCACCAGGATCAGCAGCACGAGTAGCGGTGCGATCAAGCCGTGCAAGGTGCGCTCAGGTAGATGCGAAAAATCCCTTGGCAGCACCGCAAGGCCTTCACCGAATACGATCTCAGGCAAGCTCGCCGCCGACGCCATGGCCATGCCAGTCAGGGCCATGGCGATAACGAGGGCATAAAGCATCCAGTGCAACGGACGGGCGAGTCGAACAGCAAGCGGGTGGCCAGTCGAAACCGGAGGCGGGAGCGGTGTCATCAGGCGCGTGGCCAGACGGATCAGCATCAGCACAAGAATCATGCCGCCGGCAGTCATGTGAGCCCGCAGCAACTCGATTTTGCGTGGATCGTCATTCGGGGTCTCCGCGAGTGCCTGGCTGCCCACGAAAAGAGACATCAGTATCATGACCGCGAGCAACCAGTGGAGACCGACCAGGACCGGATGGTAACGCTTCACTTCCATGGGGTGGTCGCCTCGCTTATTCGTTCAGGTTGTGGGCTTGCCGCCCGACGTTGCTTCGGCGAATGGTCACCTCAGGCACATTGCGGCGCCTTGATATGCAACAAGGAGAAGGGGGTGGGTCAGCCTGGGACCATCGAAACGCGCTGGCTCAGCATTGCTTGCGAACCGCTCAAGGGCTGATACCCTCCTTACACCTGAGTTTCCCGGAGATCGCTCTCATGCTCATCGACATCAGCCCCACGATCCATCCGGATCTGCCGGTCTGGCCCGGTGATCGCCCGGTCGGCTTCGAGCGCACCTGGAGCATCGGCCCGGATTGCCCGGTCAACGTCTCGGCGATCAGCATGTCCACTCATACCGGATCGCATGTGGATGCGCCATTTCATTTTGACGCCAAAGGGCAGGGCATCGACGAGGTGCCGCTGGACACCTACATCGGGGCGTGCCGGGTGATTAATGTCGTCGGCGCTCGCGGACTGATCCAACCCGAGCAGGTCGAGGAAAGGCTTAAGGATTGTCCGCCGCGCGTGCTTTTCCGGACCTATGCGAATGCCCCGACCGACCGCTGGGACAGCGACTTTTGCGCGATTTCGCCGGAAACGGTGGAACTGCTCGCCGCCAGCGGCGTGCGCCTGGTCGGGCTGGACACGCCCTCGCTCGACCCGGAAACCTCCAAGACCATGGATGCCCATCTGGCGGTGTGCCGGCATGGCATGGTGATTCTCGAGGGCCTGGTGCTGGATGCGGTCGAGGAGGGCGACTACGAACTGGTGGCGCTACCGCTGAAACTCGCCGGGCTGGACGCCTCGCCGGTGCGCGCCATTCTCAGAAGCTTGAAACAGGAATGAACATGAGCACAGCAACAATCGACAGGCAGGCACTGCTCGCACGCGATGCGACCGATCCGCTGCGCGATTTCCGCGCGCGTTTTGCCCTGCCCGAAGGGGTGATCTACCTGGACGGCAACTCGCTCGGCGCACGTCCGCGTGCGGTGTCCGAGCGCCTGCGTCAGGCGGTCGAGCATGAATGGGGCAAGGACCTCATCCGCAGCTGGAACACCGCCGGCTGGATAGACCTGCCGCAACGCGTGGGCGACAAGATCGGCACCCTGATCGGTGCGCGGGCGGGCGAGACCGTCCTCGCGGATTCGACCTCGGTGAATCTCTTCAAGGTGCTGGCCGCCGCTGTCGGGCTGCGGCCGGGGCGGCGCCGCATCGTCTCCCAGCGCGACAACTTTCCCACCGATCTCTACATGGCGCAGGGGCTGGCCGCGTTTCTCGGCCAGGGCCACGAGCTGGTGCTGTTGCCGGACGAGCCGGATGCCGAGACCGTGGTTGCCGCGCTCGACGACGACACCGCGGTGCTGATGCTGACCCATGTGAACTACCGCACGGGCCGCATTCACGACATGCACCGCCTCACCGAAGCCGCCCACGCCGCCGGTGCGCTAGTGATCTGGGATCTGGCGCACTCGGCTGGCGCGCTGCCGGTGGATCTCAACGCCGCGGGTGCGGATTTCGCTGTGGGCTGCGGCTACAAGTATCTCAACGGCGGGCCCGGTGCGCCGGCTTTCGTCTGGGTGGCCGGCCAGCACCAGGCCGGTTTCGCCCAACCGCTGTCGGGCTGGATGGGGCATGCGGCGCCGTTTGCCTTCGATGCCGACTACCGGCCGGCCGAGGGCATTGCGCGCTATCTGTGCGGCACGCCGCCGGTGCTGGGTGCGACCGCGCTGGAATGCGGCGTCGATCTCATGCTCGACGCCGACATGAGCGTGATCCGCGAGAAATCGGTTGCACTGACGAGTCTCTTCATCGAGCTGGTCGAAGCCTCGTGCCCCGGGCTCGAGCTGGCCAGTCCGCGCGAAGCTGCGATGCGCGGCTCGCAGGTCAGCTTCCGCCATGGGCACGGCTATGCGCTGATGCAGGCCTTGATCGCGCGGGGCGTGATCGGTGATTTCCGCGCGCCGGATATCGTGCGTTTCGGTTTTACGCCCTTGTACACGAGCTACTGCGATGTCTGGGACGCAGTGCAGATCATCGCAGGGCTTATTGAGACCGGCGAATGGGATCAGCCGCAGTTTCACGCCAGGGCGGCAGTCACCTGAAGAGTGGTCGAGCGCTCTGGACCGGCTGCTCGACAAACGAAGGACTGGCCGCTATAAAGGCCCGGCAGTCGGCGAGTCGTGTACTTCTCCCCGACGATGAACAATCGAATGAGTACGAACAATCTGGACGATCGGATCATGAAGCACGAAACCTCTGCACAAGAAGTGCTCGAACCCGTTGACGATGGCGCCGCTGCCCATTTGCCGGGCAGTAGCATCCCCGACGTAAGCCTGATCTCCACCGATGGTGAAGCGGTATCGCTGTCTGCGATAGAGGGCCGCTGGGTGCTGTACATCTACCCGAGGACGGGACGTCCGGGTGTGCCATCGCTCGAAGGCTGGGACATGATTCCGGGCGCGCGTGGATGCACGCCGCAGTCCTGCAGTTTCCGAGACCATCATGCCGAGCTGCGTGCGCTCGGTGCCAAGGTATTCGGGCTCAGTGCGCAATCACCGGAAGAGCAGTGCGAGGCGCGTGAGAGACTGAAGCTACCGTATCAGCTGCTTAGCGACGATGGGTTGAAGCTCAAGGAAGCGCTTGGGCTGCCGACCTTCGTCGCGGCCGGCCTGGAGCTCTACAAGCGGATGTCGATGGTCATCGAGGACGGTCGGATCGTGAAGGTCTTCTATCCGGTGCACCCGCCGGAGAAGGATGCAGAGACGGTCGTCGGGTGGTTGAGCGGGCGGGCCTGACTGCCGGCCCGCAGAGCATTACGCCGCCGAAGAGTAGCGTCGTGCTGGTGAATCGGTACGGGTCTTGCGATACGCTGACAACACCCCGTGCATGTTGAAAAACAGCCAACCGAATTCGATGACGATCGCGGCGCCCGCCAGCCTCGTGAGCCAGTCGTTGCCGAGTAAGACCGCCATGAGCAGGATCACGAGCGCCACGGTGTGGATGCGCAGCTGGTTCCGTGTTCCGTCTTCCGGCTGCAGCTGCCGCACGTTGGGCGCTTTGATGCCCGACTGGGTCAAGTGCAGCCAGGCAAGAAAGGGCACGATTTTGTAGAGCATCGCCTCGATCACGCTGACGAAGCCACCGTAAATGATCAGAACCCCAGCCAGAATGCGCAGCATCGGTGCGTCGCTCACAAGCGTTGACAGCAGGCAGACAAGTCCTGCGATCAAGCTCCAGATGCCGAGGCGAAACAGCCTGTAGCTGGCGTCCGGGTGGCTACGACGCGTCTTTCCGATCACCACCAACGTGGTAAAGAGAAACAGCGCAGTGAGTGCCACGATGAGGCCGAGCAGAATCAGCGAAAGGATTTTCCACTCGAGAAGAACCGAAATGCTCCACAGGGTCAGCGCACCGGTGCAAGAGAGCGCCCAGAATCTGATCATCGCTCGCGGGTAGGACGGTGTGATCTGAAACATCGGTACGACGATCCAGCTCGTCGCGGCAAGGAGCAGGCCGGCTCCGCCAAGTAGCGCCCAGCCCAGATGCAGTTGCAGCATGGAGAACATCGGCAACGGAAGGCCTTGCGCGCGCGTGAGCGCGAGCGAAAGACCGAGCAGTGCGGCTACGCCCAGGCCGATCAGTGCCAATCTGACGTCGCGCTGACTCCCGGTGCCACTGCCGACCTTCGATAGTCCGATCATTGCGCTCAGCAGAAAAACCGAAAGTGCCATCCCCAGAAGCGCGGCGGCGACAGTCAGGATGGGCGGACTCATTTTGTAGAGACCGGTGGCGAGTGCAACCGTGCCACCGACCAGCAACAGATGGACTGCCAGGGCAATCCGGCCTGCCATTGGGATGGCCGCGCCGCATACGACAGGCAGAATCTGGAACAGCGCGCCGACCATCACCATTACCATGAACCCGAGCGTGGCGAGGTGAGTGAGCGCCAAGGCGCCCGGCGTCCACCGCGACACCAACACGTCGGGTGAAATCAGAAGCAATAGACCGGCGAGCATGCCGAAGAACGGCGCCGTCAGAAAGTAACGCAACGGCGCCGAAATCGGCGGCGTCGCGTCGTAACCGAGGGCAGCGCCGGCGGGCATCATGGTGCGGTGATCTCGATTTCGACCACACCATCCTCGCGTATGGTCTCGTTGTGACGATAGCCGTCCCGGTCAAGGACGCGGAACAGCGGCCAGGGCATGCGATCGAGCAGAAGCTTGATGGAATCGCCGGACTCCAGGTCTGCGATGCCCTCCATCACCAGTTCGAAGGGCTTCGGCGGCTCGAGACCGCGTCCGTCGATGGTTTTCACGCCCCAGCCTCCGCCAGCCGCTTGGCAAGGGTCCCGGCAGTCTCCGCCGCATCGGAAATGCGCGTATCGCACATCGGATAGAGGATGTTCTCTTCCTTCATGTTGTGCTGTTGCATCATGATCAGCAGTGTTTCGGATTCACCCGAATAGGCGTCGGCATCCTGGCGGGCAATGGCCGCGCGCATCTCTTCGACCTGAGCGCGCAGATCCTGATGTTCCATCCGCATCATCGCCGTGGGGCCGCTCGTCATGCCGGTCGCTTCTTCGAAGCGCGGGAACAACATGCCCTCTTCGAGGCCGAAGTGTTCCTCAAGCGCGGTGGCGAAGCGTTCAAATGCTTGCTCGGTCCGCGTCCAGTCACCGTCCAGACAGGCATTCTCGGCTTCCGCGAAGTATTCGTCGCAATGTCGGTGGTCCTGTGTCATTACCCCGGTGATATCGGTCATTTTCCGTCTCCTCTGATATGCGGACATATTCTTCCGAGCATGGCGCACCGTCGCCTTGATGTTCATCAACAGGTCGAAGCACTCGAGTCCGGCGAGTGGCGAGGTTAGAATCTCGCATCTCGCTACCTATTCCGGAGTCTGCATGTTGCATGGCGAACGCCCCAATGCGTGGGTGTCGATTTTTCTTCCGTTTGCGCTCGGCTACTATCTTTCTTACCTGCTGCGCACTGTCAATGCGGTGATCTCCCCAGATCTCACCAGCGATCTCGGGCTGTCGGCGGCGGATCTCGGGCTCCTGACCAGTGCTTACTTTCTGACGTTCGGCGCGGTGCAGATCCCCCTCGGTATCGCACTCGACCGCTATGGTCCGAAGCGCGTCGAAGGTGCGCTCCTGCTGCTTGCCGCGATCGGTGCCGCCGCGTTTGCGATGGGCGATTCGCTCGGCCAGCTCGGCCTGGCACGCGGTCTTATCGGTCTGGGCGTGTCGGCCTGCCTGATGGCCGGTCTGAAAGGCTTTGCAATGTGGTATCCACCCGAGCGCCAGAGCTCGATGACCGGCTACATCATGGCTGCGGGCGCGATGGGCGCGCTCACGGCCAGTGCGCCGGTCGAAGCCCTGCTGCCGATTCTTGGCTGGCGTGGCATCTTCTGGGTGATTGCTGTGGTCGCGGCCGCTATCTCGCTCTTCATCTTTGTGTCGCTGCCCAACGACTCGCGCCATGATGGCAAGGAAACCATCGCCCAGGCGTTCCGCTCGGTCGGACACATCTTCGCCGCACCGGCCTTTCTGCGTTTCGCCGGCTCGGCGATGTTCTTTACCGGTGGTTTCATGGCCCTGCAGAGTCTGTGGGCCATCCCCTGGCTGATGAACGTGAATGGCATGTCGCTGACGCGGGCGGCAAGCTACCTGATGGTGCTCAACATCGGCATGCTCGCGGGGCAGCTTTCCATCGGCATGCTCGGCACCCGGCTCAACCGGCGCGGCGTGACCCCGCTCAACCTCATCCAGGTGGGCTTCAGCATGATGCTTGCGGTGCAGATCTGCATCCTCATGCAATGGGGACCGGTGATGGTGATGTGGTTCCTGCTCGGCGTGCTGTCGTCGGTCAATGCACAGGCCTACATCGCCTGCGCCTCGAGCTTCCAGAAAGAGGCCTTTGGCCGGGTCAGCACGGCGATCAACCTGATGGCCTTTCTCGGCGCGTTCGTCGTGCAGTGGGGTCTCGGTCTGATTCTCGACCTTCTGCAGGGGTGGGACTGGACCATGGTCGGTTCGCTGAAGGCCGCCTTCGTGATGCTCCTTGGGCTGCAGGCGGTCACGCTGGTGCCGCTACTCGTCAAGGCACGACGTCGCGTCAGCTAGCAGTCTGTCGGACTTGAGACTGATCTGCTGGTAAGGCCATTCAGACAAACTGGCCTGCGGCGTGCCCGGACGCCCAGGCCCACTGGAAGTTGAAGCCGCCCAGGTGTCCGGTGACGTCCATGACCTCACCGATGAAGAAAAGCCCAGGACAGTTGCGCGCCTCCATGGTCTTGGAGGACAAGGCGTCGGTATCGACGCCGCCGAGGGTCACCTCGGCCTTGGCGTAACCCTGGGTGCCGGACGGCGCGATCCGCCAGTCACTCAGTGCGGTGGCGACCGCTTCGAGCTCAGTCGGCGACATCTGGCGCACCGGCTTGTCCCATCCGTGCAGCGTGCACCAGGCGTGGGCGAAACGCCTTGGCAGGCGCTCGGCGAGCAGGTTGGCGAGCAGGGCGCGCTCACCGCGCTTTTGCTGCAACCATTCGAGCGCGTCCAGTCCGGGCAGCAGATCGATGCTGACCGGTGCCAAGTCGCGTTTCTCGTAGGCTTGTGCCTGCCAGTAGCTGCTGATCTGCAGAATCACCGGACCCGACAGACCGCGGTGCGTAATCAGCATGGCTTCGCGAAAGCGCGCGCCATTGCATGACGCCGCGACATCGAGCGAAGCGCCCGATAAAGGCTGGAGTTCGGCCAGTGTCTCCGGTGGCAGTGTGAGCGGCACCAGTGCCGGTCGGGGGGCAACGATAGGCAAACCGAATTGCTCGGCGATGCGATAGCCAAATGGCGTGGCACCAATCTTGGGAATCGACAAGCCGCCGGTGGCGATCACCAGACTCGTGCAATCGATGCTGCCGCGCGAACTGTCGACACGGTATCGGCCATGCTCGGTCCTGACCGCGGCGATCGCGCGCACCTCGGCTGGCATCATCCATTCGACGCCCCCGTAATCGCATTCAGTACGCAGCATCTGAATGATGTCCTGCGCTGATTCGTCACAGAAGAGCTGTCCGTGATCACGCTCGTGGTACGAGATGCCGTGGCGCTCGACAAGGTCGATGAAGTCCTGTGGTGTGTAGCGCGCCAGTGCCGAGCGCACGAAGTGCGGATTGCGGCACAGAAAGTTGTCGGGCGTGATCTTGCGATTGGTGAAGTTGCAGCGACCCCCGCCGGAGATCCGAATCTTCTCGGCGAGTTTCTCGGCGTGATCGACGAGCAACACGCTGCGCCCGCGCTGGCCGGCGACTGCAGCACACATCATGCCGGCTGCGCCGGCCCCGATCACGATGACGTCGTAGAAATCCCGCAACTCTCGTAACTCCATTCAAACAGGGGGCGAGCATACCTCAACGCGTGTCGATGAACCGCGCCGGCCGGGGCTTGTCTCACCGGTCGAAGATCAACGGAGAACAACAATGGCGATGAGACTCAGCGAACAACAACGCGAAGCGGCACTGGCGCAACTCGACGGATGGTCGCGCATGGTGGGCCGGGATGCGATTTCAGCCAGTTTTCGATTCACCGACTTCAACCAGGCTTTCGGCTTCATGTCGCGCGTGGCCCTGATGGCCGAGAAGCTTGACCATCATCCGGAGTGGTCGAACGTCTACAACCGGGTTGAGATCGTCCTCACCACGCATGACGCTGGTGGGCTGACCGACAAGGATATCGAGCTCGCGCGTTTTATCAGCCGGATCGCACCGGACGGATCAATGGCGGCGCTCTGAGCGGACGCGACGGCGTCCGGGCCCAGTCTGACCCCGGGATACGCACCCCGGGGTTTGGTTGGAGCTCGCAGACTCATGCGCCCAGTTTGACGTTGCTGTTCTGGCTCGGACGACCAACGTGGTAACCCTGAGCATAGTCGATGCCCAGTTGGCGAACCATTTCGAGCACCTCTTCCGACTCTACGTACTCCGCAATGACCTGAATATTGAGCGCGCGGGCGAGCTCGTTGATCGAACGCACGAAGATGCGGTCGCGTTCGCTGTGCAGCATGTTCGCAATGAAGTCGCCCTCGATCTTCAGGAAATCGAAGGGGAAGCGCCGCAGGTAATGGAAGGACGAGAATCCGGAGCCGAAATCGTCGATCGCCAACCCGAAACCCTCGGATTTGAGTTCCACGAAGAACTGTTCGAGTAGGGACAGGTTCTTGACCGTATCGCGCTCGGTAATCTCGAAGACGATGCGGTTCGGGGGGATCTTCGACTGGTGAACGATGGTGCGCAGGGTACGGATGAACTCCGACAACACCAGCGCCCGCGGCGAAAGGTTGAAGAACACGTGGCCTTCGAAGCCGCTGCGGTGCACGCTTTCGAGCGCTGCCTCGATCACCAATGCGTCGAGGCGATGGATGATGCCCATCTTCTCGGCCACTTCGATGAACTGGTCGGCTCGCATGATCTCGCCGTTGATCTCGATGCGCGACAAGACTTCCACCGCGCCGGGCCCCTCGCCATTGACCGCGACGATGGGCTGGAAGAATGGGATCACCCGACGCTCGTTGACCGCGTTCATGACCGCGACACTCATGTCGGAGATGCTGCGGAATGTTTCCATTACATCGGTCTCGGTCGGGAGAGCGACGCGCTCCTTGCCCTCGGCCTTGGCCTTGTACATGAGGGTGTCGGCGAACAGGAACATATCCTTCGGTTCGGTCGCGTGGTCCGGATAGACCGCCATGCCGATCGACACCGACGCGCTGGCCTTGCCTTGCTCGCCCACATCCACCACGACCTCGCGCGCAGCCTCGAGGACCCGACGGGCCACCGTATAGCCCTGTTCCAGATCGGATTCGGGTAGCAGCGCAACGAACTCGTCGCCCCCGTAGCGGGCGAAGATGTCGCCGCCGCGCAAGGCCGACTGGATGGCGCGAGCGAAGTTCTGCAGGAACTTGTCGCCAACCGCATGACCGAAGTGGTCGTTGATGAGCTTGAAGTTGTCCAGGTCGATCATCAACAGCGTGCACTTGGTGTTGTGGCGGTTGCAGCGGTTCAACTCGTAGCCAAGCAACTCCCAGAACACACGCTGGTTGTAGAGGTCGGTAAGCGGGTCGCGGGTCGCGTAGTACTCGAGGTCGCGTGTGTATTTGTGAATCGCCTTGATCGAGCCGACCACGTTGAGCAGCGTCGACAAGATGCTCTCGAGCACGAGTTGCTGTGTCGGTTCGCGCAAGGTATCGGAGTGCACCCCGATGCCGACGATGCTGCCGATCTTCGGTTTGTCGACGAAGAAGGACTTGATCTGCAGCGCAAGCGCGTCGTCGTCCGGCATCGACAGCGGCTCGTCGGCTTCGGGGAAATGATGGTGCACATGCAGCTCGACGCCGACGTCGAATCGTTCATCCCGATGCAGAATCTCGAGTACCGATTTCTCGATCTGGTTGCGTGCGGCCATGCCCGGCTTTCGATACCAGAACACCTCGATGTCGAACAGCTCGTCGTCGATCTGGAAAACCGAGAACAGGATCGGCGCATGCAGCACCGTGTTGATATCCTGCAGCAGCTGGCCGACGTACTCTCGCCAGTCGCGAATCACTTCCGAGGTGATCACGAATTTCTCGAGCAGACCGACCTCGAACATCAAGATGTCCTTGTCCACCGCGATGGTGCGCAAGCGCTGGGCGAGCGCGGTCACCGCCTTCTGGACGCGGTCGAACTCGTCAAAACCCGGGGTATAACGAGCGAGCGCGAGCTGGCGCAGGTCCGATAGCCGTGCGATCGAGGCGAGATTGCTCTCGACTTCCGAAACGCTCCGGGTGATTCTGCGCTCTACCCACCAGATGGCACCAAAGGCCAGCAAGAGGCCGATCAGCCCCCCCTTGATCGCATTGCTCTGAAAGGCCAGGCGGGCGTCCTGCAGTGCATCGTCAAAAGGGTGGACGATTTCCAGTACGCCGAGCACGTCACCAATGCTGGCATTGCGGTGACACACCAGGCAGTTTTCCTCGGCGATCAGCGGCTTTGTCGTGCGAACCCGGCCAGCCACAAGATCGTCGTGCCGCTCGGCGGTCTCCATCACGATGCGCACGTTCGGCCCGAACGCGGGTTGCTCGATCGGGCCGTACCGCGCTTCCACCACTGGCGTGCGATAGAGCTCGACCGCAAGCCCTTCTTGAGTTGAGGTCTTGCGCAGCGTTGCGAGAAAATGTTCGGCTTCTTCCCGTGTCCAGCCACGACTCATGATCTCGTACATGGACGAGAAGGTCAGGCGGGCGATGTCGTCGGATTGCTGACGCACCTGTTCGCGCAGGATGTTCTCGAAGCTCTGGCTGTTGGAGATCCAGCTTCCGATGAAGAACACCGCGCCGACTGCAGCCGACGCACCGAAGATGAAGGAACGGAGTTTCATTCGCGGTTGTAATAGCCCTTTAGTTATACGGGTGAACCCGTACGCGACGCGAATGATACAGACGTGAACCCACGTTGGCAGTGCGGTAAATCAAAAAAACCGGTCCCTTCGGGAGGAAGGGAGCCGGTTCCGTGACTTATTTATCGGTTCGGCTTCTATCGGACGCCGATTCCGAAGTCGATTCAGCGTTCGAAGCAGTTCATGCCGTGGCCAGTGCCTGGTCGAGATCGGCGATCAGGTCGTCGACATGCTCGATGCCGATCGACAGACGGATCATCTCTTCCGACACTCCGGCCTTCGCCATTTCATCGGGACCGAGCTGACGGTGAGTGGTCGAGGCCGGGTGGCAGGCCAGCGTCTTGCAGTCGCCGATGTTCACCAGGCGGGTGACCAGCTTGAGCGCATCCTGGAAGCGAGCACCGGCTGCGCTGCCGCCCTTGACGCCAAAGTTCAGGATGCCCGACGCGCGGCCGCCCATGTACTTCTGCACCAGTGCATGGTCCTTGTGGTCTGGCAGGCCGGCGTAGTTCACCCACTCGACCTTGGCGTGCCCCTTGAGGAATTCGGCGATCTTCACCGAGTTCTCGCAGATGCGGTCCATGCGCAGCGCCAGCGTTTCGATGCCCTGCAGGATCAGGAAGGCGTTGAACGGCGAGATGGCAGCACCCATGTTGCGCAGCGGCACCACGCGGGCACGCCCGATGTAGGCTGCCGGGCCGAGTGCTTCGGTATAAACGACGCCGTGGTAGGAGACGTCCGGCTCGTTCAGGCGGCGGAACTTCTCCTTGTGTTCGGCCCACGGGAACTTGCCGGAGTCGACGATGATCCCGCCAATGGAGTTGCCGTGGCCGCCGAGGTATTTGGTCAGCGCGTGCACCACGATGTCGGCGCCGTGCTCGATCGGCCGGCACAGGTAGGGCGAAGGCACGGTGTTGTCGACGATCAGCGGTACGCCGTTGCGGTGGGCGATCTCGGCCAGGCGCTCGAAGTCGGTGACGTTGCCCAGCGGGTTGCCGACCGACTCGCAGAACACAGCCTTGGTGCGGGCGTCGATCAGTTTCTCGAACGAGTCCGGGTCGCTGTAGTCGGCAAAGCGCACGTCGATGCCGTATTGCGGCAGGGTGTGGGCAAAGAGGTTGTAGGTGCCGCCGTACAGCGTGCTCGAGGTGACGATGTTGTCACCGGCTTCCGCGATGGTCTGGAATGCGGAGCTGATCGCCGCCATGCCCGAGGCCAGCGCCAGGCTGGCGATACCGCCTTCCATTGCCGCGACCCGCTTCTCCAGCACGTCCTGGGTCGGGTTCATGATGCGGGTGTAGATATTGCCCTGCACCTTGAGGTCGAACAGATCCGCCCCGTGCTGGGTGTCGTCGAAGGCGAAGGAGGTGGTCTGGTAGATCGGCACCGCGACCGCCTTGGTGGTCGGATCGGGTTCGTAACCGGCATGTACCGCGAGCGTTTCGAGTTTCATGGTGATGATGTCCCCTGGTTGTTCGTGCGGCGAGTATAACGACGCGACTCGTCATAAAGAAATAACTGACGCGGTACCATACCGGGACGGGACGGAAATCGAGCGGGGATCAGAACGCATGACGAAGAAGGCCAGGCGGGTTGCCTTGCTGTCGCAAAAGGGCGGGGCGGGCAAGACCACGATGACCATGCAGCTCGCAGCGGAGCTTGCGCGACGCGGCTACAAGGT